>CALCKF010000084.1 GCA_937966095.1 uncultured Eubacterium sp.
TTGCTGGTGGAAGAATTGGATAAAAAAGGTGTCGTGATTTACCAAGAAGACATCTGGCCTCTTCAACTTTTCCTCCACAGAAATCACATGCTGCCAGCAGCAATACAGGTCTTATCCTCTTACCCCCTGAGGAAAGACTGTATTTCATTGATTCATAGAGCGTTATGCTTTTATGATCGATATCAGGTATAAAATTCATAAGATGTTCTTCGACCATATCTTTATAATCTGTAAAAGTATAATCTTTCATTTTTATGAACCTCCTACTTTGTCAAAGTTTCGATTTTCTGAGTTGCTCTTTCCAGAATCTCGGCACATTTTCTGTAATATTTTATTCCTTCTTCATAACTCTTTATAGCATCCTCAAGTGAAATATTTCCGGATTTCAGCTTTAGTGATGCATCCTCAAGTTTTTTAAGGTTTTCTTCAAAACTCATTTTCTTTTCCGCCATATATTATCATTCCTTTCCTATATCGGTTATGACGGCACCGGCACTGCCACGTGCAGCCTTTATATTGACGACCTGTTTTTCTTTAAGGGCTGTCATATCGCTGACTACCTTTCCTGCTGTATCCGTAACTATGCAATATCCGCGTTCAAGTACTGATTTGGGACTGGAGGCTTCCAGTGCTTCAGACAATACATGAAGTCTGTTTTCCAATGATGACATAATACTTTTCATGTCGTTTCCCATATCAGATATTATATCATCTATATTGAACCGATCCAGTGCTATACGGCTTTCTATCTCTCTGAAAAAAAGCTTAGGATCCATCATATCAAGAATTTTCTTTTTATCCCCTATCATGCCCGAAATGGATCTTTCCATATCTTCCTTTATTCCATCCATATGCTCTCTGATCTCTCCTGTATCCGGAACAGCTATTTCTGCAGCAGCAGTAGGAGTTTCAGCCCTGACATCAGCGGCAAAATCAGCTATGGTAAAATCCGTTTCATGGCCGACTGCGGAAATGACCGGTATTTGTGATTTATATATGCTCCTGGCTATCCTTTCATCATTAAAGGCAGAGAGCTCCTCCATAGATCCGCCGCCTCGTCCTGTGATGATCACATCAACATCCTGATGATTTTCATTGATATCATCTATTGCATGAGATATTTCCCGTGGTGCTTCAGAGCCTTGAACAAGTACTGGATATATCAATATGTCCACGTAATGATTCTTGTTTCTTATTATTTTCAATATATCTCTCACAGCTGCCCCTGTATCAGAAGTAACAACTGCTATCTTTTCCGGAAAGAAAGGGAGCTCTTTTTTATGAGACTTATCAAAGATACCTTCTTTTTCAAGCCGTCTTTTCAGTTTTTCAAAGGCAGCTGCCAGATCTCCCTGTCCGGAAGCTTCCATGTCACGTATATTGAGCGAATAGCTTCCGCCTCTTTCATAAAGATATATATATCCGCAGGCAGTTACTTCAAGACCTTCTTCAGGTATGCAGTTCACATAATCGATCCTGTCAGAAGCCAGAAAACAGTTTATCTTGCTGTTTTCGTCCTTGAGAGAAAAATATACGTGTCCGGATCCGTGAAATTTAAGATTGGATATCTCCCCTATAACTGAAACATCCCCTAATATCGGGTCTGTCTGAAGTACACGTTTTATATAACTGTTTAGCTGTGATACTTTTACAGGTCTTGAACTCATAAGTTTTTACCTCCAAGCAGGGCAATGCCTACTGCGTTGTCCTGAGCAAGATCCATATCATCAAATGCTGCATCTATTCCGCAGCATCTGAAAGCATCTGTCATCCTGGCTCTTATAAATCGGCTGGATGTGACTCCACCTGCCATTAAGACATCTTTTATGCCTGTTATCTCAGAACACTGCCATATCAGTAAGGACATCGCGTCTGCGATCTTCTCCATGAGTTCCCGTATCAGATGATCTCTATCTTCATACTTCAGATTATCAGCAAGTCTTTGAAACTGCGTATCTATGCCTGAAAGATTGATTTTTCCTTCTCTGACTTTTACCGGAGTAAGAAGATCTGTTGCATATGATGCTTCAACAGCTGTGATATCCATTTCTTCACCGGCCGGAAAGCTCATGCCCAGCTTAACACCGGCTCTGTCTATGACCTGTCCAAATGAAATGTCTTTGGACCCTCCAACGATTTTTATTTCATACCGTCCGTTTTTTTCACGGATACTGAGAACTTCACATGTGCCTCCGGAAAAGTGGCATGCCAAAAGCCTGTCCTTGTCTTTATGTGCTGAGAAAGCCTTTACGGCTTCAATATGGCCTTCCTGATGAGAAAAGGAAATGTATGGTATATCCAAAGATGCAGCAATAGTTTTACCAAAACTTTCACCTGCAAGGAATACCGGCATATATGATCCTTCGACCGGTCTTGGTCTATCTGAAAATGAAACAGCTGCCAGCTGACCGGCTATCGCCTTCATAGCCTCATTTATCAGGTACGGCATGTTCCTGATATGCTGAAAAAGGGCGTCGGATTGCCTTAAGCCCTTTTCGCCCTGTTTCACTTTTAAAAATACACGCTGATCGCATATTATATTATTTTTATCATCTGTAACGGCAACAGAAGTTTTGTAGTTGCTCGTATCAATACCGAGAATATATTTATTTTTCATCTGTATTTACTATTGAACCAAGAATGCCATGTATAAATCCGGAAGATTTTTCCATACTGAATTTTTTTGCGAGATTAAGAGCTTCGTTTATTGATACTGCTACAGGTATATCGTCAGCAAACTTTATTTCTCCTAGAGCAAGCCTCATTATCGCAACATCTACTTTAGGCATCCTGGACGTTTTCCAGGTCCTGCTGTTTTGATTTATCAGATCATCCAGTTCATCAAGATGAACAACTATATCTGTAAGCAGTTTTTCTCCCCGCTGTCTGTGATTTCCTGAAAGCCTGGCATTTGCCAATTTAGCCGCATTTTCTATATCCATAGATTTTGCCGCATCCATTTCGTATAAAATCTGCATCATTATTTCACGTGCTTCATTTCTTGTCATTTGCTTTGTTTTCCTCCGACGGGACATCCACTCCCTGTACATGTATGTTTACGGCCTTGACTTTGACCTCAGTCATCGACTGGACTTCTTTTTTTACATTTTCCTGTATATCCCATGCAACGGCCGGTATCCTGGCATTGTAATCCACTGTTATATGAACATCTATCTCTGCACCTTCATCCGTCTGGTTGACCTTTATACCCTTTGCCATCAGTTCCTTACCAAGAAAATTTTTTGAAATGACATTAGGTATCCCTCCGTCAAGTCCCGCCACTCCTTCAGTTTTGAGGGTTGCATTCAAAGCACATACAGCAATGACTTCATCCGGAATTTTAACGTTGTAATCGCCATGTTCTTTGTTTGTGCTCATAAAATCACCTCGTGTAATATTATAACAAATAATGACATAAAATACAATCTGTCTATGAGGCATCCTGTACCACTATTTCACTGGCTTTTCTGTCTGTCTGCCGCATTACTATCTCACATATCTTAGTAACCATGCTTTGATCCAGTTCATCTGAACCGACCGTAACATTTACACCACTGTCAGTTATAACGACAAAGCTTTCCGGAAGCCCTTTGTTTTTTATAAGGGTCTCTATCGTCTTTTCCTGCTCCATATAGTTGAGAAGTCTCATTTTTTCTGCTGAAGCTTCTTCCTTCTCCGCCTTTGTGGATGCGGATGCTTCCGTATCCTCAAGAAGAGCCAGTATCTGATTTCTGTCCATATCGAGGGTCGCCCTCAATTCCTGAAAATATTCATCTGTATTTTCGATTTCAGCCACTTCATCTGAAGTTACAAGAGATGATTCATCAATATCGTTTCCGGAATTTTCTTTTTCCTCGCTGACGTTAAGACTGTCAACTAATACATCACCGTCATGAAGCGGGATATCACCACTTGCAGCTTTATCCTTCAAAGTTCCTCCGACAGCTGTATATACACCTATACATACTGCAAGAGCCAGCAGCCCTGCACACTTCTTTTTATTGTTTCTTATAAATGAAAAAACTGATTTTTTACTCATTCGAGCTTTCCTCCTCATACTCATCGACGGTTTTCTTCTCAAACACCTCTACGCTGTTGGCCTGTATATTGAACACTGCCATCACCGCATTTATAAGATCGTTTTTTACTACAGGGTCGCCTGCACCTGTGGCCGTAACTATAACACCTGTTATATTGTCATCATCATCATGCTGCAGCATGACACTTACCTCGCCTACTCCGTCTATATCAGACAATATACTGCAAAGTTCGGCTTCAGTGCCTCCGTCTTCGTCGATTATCTGCTTTCTTCCGTCTTTGCTCTGGGTAAAAACATCGAATGACAGAAGTATAACTGTGACGATGATAAGAAAGGCTATTATTTTAAGACCTTTTTCTCTGATGTTGCTGTTGCTTTTAAATTTTTCAAGCAAGCTTTTCCCCTCCTTTTAATGTATATTTACATTATCCCTTAATATTCCCCGATAACATAAATTACGGGATACAATATGGTTGCCATAATTACAAGGGAAAAGATAAATCTGATGTATTTCCCCATAGAAGTATCAGGCAGAAGTATCTCCATGAATGAAAGTGTCATTATAACCACCATCATATTGCTTACCCATTGTTTTATGATGTCCATGTTCCTCCGCCTCCCATTCCCATGATTATCGTTATGAATATCAGGAACATCATGGCTCCTATCGAAATCACTACTGTCATAGTTATAGCTGCGTTGCCGATTTCATTAAGGCTGTCGGATATATTTTTTGAAGATATGGGTTCTGCTGCGATTGCTATGATCTTATAAATCAGGGCTATTGAAAGAAGTTTTATTACAGGCATTATAAGCATCGATATGATAATGATCATGCCTATTATACCTATAGCGTTTTTTATAAGACCAATACAGCTTATGACCATTTCAAGAGAATCTGCTGCGAATCCTCCTACTATTGGTACAAAATTATCTATAGAGAATCTTGCTGTATTTATCAGTATGCCATCAGCCGACTTGGTAACTATGCCCTGTATAGCTGTTATACCTGTAAATATTGTTATAAACAGGCCGGTAAGAAATATCGCTCCTTTTCTCATAAATACCGACAGTTTTTTAACATAATCCTTTTCAGTTATACCATTTATAAGGATAAAAACAGCCGAAAGGAACACAAGGGGGAGTATCAGATGCTGCATCATGAAGTTGAATCCTGTAACAGCACTTGCCATGACAGGACTCATTATGCTGCCGGATGATATGCCTCCCATTGATATGAGCAGCGGTATCAGTACGGGCAGAAGTATTTCCATTGCTGTAGTCATAATATCCATGGTTTCTCTGCTGTACTCATACGTCTGATAAAAATTTCCTATACAGAGAGCTGTTATCACTATGCTGCATACCATAGTGCCCAGTGAAGATACGGTTTTATTGCCGAATGTACCTGAAAGATTCGTCAAAAGTCCCGTCACTATGCATATTGCCAGTATCTCACATCCCAGAAATATCGAAGATTTTACTTCCATAAGAAAAAGATTTATCAGATTATCCAATATCCTGTCGGAATCAAACAGTGCCTCACCATTCAGCAGGCTGTTTATTATATGTTCTACGGTCATATCATCGAATATGCCCGTATCACCTGCAGTTTCCGACATCATGTCTTCCAGTTCAGACAGATCCATTGAATCAAGCTGTTCTTCTATTATCGTTTCATAATCCATGTCTCAACCTCACTGAAGCAACGAGCTTATAAGCTCAAGTATCGCTGTCAAAATAGGCATGGCAAGATAAAATATTATTACCTTACCGGCCAGCTCTACCTTTGATCCTATGGAAGCCTCCCCGGCATCCTTGCATAGCTGGGCAGTAAAATCCGTTATGTATGCTACCGCAAGCACCTTGATTATTACGGGGAAAAAAACCTTACCGTACGTAATATTGTCATATATACCCTCCAGAAACCCGAAAATGCCTGCAAGCTTGTCTATTACAGACAGGAAAATTATGATGACTGTTGCTACTGCCACATATACAGCAATCTCCTTATTAACATTTTTCATCAGCCCGGCCAGCATCACACCTGCCAGAGCAAGAACTACGACTTTCAATATTTCCATAATCTCTCCTAAAAACTGAGGAAGGTCCTTACAGTATCAAAAAATTCGCTTATCATCTGTATTATCAGCATCAGTACTACTATGACGCCGGCCAGGGTCGTAAGCATGGCCTGTTCTTCTCTTCCTGCTTTTATGAGAACCTGATTGAGTACAGCTATAGCTATGCCTATAGCTGCTATTTTAAAGATGATGTCTATATCCATAACGATATACTCCTAAATCAATACCACAGCAATAACTATACCGGCAGCAATACCCAGACCTCTATACATTCTGCCCTGACTTTTCTCCTGCTCCACAGCTTCCGCCATGTTTGCTTCCAGTCTGATAATTATAGGAGCGATAAAGTTCTTGTGACCATCTATATCGCTTTTTCCCAGCCCTGATGAAATATCTTCAAGGATAAACAGATCCTTTTCTTTCAAGGGGCATCTCTCCATGTTTTCAGCTATAGCATGTTTCCATGAATAACTCAGGCTTTTTCTGTTATTGAGCATATCACTGCAGCTTTTCAATACATGGGAAAACCAGCATATCTTTGATTCAGATACATTGTCGAAAGCTTTTGCAAGAGAATCACGCCGGTATGTTATTTCCATATCAAGAAGCCTCATAAGCTCGAGTATATTTTCCAGCTCTTCTGTACGGCCTTTATATGAGGCTGCCTTTATAAACCCCAGGGAAGAACTGCATATGAATATCAGTATGCATACCAGTATCCTTAGCATATCAGGCACCCTTTCTCGAAGAAGAGAGCTTCATTATACGTTTTACAGTCCCCGTGGATGGTACAGCAGATAGAAATACAAGAGTTTCGAATATATGTTTTTTTATCAGTTCACCGACAGCAGAATTTTCCACATCCTCGTAACTGCTTCCATGGATAGTAGTTATGGTTTTCACACCCGCACATAGGGCTGCCTCTATTGCACCCACATCCTCTTTTTTTCCTATTTCATCTGTTATTATCACATCAGGTGACATGGATCTTATAAGCATCAGTATCCCCTCTGCTTTAGGACATCCATCGAGTATGTCTGATCTGCTGCCAAGATCATAGCTGGATTCTCCGTTATAACATCCGGCTATTTCCGAACGCTCATCACATATCCCTACTCTGTGCCCCTCGTAGCTGAGACTTCTGGCAAGATCCCGCAGTATAGTGGTTTTACCGCATTTTGGCGGTGATATTATCAAAGTATTTCTGATCGTACCGCTGTTTTTATCATAAACAGCATTTATGATATTTTTCGAAGCCCCTATTATCTGGCGGCTGCGTCTTATGTTCAGAGAAGATATATCCTTTATAAGATGTACCTTACCTTCACGCAGAGTAACAGTACCGCATATCCCTACTCTATGACCTCCCTCTATCGTTATGTAACCTTTTGACAGTTCCTCTTCATAAGCATAGAATGAATAGTCCAAAAGTCTGTTGAGGGTCTCATCCAGAATATCCGGTGTCACTGTTCTGCCGTCATGCAGACTTATTTCCCGTCCGCTACTTATTATGAGAGTGTCCTGGAATGTTTTTAGTCTTATTTCTTCAAAATCGTCTACCATACTTTCAGGCAGCTGCAATATCCTTTCATTCACTTCCGACGGCAGTTTTCTTAAGATCTTTTCTGTATTTGCATCCATCTTTTACACCCCTTTTTCTTTTGTTTTAATATAAGATATTCCTTGTCCCAGAAAATATGACTTTTAAGGCACAAAAAAAACGCAGACCTTTCAAAGTCTGCGTTTTGATCGTTTCTTTCATTCCAGAAGAACACTCACCAGAACCACTGCAGCGCCTGCAGCAGCACCTATGACTGATCTGCCTCTTTTTTTATCATACATCATATGAGGAAGAAGTTCGCAAATGATTATATATGATATCATTCCGAGAGTGAGAGCCATCAGTATCCCTATTATCAAATCATCTATTTTAAGCCACATGAGTTTCATAATGATACCGCCGGCAAATGCCGATACCGACATCACCAGCAGAATGCCTGTTTTTCGAATCTTTTTTTCGCTTTTTAGCGTGGAATATATTACTGCTCCCATCGGAACATTGTGCAATCCTACTCCCAGAGCCACCATAAGCCCTGTTTTCATATCTTCAGTGTACATGCTGTATACAGCCATACCTTCAATAATATTATGGACAATTATAGCTACAGATGACATGATCCCGATATGAACGATGTTCCTGCCTGTATTATGATGATCGGGAATAAAAATATCCAGTATCTTCAGTATCATAAATCCGGTGCATATACATACAAGCATCACGAAGATACTTTGATTTTCAAGAGTTTCCGCCGTATCCGGAATCAGTTCCAGTATCGCCAGTGCAGTCATAGTGCCGAATGCTATCGAAACCGATGATTCCGCTATTTCTGAACTGTGTTTCGTCTTTCCTGCGATCATTGCTCCTGCTATAATGAATATGCCCAGCAGAAATGTTATAAGTAAAGCCATCACTGCTGCCCTGCCGGATTTTTCGATTTGTCCTCTTTCATTTCCTGGTCACCGTCATTTTCTTCTTTATCAGCTTCAGGCAGGATTGTAAGGGTTATTTTCTCTATCCTTCTGTCCTTTATGGAATCTATCCTGAAGATAAAGTTTTCGAATCTCACTTCTTTGCCCGTATCCTCTTCATCCGGTATTTCCCCCAGGATATCTATGATGAATCCTCCTATGGTCTCACTGTTTTCAGACTCAAGATCCATTCCCAGTTCTTCGTCCAGATCATCAAGATCCATACTGCCGTCCAATACATAGGTGTCATCAGAGATTTTCTGTATTTCCGGCTCTTCATCATCATACTCGTCATCTATATCGCCCATTACTTCCTCTATGATATCTTCCATGGTTACTATACCGGAGAAACCCCCGTATTCATCAATAAGGATAGCGATATGCTGTTTTGTGGTTCTGAGTTCGAAAAAGAGTGAATCTATATTCTTAGTTTCCGGAACGAAATAAGGCTTTCTCAGTATAGATCTGAAATCGACATTGTCGAATCCGTCTTCTCTGGCCTTGATAAGATAATCCTTTATATAAAGTATCCCTATAATATTGTCACTGTCATCTTCATATACCGGGATACGTGAATATCTCAGTTCCATAAGTTCATCGATATATTCTTCCGTAGGAGCATTGATATCTATCGAAAAGACATCGGTCCTCGGTGTCATGACTTCATAAGCCAGCAGATCATCGAAGGCAAATATACCTGTTATCATTTTTTTGCCTTCCTCTTTGAGTTCTCCGCTTTCCTGTCCTGCTTCAAGCATAGATACTATGTCGTCTTCCGAATATTCAACACTCGTGACATCGGTTCTCTGTCTGCATATTTTCAACAGAAGAGTAACCATAACGGAAAGCAGCCATACAAAAGGCTTGAAAATAAGAGAGATGAACAATATCGGCTTCACAACGACCATGGCAAATCCGTCAGCATGGAGCATCGCCATTCTCTTAGGAAAAAGTTCACCAAAAACTAGAGTGAAAAATGACAATATAACAGTTACCAATATTACGGATATTTCTTCACCGTATGGTACACCGACTGATTCCAGAAATCCGCCAACATCGTCAGAGAAGCTCACTGCAGCTTCTGCACTGGTCATGAAACCTGCCAGAGTTATTATTACCTGGATGGCAGAAAGGAATTTATTAGGCTCTTCAATAAGCTTCGATAAAGCTTCCGCTTTCTTGTTTCCTTCCTGTGCCAGTGTGCGTATCCTGTTTTTATTTACGGAAACGATAGCCATTTCCGCAGCGGCAAAATACGCATTTATAAAAATAAGAACTATCAATAAAATTATTTGTCCCCACATGGGTCCGGGATCAGATGACATATATTACTCCTTTCTCATCTAAACATTACTTTTTCTTTCTTAACATATATTGTTCCCTTACCGGCTGATCCATTTTTATTCTCAGGATCTGCTGCGGATGAGGAGCCGAATCTATATCTTCGCCGTCTTCATTCTGAAGAACAGACAGTTTCTGTGAAAAGAACTCTCTGTCAGGCCCGAATACTTCTATCTCGTCTCCGATGACCATTTTGTTTCTCTGTTCTACTGTCGCCATACCTGTTTTTTCATCATAGCTTTTCACCATTCCTGTAAAGCTGTATTCACGCGTATAATCACTTGTCCGGTAATTCTGACCTTCATCAGCAGGCCTTCTGAAATAAAAGCCTGTGGTGAACTCTCGGTGGCTGGCTTTTTTAAGTTCTTCCATCCATTTCCGGTCAAACACGTAATTTTCGGGATCACGATAATATGCATCTATTGCCCTTCTGTAAGCGTTGACCACCGTAGCTACATAAAATACGCTTTTCATACGCCCTTCAACTTTTGCAGAAGTCACTCCCGACTGTATAATCTCAGGAATGTGTTCAAGCATACAAAGATCCTTGGAATTCATGATATATGTTCCTCTTTCATCTTCTTCTACAGGAAAATATTCACCAGGTCTTTTTTCCTCCATGAGCTGATATTTCCACCTGCATGGATGGGAACACTGTCCTCTGTTGGCATCTTTGTTTATCATAAAATTGCTCAGAAGGCACCGGCCTGAATATGATATGCACATCGCACCATGTACGAATGTCTCAAGTTCCATGCTTTCAGGTATGTGCTGTCTTATCTGCCTTATTTCATCAAAGGTAAGTTCACGAGCCAGTACAATTCTTTTTATCCCTTGTCTGTACCAGAAACGGGCGGTAGCATAATTTGTCATATTTGCCTGAGTAGACAGGTGAAGCTCGGCATCCGGCACAGCTCCCTTTATGATATCTATTATACCGGGGTCAGAAACAATAAAGGCATCTACAGGGATATCTTTTATTTTATCTATATATGTTTTCAATGGTCCTATGTCTTCATTATGAGCAAAAATATTGAATGTCATGTGACATTTGACATTTCTGCTGTGGGCATATTCAACCCCTTCTCTGATCTCTTCGATCGAAAGATTTCCGGCCCCGGCCCTCAGGCTGAACATCTCACCGCCGAAATAAACCGCATCAGCTCCATAATCGACTGCTATCTTAAGTTTTTCCAGATCTCCCGCAGGAGCAAGCAATTCAAGTTTTTTCATTTTATCCTAAATAAAATTTCCTTATATGATATAACGTTCCTTATCTATGACGCTTAATGAAACACCGTCACCTACGGGAAGAACACATGTATCAGCATATTCAAGATGTGTTATATATTTTATAAATTCCCGCATCTTTCTGATGCTTGTTTTGTATCTCTTCCCGGGGTCATACTGGTCAGATGCAGTCATTCCCTTCATGAGAACATTATCACATATCACCAGAGCATCCTGACGGCAAAGAGGTACCGCAAGATCCCAAAATTCTCTGTAGTGGCTTTTTGCCGCATCTATGAAAACTGCATCAAACATTTCCCCATCATTTGCGTCATTATCTGCCATACTTCTGAGAATATCTCTTGCATCTCCGTACAGAACTTCCACCATATCCGAAAACCCAAGCTCACAGATATTTGCCTTTGCGGCTTCATATGCTTTAAACTCTGATTCCAAAGTCGTTACCATACATCCGCATGAATCTGCGAAGCAACATGCGGAATATCCTACAGCAGCCCCTATTTCCAACAGATGCTTCGGATGTTTGATTTTCAGTATACCTGTAATAAGGCCCTCTGTATCTTTAAGGATTATAGGCACATTTTTTTCCTCCGCAAATTCACGGAGGCGAGCAAGTTTCGGATTTGAATTTTTATAAAGCCCGTTTATATAGGCCGTTATTATATCATTTGTTATGTTCATCTCAGTACCATGCGTTTTCTTCCACTACTTTATTGTGCTCTTCTGCAGTTTTTGAATATATTACCTTGCCGTCTTTTGTAGCAAAGAAAAAAAGATAATCGGATTTCGTATAATCAAGGACATCATCCATAGTACGGCTCGGTACAGCGCATACAGGCCCTACAGGAAGTCCTGTGTATTTATATGTGTTGTATTTTGAATCGACTTCAAGATCTTTATATGTTACGTCCACTCTTTTTTCCTGTAATGCATAAAGCACAGTTATATCGCTCTGAAGCGGCATCCCTTTATTAAGCCTGTTTATGAATACTCCTGCTATTTGAGGCCTGTCTTCTTCAAACAGCGACTCATTTTCAACTATAGATGAAAGCGTGAGGAATCCATGAACGCTCATACCGCTTTTTTCAATAGCACTTTTCCTTGAAATAAGCTCCTCATCAGTCTTATCCAGCATCATCTCCGTGACGCTTTCTATAGATGTGTCTTCATCATCTACGAAATATGTTTCAGGATACAGGTATCCTTCCAGAGGATACATTATATCACTGTTCAGTATATCCTCGGTGAGAAACCAGTACTTGTCTATGAGCTTTCCTAGATAATCTTTATTCGACCATACGGCCAGTATCTCATCCTTTGTAAACGGCAGTTCGGAAGCAATCGCCTCAGCCGCCTGAGGTATAGTCGTTCCTTCTATAACAGTAACTTCCTGTTTCAATACGTAATCCATATCTCCTGTATTTATAGCCTGCATTATTTCAGGCAGCGTCATAGATTTTCTGAATACATATGTACTGGCCTGCAGTGAATCATATCCGCCCATTCTGACATGTATCTTGGCAAAAGTGCTGTTTTTCACCAGACCGTTTTCATCAAGTATATCAACTATCGCAGAAGCTCCGCTCCCGGATGGTATCGAAACCGTTATTCTTTCATCATTGCCGGGGTCAACCGGACCTATTCCATTCAGATATACGGCAATCCCTCCTGTAACAAGTACAACTATTATAGCCAGCGGTATCAGTATTTTTTTCAGGCCTATCTTCGATAAATTCGACATTCCTTACCTCATTTCAATAATCCCATGATTCCGTGTTTTTCTTTATCTACAAAAAGGGACGAATAACGCCCCTTTCACATTACAGAATAGCTATTTCGATCTGCCCAGATACTCCCCGGATCTCGTATCGATCTGTATGACCTCGCCTTCCTCGATAAAGATAGGTACCTGTATCACGGCACCAGTCTCCACAGTGGCAGATTTCGTAACATTTGTAGCAGTATCGCCTTTTACTCCTGGCTCTGTCTCGACTACTTTAAGATCTACAAAATTAGGCGCTTCAACAAGGAATGCATTTCCTTTGTAAAATTTTATAGTTGCCTCGTCGTTTTCCCTAAGATACTTAATCGCATCTTCTACCTGGTCATATGTCAGAGGAACCTGGTCATATGTCTCCTCGTCCATGAAGTAATAGAGCTCACCGTCATTATATAAATACTGCATAGTCTTTGTTTCTATATGTGCTTTAGGAAATTTTGCATCAGGATTGAAAGATTCTTCTTTTATAGCACCTGTAAGTATATTCTTATGTTTAGTTCTTACAAAAGCAGCGCCTTTACCGGGTTTAACATGCTGAAAATCTATAACAACATGCGGAGCCCCATCGATTTCAAATGTAATACCTTTTCTAAAATCACCTGCGTAAATCATAAATATATCGCCCTCTCTTTGTATTTAAATAATTATCAAACTCTTTTGAGATTTTACAGCATTTATTATACCAAACTCTGTGATGATTGCCAAGTCCTCAATGCGAACTCCGAATTTATCCGGTATATATATTCCGGGCTCCACGGTAACAGGCATAAATTCTTCCAGTATTTCTTCACTTCTGGCGTTTAGAGTCGGCGCCTCATGTACCTGCAGTCCTACACCGTGACCTGTACCGTGGATATAATATTCCCCATATCCTGCATCTGTTATTATCTTTCTGGATGCAGCGTCAACATCGCTGCATCTGACGCCTGCCCTGCAGGCTGCAAGACCAGCTATTTGTGATCTCAGCACAATGTCATAGACACACTTCTGTTCATCTGAAACATTTCCTATTCCTATCGTTCTTGTCATATCTCCGCAATAGCCGTCAACTACTGCACCAAAATCCATGGTGACAAAATCTCCGGTTTCTATTATCTTGTCGGATGGTTCTCCATGAGGCATGGTAGTATTGACACCTGAAACACATATCGTTGGGAAAGACAATCCGTCTGCACCTAAGCCCATAAGAGTGCTTTCTATCTCATCTGCGACTTCAATCTCGCTCATTCCAGGTCTTATGAATTCCAGTATATGAGAAAAACATATGTCTCCCATAGCAGCGGCCTTCATTATTTTCATCAGCGCATCGGGTGTTTTCACCATGTTATTATTCATTTTCTCCTCCAAATGGATTCATTCCAAGATCCGCCGTTTCAGCTATTATTTTATAGACATCCGCCATCATCATTGAAAATCTCATATGACACTGCAGATACTGTGCTGCAGTCGGATCCTGCATCATTATGGCCGACAGCTGCTGGATCTGCTGCATGGTCTCCTGAGATATTTCCTGCCCCATCATCTGTGATGCCTGTATCTCCATCTGCTTTCTCATCAGATCTCTGATAGATTCGCTTAGCTGGGGATTTGCCTCTATTATCTTTTTCTGCTGATCATACTGTCTGAATTCTTCTGATTCCCGTATTGCCGTAGCAAGAGAATGTGCCTGATCATATACGTTCATAATACTCTCCTTTCATATCAGATCATATCCCATCTTCCATCATACTTCCAGGAATATCGGCAATATAACCGGATTTCTCTTTGTTTTACTGTAAAAAAACTTCCTGAGACCTTCTCTGACTGCCGTTTTCATCCCGTTCCAGTCTTTCATCTTTTTGTCCATGCAATCTTCCAGTATATTTTCCGCAAGACCGCACGCTTCATCTATCAGATCTTCATTTTCTCTGACATAAACGAATCCTCTTGAAATGATATCCGGACCCGAGGCTATTATTCCGGAACGCTTATCTATTGCGGCAACCAGGATTATCAGACCGGACTCTGACAGCAGTCTTCGGTCTCTCAGTACTATATTGCCGACATCTCCTACTCCCAGACCATCTACCATTATTCCCTCGGCTTCTGCAACACCTTCGGTTTTAAAGGCACCGTCTTCTGATACCGTCAAACTGTCGCCATTGCTGAGCAGAAAGATATTCTCCATAGGCAGCCCCAGAAGATGAGCAAGTTCTGCATGAGTCTGAAGGTGCCTGTACTCACCATGCACAGGCATAAAGAACTTCGGTCTTATAAGAGAATGCATCAATTTGAGTTCTTCCTGACATGCATGTCCGGAAACATGAGTATCCGCTATATCTGAATATATGACCTCAGCTCCTTTTTCAATAAGCTGGTTTACAACATTTGCAACAGTAAGCTCATTTCCCGGAACAGGAGTTGATGAAAGTATCACCATATCTCCCTTCTTTATATTTATGGCCTTATGCTCAGAAGAAGCCATTCTCGCAAGAGCAGACATCGGCTCTCCCTGACTTCCGGTCGTGATAACTACCAGTTCCTTGTCAGGTATGTTTTTCGTTCTGTTAAGGTCTACAAGAACATTGGCAGGTATTTTTATATATCCCAGGTCCTTTGCAAGGTCAACTACATTTACCATGCTTCTGCCGGAAATCGCAACCTTTCTTTTACAAAGTACAGCTATATCTATTATCTTCTGTATCCTGTGGACATTGGAAGAAAAAGTGGCTATTATTATCCTCTTATCAGAGCTTCGGAAGATATTTTCAAGTGTCCTTCCGACAACGCGCTCCGACATTGTGTATCCTTTTCTGAGGACATTAGTGCTGTCTGCCATCATAAGAAGCACACCCTCAGCGCCTATCTGTGCAAGTCTGGCAAAATCTATCGGATTCCCGTCAACAGGAGTATAGTCTATCTTAAAGTCACCTGTATGGAAAATTGTCCCGGCAGGAGTCTTTATGGCCATACATATAGAATCAGCGATTGAATGTGTTATCCTGAGGGCTTCTATCTTAAAATGACGTCCGATCCTGAATGTCTGACCTGCCTCTATCACATGCATAACGGCTTTGAGGTTATGCTCCTTAAGTTTGTTCTCTATAAGACCCAGCGGGAATCTCATGCCGTATATCGGTATATTCAGCTCCTTAAGCAAATATGGGATCCCTCCTATATGGTCTTCATGACCGTGAGTAATAACGATTCCCTTTATTTTCTTGCTGTTTTCTGTTAAATAAGAGAAGTCCGGTATTACTTTATCTATCCCGAACATATCGTCATCAGGGAAAGAGAGACCGCAATCGATAATCATTATTTCGTTTCCATATTCGAGTGCCGTCATGTTTTTTCCTATTTCATGAAGCCCCCCTAATGGTATTATCTTTATTTGAGGAGCATTTTCAGGTTTTTTCCTGCCGGCTGACGTTCCTTTTCTTCCAGATGTTTTTTTTGCCGGAACATCCCTGGAAGATGCTTTCGTACCATTATTGCCGGATGAATTGCCGCTTTTCGTGCTTTTCCCGCGGACGGCGGCACTTCTGTTGTTTTCTGTCGTCCTGGCAGTCCTCTGTATTTTCGTCCTGCTGCCGGACGTATTTGTTTTCTGTTGATTCATATATTTCCTTTCCCGCTGTAGATATTAACGGGTCATTTTACAACTATATTGATCAGTTTATTGGGAACAGCTATTATCTTGACTACATTTTTCCCATCCGTAAGTTTTCTGATCACTTCGTTTTCTACAGCGATTTTTTCCATCTCTTCTCTGGATAAATCACCTGCTATATTGATTTTCTCCTTTATCTTTCCGTTTATCTGTACAACTATCTCTACTGTATCCTTTACAAGCGCACTTTCGTCATGTGCAGGCCATTTCTGTTCATGTACAGAGCCTCCATATCCAAGATGCTCCCACATTTCTTCCGTTACATGAGGTATGAACGGTGCGAGCATTACAACAAGATTTTTTACAGCGACAGCATAAAGTTTTTCGTTGACCTGCCCCTCTTTATATTTGTACATCTCATTGACCATTTCCATTATTGTGCTTATCGCAGTATTGAAGTTGAACCTTTCTCCTATATCATCCGAGACCTTCTTTATTGCATAGTTCATCCAGTAAGCCATGCTTTTATCTGCTTCTGATCCAATGATGTAATCACCCTCCGGCTTACCGTATTTCTCGGAAAATTCATATACCATCCTGTATACTCTGTTTATGAACCTGAAGCTCCCTTCAACTCCTTTATCTGACCAGTCAAGTTCCTTTTCAGGAGGAGCCGCGAACAGAATAAAAAGCCTTGCCGTGTCGGCACCATATTTCTCTATTATCTCAGCAGGACTTACAACATTTCCCAGAGATTTGCTCATTTTCGCACCGTCTTTTATTACCATCCCCTGAGTAAGGAGGTTTTCAAACGGCTCTTCGTTGCTGACAAGCCCCAGATCGTATAAAGCCATCTGGAAAAATCTTGCATACATGAGATGAAGTATCGCGTGTTCAACGCCTCCTATATACTGATCCACATTCATCCAGTAATCTGTTTTTTCTTTACTGAAAGCTTCTTTGTCGTTTCGGGCATCGCAATATCTGAGAAAATACCATGATGAATCCAGGAATGTATCCATCGTATCCAGTTCTCTTACAGCCGGTTTGCCGCATACAGGACATACCGTATCACGAAAAGTCTTGCTGGTGGCAAGAGGTGATTCACCTTTTCCGGTAAATTCAACATCCGTAGGAAGCAGTACCGGAAGGTTTTCCTCCTTTTCCGGAACCCAGCCGCATTTATCACAGTAGATCATAGGTATAGGAGTGCCCCAGTATCTCTGCCGTGATATAAGCCAGTCTCTGAGTTTATAGTTTACTGTCTTCCTGCCTATTCCTTTTTCATCAAGATAAGCAGTTATTTTTTCTATTGCTTCCCTGTTGTTCATTCCATTGAATTTATCCGAATTTATGAGTTTGCCCTCAGCCTCGAAGGCTTTATCGAGAGCATTCAGATCTATATCATCATTTCCCGGATCTACAACAGGTATTATCTCAAGATCAAAAGCCTTTGCGAAATCAAAGTCGCGCTGATCATGAGCAGGTACCGCCATTATTGCTCCGGTTCCGTAATCCATAAGAACATAGTCTGATATAAATATAGGCACCTTTTTTCCATTCAGAGGATTGATGCAGTATCTTCCTGTAAATTCCCCTGTCTTTTCCTTAGTCGTCGAAGTCCTTTCTATATCACTCAAATGCTGCACATGATCCACATATGCATTGACAGCATCTTCGTAGCGGCTGCCCTTTACCAGATCCTTCAGATAAGGATGCTCAGGAGCAAGTACCATATATGTCACTCCGTACAGAGTGTCAGGTCTCGTTGTAAAAATATCCAGACCTTTATCATATCCCTCTATCTCAAATGTAACTTCAGCACCTATGCTTTTTCCTATCCAGTTTTTCTGCATCAGTTTGACCTTATTAGGCCATCCAGGAAGTTTTTCAAGATTTTCAAGAAGTCTCTCCGCATAATCAGTGATCTTGAAATACCATTGAGACAATTCTTTTTTCCCGACAAGAGTTCCACAGCGCTCACATTTGCCGTCAACTACCTGCTCATTGGCAAGAACAGTCTGACAGCTAGGACACCAGTTTACAGGGTTTTCTTTTTTGTATGCCAGGCCTTTTTTATAAAACTGTATAAATATCCACTGCATCCACCTATAGTAATCAGGATGACATGTTGCCACTTCTCTGTCCCAATCATATGAAAGTCCAAGCTCTTTCAGCTGTTTTCTCATCTCGTCTATATTATTCCATGTCCACAGGCTCGGCTCGACATTATGTTTTATAGCTGCGTTTTCTGCAGGAAGTCCGAATGAATCCCAGCCCATTGGATGAAGAACATTATATCCGTTCATTTTTTTGTATCTTGCCAGAACATCCCCTATCGAATAGTTCCGCACATGACCCATATGAAGTTTCCCGGACGGATACGGAAACATCTCCAGCACATAGTATTTTTCCTTATCATCGTCCTCAAAAACTTTGAATGAATTCTCGTTTTCCCATTTTGTCTGCCATTTTTTCTCGATCTCGCTGAAATTATACTTATCTAACATCTTCTTCCTCCAATTATTTTATTTCCAGGCTGATACAGTCGCCCCATATTCTTTCTATATTGTACTTCTGTCTCATATCTTCTGTCATGATATTGATAACGACATCGCCATAATCCATAAGGATCCATCCCGAACTTCGTTTGCCTTCTATGCTCTTGGGAAAAATACCCTCAGGCTCCAGTATTTCTTCCACATTGTCGACAAGTGATTCCATCTGTCGCTCGCTTCCTGCAGAAGCCATGACAAAATAATCTGCAAATGTTGCCTTTGGTGATATCTCTATCACTCTGACATCTGAGGCTTTCTTTTCATCAAGATGTCTTGCGATTTTCAATGCTAATTTTCTAGATTCCATCATAAATTTTGCTTCTCCTTTAAATCCCTCAATGCGCTTATCGTATCGGGGTCCATATACTCTCCCCTGTTCCTTATATATTCAACAGTCCTTTCAAGAGAACTGATACAGGCAAGATCAAGATCTTTATATGCAAGCTTCCTTGTTTCATCCACTGTAGGATATTTCCTTCCCGGTTCTATGGCATCTGCAAGAAAAACTATTTTCTCCAGTTTCGACATACCTGCTCTGCCGGTAGTATGAAACGATACGGCATTTATAATGTCCTGATCTTCTATACCGAAATCGCGCTTCATTATCTCTGCAGCGATTTTTCCATGAGACAAATTTGGTCTGTCTTTCAAACTGTCCGGCAATCCCAGCTGCCGTATATACATATTGAGCACATCTCCTGACATACTCCGGAACATATCGTGAAAAAGTGCCGCAAGCTCTGCCTTGCAGCAGTCTTCTCCATATATATGCGCAAGCTTTTTAGCTTCTTCTGCTACTGCATATGTATGTTCGAGCCGTTTGCTGCTAAGATTCTGTTCCAGCTGTTTCACTATTCTATCTTTTATACAATCCATTATCGTTGATATACCTTTCCACGCTTTTCGGGATCAGATCATCGCATGACGCGCCGCTATCCAGTCTACGTCTTATATCAGTAGATGAAATATCGAACCTTACATTATCCAGCCTGATCACTTCAGTTCCATATCTACTGCGTATATTCTCTATACATTTATCCAGTTCCGCATGATCGTATCCCGGTCTTATACCTATTATATATGAACATTCGTGCAGAAGCTCATCAGCGTTTTTCCAGCTCTCGATTTTCATAAAAGAATCACTTCCCATTATAAAGTACAGCTTTGCCTCCTGCCCGAAAATTTTCTTCATTGCTCTCATAGTAAGATACGTATATGATATGCCATCTGAATCAAGTTCATATGATGATGCCTCCATGCCTTCGACCTTATCCAGGGCTTCGTGAAGCATGGCCATCCTGTCATTTCCCGAAGATACCTTTTGATCAAGCTTGAACGGCTGAAGCTTCGCAGGTATGAATATTACCCGATCAAGCTCAGCCTCTCTCATTGCATCCGATGCCAGATTTATATGTCCTATATGCACAGGATCGAATGTTCCCCCAAATATACCGATCCTTTCCATGTTATTTCCAACTACCATTCAATAGTCCGTCCTTCTTTTCTCCAGCTTCTGAATTCTGATGTTGCTGTAAACAATACATCAGATGATGAATTCAGCGCGGTTTCACATGAATCCTGGATAACTCCTATTATAAATCCAACACCGACAACCTGCATCGCTATGTCATTTGGAATGCCCAGCAGGCTGCAGGCCAGCGGTATAAGAAGAAGTGAACCGCCTGCTACTCCCGATGATCCGCATGCTGCAACAGATGCCACTATACTGAGCAATAAAGCAGTGGGAAAATCTATGATTATATCCAGTGTGTTGGCAGTTGCCAGGGTAAGCACAGTTATTGTCACAGCAGCACCTGCCATATTTATCGTAGCCCCAAGAGGTATGGATACCGAATACTGGTTTTCGTCCAGTTTAAGTTCTCTGCAGAGATTCATGTTCACCGGTATATTAGCGGCAGAACTCCTGGTAAAGAATGCCATTATACCACTGTCCTTTATGCATTTCAGAACAAGCGGGTACGGATTTTTCCTTATGTTCAGGAACACTATGATAGGATTTATAATGAATGCGACTACAACCATGCACGCAACCAGCACCAGTATTATATGTCCATACGAAGCCATCGAACTTATTCCCGTTTCCGACACCGTAACGAATACAAGTCCCATTATACCGAATGGAGCAAAATTTATTATCCATTTGATGGCTGTCGAAAGAGCATCTGCTATATTCCCTATCACAGTTACAGTTGTTTCCGCAGCTTTTTTCAGCGCAAGCCCAAGTATAACAGCCCACGCCAAAACCCCTATATAATTGGCATTCACTATTGCTCCAACAGGGTTTTCCACAATATTCATCAGAAGACCCTTGAGGACTTCTGATATGCCGTCAGGAGCGGCTGCATCCGCGCTTTCAGCAAGCGCAAGAGTAGACGGGAACAGAAAGCTGGCCGTAACAGCAGTGAGTGCAGCCATAAATGTGCTTATCAGATACAGAAGTATGACCATCCTCATATTGCTTCCGGCGTTTTCTTTTTTGCTGGATAATGAATGCGCCACAAGGAAAAACACCAGCAGAGGGGCAACTGCCTTAAGAGCACCTACAAAAAGTTCTCCTAATATACCTACGATCGTTGCTTTTGGTATCAGCATCCCGAGTATTATTCCCGCTATCAGTCCACCTATTATCCTTTTTACAAGGCTTATTTCCGTCCATTTCCTTAATATTTTCATGTTTTTTCTCTTATGATTAATGTTTTTTTATCTCTATTCCCAGCTCATCAAGCTGTTCTTTCTCCACAATGCCGGGCGCTTCGCTTACCATACACTGAGCCGCCTGATTTTTAGGAAAGGCGATCACTTCTCTTATGGATTTTTCGCCTGTAAGTATCATCACAAGCCGATCCATCCCATATGCCAGGCCTCCGTGAGGAGGAGTGCCATATTTGAAAGCCTCCACCAGAAATCCGAACTTTTCATCTATTTCTTCATCGGACATATTTAATGCTCTGAACATGTCTTCCTGCATAGCTCTGTCATGTATCCTTATACTTCCGCCTCCGAGCTCGACTCCGTTCAGAACTATATCATATGCATTGGCTCTGGCTTTTTCCGGAGCGGTTTTAAGAAGATGAGCATCTTCATCCTTAGGAGAAGTAAACGGATGATGCATCGCCTGATAACGTCCTGTTTCCTCATCCAGTTCAAATAAAGGAAAATCCACTACCCAAAGAAAATTGAACTTCTCATCATCCAGCAGACCCATTTCTTCAGCAACATGTCTCCTCAGAAAACCAAGGCTGTCAAATACTACTTTGTTCCTGCCAGATGCTATCAATATAAGATCTCCACATACTGCACCCATGCTGTCTGATATTTCTTTAAGCTGCTGAGGAGTAAAAAACTTGTTTACAGAAGACGAGACTCCGTCATCGGTAACTTTCATCCATACAAGACCTTTGGCGCCATAGCTTCTTACAGCTTCCGTAAGCTTGTCTATTTTCTTTCTTGTATAAATACCGGCACCGCCTGTTATGCATATACCTCTTACACTTCCGCCTGCGGCTATTGCATCAGTAAACACCGTAAAACCGCAATCTTTTACAGATTCTGTTATATCTTTAAGCTCAAATCCCACTCTTGTATCAGGCTTATCGCTTCCATATCTGTTCATCGCTTCTTCATATGTCATTCTAGGAAAAGGTGTTTTTATATCTATCCCTTTCATTTCTTTGAAGACTCTTTTCAGATATCCCTCCTGTATCGTTATGACATCATCTATATCAACGAACGACATTTCCAGATCTATCTGGGTGAATTCAGGCTGTCTGTCAGCTCTGAGATCCTCATCTCTGAAACATTTTACTATCTGCATATATCTGTCGGTGCCTCCCACCATTAGCAGCTGCTTGAACATCTGGGGAGATTGAGGAAGCGCATAAAAATGTCCTTTGTTTACTCTGCTTGGAACCAAATAATCCCTGGCTCCCTCCGGAGTGGATTTTATCAGCACAGGTGTTTCCACTTCTGTAAAACCATTTTCGGCAAAATAATCCCTTGTAAGCTTTGCCAGATTATGACGTAATGTAAGATTGTCCTGCATTTTCTTCTTTCTCAAATCGAGATATCTGTATTTAAGACGAAGATTATCATCTACATTGTCATCATCCTTTATATATATAGGCGGTGTGTCAGCCGTAGAATATATCGTAAGGTCTTCCGCCAGCACCTCTATATCTCCCGTAGGCAGATCGGCATTTTTAGACTCTCTTTCCATGACTTTTCCCTTTATGCCCACGACATATTCACTTCTCAGTGTATCAGCCATATCAAATATTTCTTTAGGTATCTTATCATTAAATATTACCTGTGTTATACCGGTCTTGTCACGCAGATCACAGAATATAAGTCCTCCGAGATTCCTCCTTTTCTGTACCCATCCGTTCAGTATCACATCCTGTCCGATATTTTCACTTCTGAGTTCTCCACACATATGACTTCTCTTATATATCTTCATTTTTCTTTTCTCCTGCACATTAGATCATTTTGATAATTCTTCTACGATACTCTCCATAGGTATCGTTCTCTGCTGTGATGTCTCCATATCCTTAATAACAAAGCTGCCGCTTTCAATCTCATCCTGCCCTATTACTATCGTTTTTGAAGCTTTTATCCTGTTGGCATATTTGAATTGATTCTTTATGTTACGGCCCATTATATCCATCTGTACACTTATACCCTTATGTCTGAGTTCCCTCATAAGTCCAAGGCCGGTTTTTTTGGCATCTTCACCCATGACTGCTATGAAAACATCAGCTCCCGGAGACTCAGGTATATCGGCACCGCATGCCTCCATAGTCATTAGCAATCTTTCTTTTCCAAGGCCGAAACCAACTCCCGGTGTAGAAGGGCCTCCTATTTCCTCGACCAGATGATCATATCTGCCTCCGCCGCATACTGTGCCCTGTGCTCCTATCCTTGAAGTCACGAATTCAAAAGCCGTCTTTGTATAATAATCAAGTCCTCTCACGATTCCCGGGTCTACAGTATACTCTATCCCCATGGCATCAAGATTGCCTTTGAGCTCATCAAAAGCATCTCTGCAGTCATCACATAGATAATCCAGCATCATCGGTGCGCCCTTTACCAGCTCCTGACACACAGGCGATTTACAGTCCAGTATCCTCATCGGGTTCCTGTTGTATCTGTCTTTGCAGGTGTCACAAAGCTGATCATATTTAGGCTCAAGAAACTTTTTCAATGCTTCTCTGTGATCTTTACGGCATTCAGGACATCCGACGCTGTTTATCCGAAGTTCTATATCTGTTATCCCCATTTCACACAGGAAATCATTAGCCAGACTTATTATCTCTGCATCGGCCATCATATCAGAGGTACCGAATGTTTCAACTCCGAATTGGTGAAATTCCCTTAGTCTGCCTGATTGAGGCTTCTCATACCGAAAGCACGGTATATTATAATAAAATTTGCTGGGCTGAACTCCTGCGTACATTTTATGTTCTACATATGCCCTCACCACCGGTGATGTGCCTTCAGGTTTGAGAGTTATATTTCTTTTACCGTAATCCTGGAAACTGTACATTTCTTTCTGTACTATATCCGTAGTATCTCCCACTCCACGCTGAAACAGCTCAGTATGCTCGAAAATCGGTGTCCTTATTTCTTCAAAACCATATTTCCTGCATATTTCAGCAAAAGAATCTTCTATATAATGCCATTTATAAGCCTGATCAGGCAACATATCTTTCGTTCCCTTAGGTGCATTAGTCAGCATACTTCTACCTCCAAAAATTATTTTCTTTTCGCTCGATCATTTCATCGATCCTGTCTATGTAAATCTGGTAATTAGAGACATTTGCCACTCTTTCCAGTCTGTTTTCGGCAGGAAAATATACCTTGCTTATCCCTCCTGCTCCGATAGCAAGCACAGACTGAGTCTCTTGCATGATCCGTATGTTATACAATGATATTTTCCCATTTCTGCAGAAGCCAACGTTTTCGGTATTTCCCGACGTATGTTTCTGTCTGTAAAGATAATATGGCCTGTATCCGTTTTTTCTGAGGTATTCATGCGCATACCTCAGCATGCTTTCACATATATCCGCATTTCTGTAATTGAATCCGGCATCGATCTCTTTGAGTCTTGATGCCCTTTTTACAGCTAGAGTATGAAGAGTTATATTGTCTGCTCCAGCTTCAACAATTTTTTTTATGCTTTCCTGAAAATCCTCAACACTTTCTCCCGGAAGTCCTGCGATAAGATCCGTATTGATACATTCAATACCTGATAATTCTGCCATTTCAAATGCTTTTTCCGTCTGTTCGACAGTGTGAGACCTTCCTATGATCTCCAATGTGGCATCGTGCATAGTCTGCGGATTTATACTGATCCTGTTTACCCTGTGTTTCTTCATTATATTCAGTTTTTCCTCAGTGAAGGTGTCCGGACGCCCGGCTTCAACTGTAAACTCCTTCAGATCTCCCAGATCGAAATTATTCTCTACTGTATCAAGGAGAATCTCCATCTGCAGCTCATCCAGCGATGTTGGAGTGCCTCCGCCTATATATATGGACTCTATTCTATAATTTTCTTCCCTGACACGTCGGCCGCAATATTTTATTTCACGGCAGAGGGCCTCAAGATACCTGTCGATTTCCTTACGGTCAGCCTGATTTGATGTAAATGAACAGTACAGACATCTTGTAGGGCAGAAAGGTATACCTATATATATGCCTAAGCTTCCCGGTTCTGCCTTGCCTGCCGTTTCAAGCTGATACCGCAGTATATCCTCAACGAGATCGATCTTATCGTGATGCAAAAGATATCTCTCAGACAATATCCGTTCCACCTTATCATAGTCTCTGTAAAGGTCATACAGTTCTCCTGCCAGCTTAACAGGTCTTATGCCAGTAAGTATCCCCCATTTCGGTCTTTTACCGGTATACGATGCGAGACTTTCATATATGTCACGTTTCAGAAGGTCTCCGTCTCCTGAATACTCAAACAGGCGGCAGCTTTCATCATCAACATGACATATCTCATAGTCATCTTTATCGACAAAGACTTTTATAAGCTCCTCATACTGATTTATATTTGTCAGGCCTCTGAAGCTGCACCTAAACAAAAGGATTTCCTCTTTTCTCATCACCTATACTGGTATATCCCATATGACCCGGCAGCACTCTGGTCTCATCCGGCAATACGAAAAGCTTGCTGTGAATAGAATCGGCCAGTGCCGTAAAAGAGCCTCCCGGAAAATCCGTTCTGCCAATCGACTGGCAAAACAGCGTATCGCCACTGAACAGCACATTTTCGGATGCGATATATATACACATACCTCCAGGTGTATGGCCAGGTGTATGGAAAAATTTAAGTGTAAGATTTCCTACCTTCAGTTCATCTCCGTCATTGACCAGTATATCTGCTTTGACAGTGCATGGTGTGCCGAACATCATACTCTGATTTAGCCTGTCATCTTCAAGCATTTCCTTTTCAGCAGCACATGCAACCACTTTTGCGTTTGGAAAATCCTCAAGGTGTCCATTGACCCCGCATATGTGATCCGAATGTCCATGGGTAAGTATTATATATTCTATGTCCGCGCCTTCATCCTGCACCGCTTTTGTAAGGGCTTTGCTGTATCCGCCCGGATCTACTATAAATCCTTTTTTTGTTCCGTCATCTATCGCAAGATATGTGTTTACACTTAAAGCACCACTTGGTATGTTGAGTATTTTCATTACTTACTCTCCTTTTAAAAGTTCCTATTACTGTCCAGAAGTATTGTGACCGGACCGTCGTTATAGATCTCGACCATCATTTCCGTCTGAAATATTCCCTCTTGAACATCAAGTCCATGAGATCGCATATTTTCCACTGTTTTTTTGTAGAGCAGCTCAGCCTCTTCAGGTCTTGCCGCTTTAGTAAAGCTTGGGCGCTTACCCTTTCTTGCATCCCCCAGCAATGTAAACTGTGATACGGCAAGAATCGACCCATCGATATCCTTTACCGAAAGATTCATCTTATCGTTATCATCCTCAAATATACGCAGCCCTGTGATCTTATCGGAAATATAAGCAGCATCCTTATCAGTATCTCCGGTCTCAACTCCTATAAGCACCATAAGGCCTTTTTCTATGCTTCCTGTCACTTCTCCATCTACTGTGACAGAACTTTTTTTCACTCTCTGTACTACAGCTCTCATGTCGTTGTCCTGTATGCCTCCAGTATCCCCGGTATGCTCTTAAGCGACCGGCATATTTTTTCCATTTGATTCTTATCCCTTATAGATAATGTAAGGTTTATCTTTACAGTTTCATCTTTATTTGCTTTTGCATTGAGGCCTGATATGTTTACATCCATATCTTCACATATCTTCGATATGCTTGACAGCATTATTTTCTGATTCTTTGCTATTATACTTATCTCAGCATCATATGACTTGTCCAGCATGTCCGGATCCCAGCTGACATCTATAAATCTGGCTCTTTCCTCAGGAGAAAGAGACTTCAGATTGTCGCAATCCCTCCTGTGTACCGAAATTCCTCTCCCTTTGGTTATGAATCCGACGATGTCATCACCCGGGACAGGGTTGCAGCATCTGGCGATCCTTATCATAAGATTATCCACGCCTTCCACTATGACACCCGATTTATCCGAATCCTTATTTTTATTATGCTGAGCTCTCTTCTGGGATTTTTCACTTATCTCATGCAGATTATCGAGAAGTGTAGTTTCTTTTTCCTTTTCCGCTTCGTGAGCTTCTTCTTCATACTTCAGCAGCAGGTTTGTAAACTTGTTCTGTAAAGTTCCGCCATTGCTCAGCTGATTATAGAGTTCATCGCTGTTTTTATAACCCAGTTCCTTTACTGCTCTGTTTACATATACGTTTTTTAAAAGCTCTCTAGGATCATAGCCTTTTTTCCTGATATATCTATCGATCTGATCCTTTCCTCTGTCTACGGAATCAGATTTGTTTTCTTTTTTGAGCCATTGCCTTATCTTGTTTCTTGCCGAACTGCTTTTTGCTATTTTGAGCCAGTCTATACTAGGTCCGGCAGCATTTGGAGATGTTACGATTTCAACGATATCGCCGTTTTCCAGCTTGTGATCTATCGTAACCATTTTTCCGTTTACACGTGCACCTACACATTTACAGCCTATATCCGAATGTATTTTAAAAGCAAAATCAAGAGGTGTTGATCCTGCAGGAAGTTCTATTACATCTCCCTGTGGAGTGAACACGAATACCTGACTTGAAAACAAGTCTACTTTCAGCGATTCCATAAACTCCTTAGGGTCATTGACATCCTTCTGCCATTCAAGCGCCTGGCGCAGCCACGAAAGCTTGACCTCTTCCTTGTCAGAATCTATTCCCTCCTTGTATTTCCAATGAGCTGCGATACCGTATTCGGCAATCTTGTGCATTTCATATGTTCTTATCTGAATTTCAAAAGGACGCCCTGTTTCTCCTATGACAGTAGTATGAAGAGACTGGTACATGTTGGGCTTTGGCATTGCTATATAATCTTTGAATCTTCCAGGTATCGGGGTCCACATGGTGTGTACCATCCCCAGTACCGCATAACAGTCTCTTACAGTCTCGACGATTATTCTTACAGCCATTAGATCGAATATCTCATCTATACTTTTATGCTGATATTTCATTTTCTTATATATGCTGTAAAAATGCTTGGATCGCCCATAGATATCGTATTTTATATCTATCTCATCAAGGGACTTCTTGATTTTTTCCACTACATCATTTATGGCATTTTCACGCTCGCCCTTTTTCTCGTTAACCTGCTCAGCCAGGTCATAATAAGCCTCCGGATCAAGAAACTTTAAAGCTATATCTTCAAGCTCCATTTTCATGGCATATATACCGAGTCTTGCCGCCAGCGGTGCATATATGTCAAGAGTTTCTCTGCATTTTTCTATTATTTTGTCGTGTGTCATGTAGTTTATGGTCCTGAGATTATGAAGCCTGTCAGACAGTTTTATTATCAATACCCTTATATCCTTGGACATTGCAAGGAACATTTTTCTCAGATTTTCCACCTGACGCTCTTCTTTATTTTTGAATTTCAGTGATCCCAGCTTTGTGACACCATCGACCAGAAGCCCGACCTCTTCGCCAAAGTCAGCCACAAGGTCTTCTTTCGTATACTCCGTATCTTCTACGACATCATGTAAAAGCCCGGCAATTATCGTTTCTTCATCCATGCCCAGATCTGCCAGTATCTCTGCCACTGCCATAGGATGTATAAGATAAGGCTCGCCGGATTTCCGCAACTGTCCTCTGTGCATTTTCTCAGCTATATCATATGCTTTTCCGATAAGCTCTATATCATAGCCCGGGTTGAAATTTAAAATTGTATCCAAAAATTCGCTTCTTTTTTTCATTATCTGTTTATGGTCCTTATTTTTTATTTCCTTTTACATATCTTTTTGATCTTTTTTCATTTTTTTTGACTTGTGAATCATCCTTTTTGACCGGCTCAAGCGCTTTTTTCTCAGTCTCGGTTTCAATCTTATGTTCCTCGGTTTTATCACCTGTCTGATCATTCTCTGTGCTTTTCTGCTTCTTTCTGCTTAGTTTCTGCTGTTTCTCGTATTTTGATATGTTTCCAGGCCTTGCAAACTCATAATAAAGAGGGCTACATACCGCTATTGACGAGTATGCTCCGGCTATTATACCTACCATGAGAGGGATGACGAATTCTCTTATAGTATCTCCTGCTATTATTGCCAAAGGTATCATTACTATGAGGGTTGTTGCCGATGTCATAAGTGATCTGCCGAGAGTCTGGGTTATGCTCCTGTCTATTATTTCTTCGGTATTCCCTTTTTTCATATATTTGATGTTTTCTCTTATCCTGTCAAACACCACTATAGTATCATTTATAGAATATCCGACTACTGTCAGCACTCCTGCGATAAACGGATTGTTGACAGTAACATTGAATATCGCATAAAACGCAACTACTACAAGTACATCATGCAGAATACCCAGAAGAGCAGCTCCTCCGAATTTCCACTGAGAAAACCTGAGCCTTATATATATAAGCATGCATACGGCGGCTATTAATATAGCCAGTATCGCATTGTTCCTGAGCTCCTTGCCTACAGACGGACCGAAAAGCTCCTCAGCGATAACATCGTCTTCCGTGGTATCAAAAGCTTCGTTCAGCGTTCCTATAACTTCAGCTCTTTTATCACTGTCGAGAGATTTTATCGTGCGCAGTACGATCTGTTCATTATTTTCCCCCGAATATATTATCTCCGGATCAAGATCATAACTTTTTACGGCATTTTCGACCTCAGATATCTTGACCTCACGACCCATATCCATCTGTATCATTGTGCCTCCCGTAAAGTCGATACCGTAATTCAATCCTCTAACTATTCCGAATACCAGTCCTACCACCATGATTGCTATAGAAATCCCGTAATATATCTTCCTGTATCTTATGAAATGCAGATCTTTTCTGATGGAAAAACTTGCTCTGTTATTTTTGTTTATTCCGAAAAATCCTTTTTTGCCAAACAGCTTGCTCTCAGCCATCAGATTAACATAAAGCTGTGTAACTACCACCGCTGTAAATATGCTTACAATTATTCCGATCATGAAAGTCCACGCAAATCCTTTTACTGAACTGGTTCCGATCTGATACAGAATAACCGCCGCTATAAGGGTTGTCACCTGAGAATCTATTATGGTACTCATGGCTCTCTTTGAACCCGACTGTACAGCAGATCTCACGGTTTTACCGTTTTCTATCTCTTCTCTTATTCTGGAGAATATGACTACATTAGCATCGACTGCCATACCTATTGACAGTATGATACCTGCTATTCCCGGCAAGGTCAGCACGCTTCCCATAAATGCCATTATATTGAGTACGATGACAACATAGAAAAGAAGTGCCAGATCTGCTGCGATCCCCATTCCTCTGTATGCAACTATCATCAGTATCATTACTATTGCAAGTCCGATAAGACCTGCATACACACTCATTTCAAGTGCATCATATCCTATTTTTGCCGATTGAACGGAAGAATTCACCTCTTCCAGTTCCAGAGGCAGAGCTCCGCCTCTTATAAGTGCTGCAAGATTGGATGCTTCTTCCTGTGAAAAGCCGCCTGTTATACTGCACTGACCTCCGCTTATAGGCTGTTTAACAGTAGGATACGATATTATCTGTCCGTCAAGTATTATAACTATGGAATTTGAAGGGACACCTTCTATCGTTGATGTAACTTCTCCGTTATATGCTTTCTTTGTAGCCTCATAGAAAAGATCTGCACCTTCGCTGTCAAATTCAAGTGCGACCGCATACCCGGCGCTCTCGCTGTCAGTAGTTGCCGCAGCATCCTTTACGTTGCCGCCGTCAAGCACTACAGTGCCGTCAGCCAAAGCAAACTGAAGCTGTGCTGTCTTTCCTATCTGCTCTATCGCTTCCTGCGCATCCTCTGCACCAGGAAGTTCCACTCTTATGCGCTTTTCACCTTCAATAGTAACTACGGGCTCAGCCAGCCCCATCTGATTTACTCTTTCTTCTATTACTGTCTGGGTCTGTTCCATGGCCTTCCGGAGATCATCTCCTGTCAGATCTGTATCCGCTTCCATCACGACATATACTCCGCCCTTTATGTCAAGCCCCAGCTTTATACGATCCTTTATCGGTTCAACAGGCCCGATCCCGAAGATCGTGGCATACCATCCTGCTGCTATGATTATAACAAATAATGCTGCTATGATTTTTTTTAATAAAATACGGTTCATCGAAACCTCCGGCATGATATTTATTTTAAACAGACTATAAAGTATCCATTTAATCACACTTATAATATTTTACTACTTTTTTCCACCCTAAACAAGAGAAATACATTGATTTCACATTATTTATTGAGGTTGGTCCCCATCACTCCTCCGATACATCCGGCAATAAGAGGTATAACGTAAAACAAACTGAGATCATTGATGCCAAATGTGTCTGCAAATACACCTCCTGCCGCCAGCAATATTATAAGCATCAATACGAAAGATGATGCTATCCCTACCAGAATGCCTCTTTTTCCTATAACGTTCCCTTCCATCATGCCTGTTAAGAGTGATGTAAGTGAAAGCACTGTAACAAGCCCTATAAAGGACCAGCTCTCTTTGAACCCCGTAAAATATATGAGAGCCGCCAGAATCATTGTAAGGACGATAAAACATATGACGGAAATAACATATACCTTTAATGTTCTTCTTAATATATCCATAACACACCTCCGCTACATTATATTACTGTCTTCCTCGTATTATGAACCATGACAATACCAAAAGATGTTTTGCACAATAAAAAAGAGGGGATCCCCTCTTTTTAACATTTACTTATATTATCTGTTACAGAAACTATTTTTCTTCTTTTTCTTCAACGGCTTCTTCTGTTTTTTCTTCATCAACAGCTACAGCTTCTTCCTTATCAGCAGTATCGTCAACCGCTTCTTTATCGGAAGGTTCATCAGTCGTTTCCTTTGCCTGTTCAGTCTCTTCATCCGCTTCTGTTGCTACAGCCTTTCTGATCCTTCTAGGTTTAGACTTTTTAGGCGCTTCTTCAGCAGTATTTTCTTCTTCAACCGCACTAGCAGAAGGTCTTCTGCTTTCTTCTACCACTTTCGACACAGCCCATCTCATGATCTCAAATTTGATTTTATCTGCTCCGACCTGTATAACAAGGGATTCTTCTTTAGTCTTAACGATCTTGCCGCAGATCCCGCCGATAGTTATTATCTCATCTCCTACCTGCACACCGCTCCTCATGGCATTTATTTCTTTCTCTCTCTTTTTCTGCGGTCTTATAAGCAGGAAATACATCACTGCCAGCAAGATTATCAAAGGTAATATCATCGTTAATGTTCCGTTCATTTAGCGTTCCTCCTCTGTTCGGGTACATTTTGAGATTATTTACAGCATCCATTTTGCAATGGTGCCGGCGATGGGGGTCGAACCCATACGGTGTTGCCACCACGGGATTTTGAGTCCCGCACGTCTGCCAATTCCATCACGCCGGCTTAACAAAACGATTATATCATCACGCCTGTATTATTTCAAGAAGTTTTATTAACCTTTTAACTATTTATACCAATGGTTTCATACTGATATTGTTTCCAGTTCTTCCTCCCTGATTTTCTCCATGTGTTTCTTTGCAAATATCTTATACATAACCGGTATTATAACAAGAGTCATAAGTGTAGCATATATAAGCCCTCCTATACACACTATAGCTACAGGCTGAACCATCTCTGAACCGGTACCCATACCGACAGCAAGAGGGATAAGTCCCAGCACTGTAGTTATGGCAGTCATGAGAACAGGTCTCATCCTTACTGCTCCTGCACTTATGATTGCATCATCCATATCCATTCCTTCTAAACGGAATCTGTTTATGCAATCTACAAGTACTATAGCATTATTTACAACCACACCCATAAGCATAACAAAGCCCATCATAGCTACGACGCTTACTTCCTGCCGGCATATGAGAAGAGCTATCATTCCTCCGGTAAATGCAAGCGGTATCGTGAATATAACGATGAAAGGAGAACGAAGCGACTGGAACTGTGCTACCATAACAAGATATACCAGTATGAATCCGACTATAAGCATCAGCATCATCTGCTGCATTGCATCCATTATCTCTTCATTTTCACCGGAATATTCTATTCTCACCCCATCCGGTACGATTTCTTTTTTATCTATAAGTTTTTTTACATCATCTGCTGCATGAGTTATATTATATCCATCCTTTACACCAGCCGTAACCTGGAGGGTCCTTTTCTGATTATCATGATTTATTACATTCATAGATGCATCTGTCACAATTGAAGCTACTGAAGATAATGTCACATCCGATTCTGTTCCGTCATTTTTTTCAACGGTAAGTTTCATATCTTTAATAGAATCACGATCTATTGTACCAGATCCGGGATTTTCCACTATGACATCTACAGTACCGCTGTTCTGTGTAAGACTGGTGGCGGTGGATTCACCGGTAAGCTTTGCAGATATCTGCTGATAGATCTGTGCCGTTGTCAACCCTTCCTTTGCCGCCAGATTTTTATCGACCACTACCTTGAGCTCTTCAGTACTCTCCTCATTTATATCGGAAACTTCTTCCAGATTATCAACATCTCTCAATAAGCTTTCAATGTCTTCGCCTGTTTTTCTCAAAAGATCCAGATCGTCGCTGTAAAGGTTTATCGTTATACCTGAGCTTCCCATCATTGAATTCATATCCATGTCGGCAGATGTTGTTATTTCACAGTTGTATTTATCAGCCATTTTTTCAAGCTTATCAGCCACTATACTGCCGTTTTCGACTTTATCATCATCCATCACTATATATAGAGTAGTTGATGTGACATCCTGCTGAGTAGAAGACATTCCCAGCATCCCCATCATATCGCTTGAAAGCATGGCACCAACTGTTTTTACGCCTTCTACGCCTGCGATCTCTTCAGAAACTTTATCTGTAACCTCGGACGTTTCTTCTAGGGAGCTTTCTTCCGGCATCTGTATAGTTGCAGAAATCTGAGGAGTACTCATAGAAGGCATGAAAGACAGCCCTTTTGACAGAGCAATGCCTGTAGATAATACAAGCAGAGCTATTGATGCGATTATAAGGGTCTTTTTATGAACAAGGCTCCATGCAGCTATCTGTCTGTATTTTCTTATGGTTTTACCATCCTGCGACAATATCGACCTTTTCGTATCCTTAGACAACAATCCCTTAGCCATGGCAGGAACAAGAGTAAGAGCTATTATCAGACTAGCTATAAGAGAGTATGCAACAGTCAATGCAAGATCCACAAACAGATCTTTCGTCATTCCGCTCACGAAAATTATAGGGACGAATACACATATAGTTGTAAGAGTAGAAGCAGTAATGGCTCCCGACACCTGTACGGCTCCTGAAACCGCCGACTGTATCCTGCTGTATCCTAAAGCTCTGAGCCTGTATATGTTCTCAACGACTACGATAGAATTATCTACAAGCATACCAACGCCGATGGCCAGACCCGACAGCGATATCATATTGATAGAGACACCGGAAAAATACATCATTACTACAGCGAATACAACACTGATCGGTATACTTACGGCTGTTATCAATGTAGGTCTTATGTCTCGCAGGAAAAACAACAGTATTATTATAGCAAGAACAGCTCCCAAAAGAAGATTCTGCAATATCGAATCTATTACTATATCTATATATTCACCCTGGTCTGACAACATAGTGAATTCCAGATCATCATACTGCTTTTCAAGCTGTGTAAACTTGTCCGCTATGTTTTCGGACACCTGAGCAGTAGCATAGCTGGATTGCTTTGTAAAGCTGAGAAGCACGCCGTTTTCTCCATTGATTTTCGCATATGTGTCATTCCCCTGGTTCCCGTAAGTAACAGTTGCGATATCTGAAAGTCTCACAGGATCGACTCCTTCTATTCCCATATCCATCAAGACCAGGTTTTCCAGCTCGCTTTTGTTCTTTATCTTATCCCCGACGCTTACAAGTATCTCCGCTTTTCCGTCTGTCACATATCCTGCAGGCATTGAAAAATTTTGTGCATTAAGAATCGCTGATATATTTTCCATTGTCAGCACGCCTGTCATGTCGGCACTTGCAAGAGCTGCTTTTTCTGAGCTCTGTACTTCAGAAAGAGCACTCTGCAACTGATTCACTGTAGATTCTATAGTACTTCCTGCAGCCGACAGATCTGAATACCTGCTGCTCAGCTCAAAATCCATTACCGAACCATTTACATCAAGACTTGTTATTGCATCATCTAACGCTGATATCTGCTGATCTACGGTATCTACCTGTGATACAGCTTCTCTGAGAGATTCCGCAGTCATTCCCATAAGAGCTATGGTCCTCTCAATATCATTTATGCTCTGTATGTCACCTGAAGCGACTGCATCATCATACCTCTCCAGAAGTTTTTTAAGAACAGGTCCCTGCTCCTTAAGCCTCTGAAGCTGCTGCCTGCTGTTCTGAAGCTGTGCCTTCATAACTGCAAGTTTTTCTGCTGACTGTTTCTGTCCTGATGTGATAGAGGCTTTCCCTTCACTTATTTTGCCAAGCCCTTCCTCAGCTGCGTTTATCCCATCGCTTATCTGTCCTTTGGCGTATCCCAGTTCTTCACTTATTGCAGCTGACATCTTTTCATTGATGCGGTCTATTTTTTCCTGTGAAAGCACTATCTGTATACTGTCTGATATCATGCCTATGGCTGATACTGAAGCAACGCCTTCAACTCCTGCCAGCGGATTTTCAAGATTGTCTCTTGTAAATTGCGAAACCTCGCCGGAAGATTTGTTCTTCATACCTACTGCTGCTGTTACGACCGGTACCATATCAAGATTTATTTTCATTACCACAGGAGTACCGGCGGTTTCAGGCATACTTCCTTCTATCTGATTTATCTTGTCTCTTATATCTACTGATATGGCATCCATATTGACATCATCTGTGAATTCAAGCTGTATCAGCGAATAGTTGGCAGACGAAACTGATGTCACATTTTTTATATTGGCAATTGTTGCCAGCTGCTGCTCCATAGGTTCTGTTATCTCAATTTCAGCCTCTTCAGGACTTGCCCCTGGATATGCAGTCATCACTATTACATACGGAGTATTGATATTAGGGAAAAGATCAGGGGTCATTTTTATAAAAGAAATCACACCAAAAACAATTATGACAACTATTGCAACCAGCACAGTAAATGGTTTTTTCACGCTAAATCTGGATAACATCAGTTTCCTCCTTTTCACTTCCCGTCATAATTTCTCAGATCCCATGAACTTCCGTTGAAAACATTCAGGTCCACATATTTTTCTCCGTTTGCGACACTGTCAGATATGCCATGGAAGGTATACTGACAAAATGTCCATTCACTTCCGTCAGTGAGATTATCAGGTATGTCATGAGCGCTTATCCATATATCATATCCGTCATAATGTCCGGAAATGTATTTTTCATATACATGAGTATTGGTATATATTATGGGCCTCATACCATATTCATCTTCCATAGCTTCCAGAAATTCATCAAGTATCTTATGCAGACGCTGCTCCTCCGGCGGTTCTTCCAGATAATCTCCATACAATTCAACATCCACGGCAGGAGGAAGCATACCCCATTTTTTATCTACAGTTTTTTTGAAATTTTCCGCCTGTTTTCTGCCATTGGTTTCATAACTGAGAAAATGATATGCACCTACACGTATATCCGTATCATTTGCCTCATCCCAGTTATATTCAAAACTATCATCTACATGACTGCTTCCTTCTGTTGCCTTGATGAATGCGAATTTGAACCCTTCATCTTCCAGTCCCTGCCAGTCTATATCCATCTGATATGATGACACATCTACTCCTTTTACAGGGTATCTGTTGTCTTCCGTAACATCATTTCCGGTAATATAATAATATATATTTATCACAAAAAAAGCGACAGAAACGGTCACTATAACTGCCGCGACACAAAAAATTATATTCCTGTTCCCATATCCATATATGCTTCCACGGGTTCTGCATTTTTTGCTGCGTTTCCTTGAAGTATTTCGTCTTCCTGTCTTTCTTATTTTATGGTGCATTAGTTTTCCTGTTAAAAACTCATAATAATATCCTGTATGTCATTAAATAATTATAGCCGTATCCACGATTATTTTCAACAGAATATATCCGCTGTAATAGGTTTTGAAAAGCAAAAGCCCGGAATTCCCCGGGCTATGAGCTATTGTGATCCGTTATGATGATTACCGTTTTCTGAGCCGTGATGACCGTTTTCATGCTGGCCGTTTTGATCGTTACCGCTGTCGCTTTCCGAAGCAGATGATATAAGATCATTTATTTCCTTCATAGTCATATCCTTTACTTCATCAGCCGTTATGGAAGGGTATATCTCCTTCAGCTGCAGAAATGCACGATACTTCCCGTAGGAGAGTCCTTCATCATGGGCCTTCTCTGCTTCTTTTTCATCTATAGAATAGCAATATGCATTTTCATGTCCGTCCGTACACGATTCTACATGTGAATAAATCTTTTCGCATTGTTTTCCGTCAGGGCCGATGACTGAAATAGAAAGGATCTCATCATTGGACAGCAGGTATACTATTTTTTCATCTTCAAGTATGGTATCTATAGCATCTTCATAATCTTCAAATCTTATATCAAGAGATGCTGCCAGTTCTTTTCCGTCATCATTATATCCATCAACTGATATGACCTTATCGAAACGATTTATACCAAGTTCAAGCGACGGGTTTATATCTATGCTTACAGCTGCCGTGGGAGTGAAATATGCCCAGTATCCTCCAGCACCCATAAATATGAACATCATACATATCACAACCGGTATCAGCCTTCTACGCAGCGGTCTGCTATATAAACCGCTGCTGTCCTTTGCATTTTTCTGTATGAAATCTCTGACTCCGTCCTTGAGTTCCGATTCCGCTTTTATCATTTCAAATGTTTCTTTTATCCTGTCATTCATCTTCCTCACCTCCCAGCTTTTCCTTCAGCATCTTCTTTGATCTGGTAAGGTTCGTGTATATCGTGTTTACGTTTTTTTTCAGTATACGGCCTATTTCAGGAGCCGTATATCCTTCATAATAATACAGATATACGATATCCCTGTATTTTGTAGGAAGTGAAAGTACCGCTTCCAGCACTTCTCTGTTGTCAGGCGGTAATGAATCCGGAGTCTCCATCACACAGTCCAGTGATACTGTATTTCTGCGGAAAAAACTTTTCAGCAGATCTTTACATGCATTTATAGCTACGCGGATAAACCATGCCTTTTCATGCTGCTCGTTTTCGAAAGAAACAGAGCTCGTCGCATATTTTAAAAATACTGTCTGGAAGACATCTTCCGTATCGGCATAATTCTTCAGATGTATCATACATATACGTCTTACAGTATCTGAATATATTTCGATGGCTCTGTTTATCTCTCCTTCAGTTCGCATTATCTGCACCTCTTAATATTGTTATCTTCTGCAGCCGTTTACGTGTCCGTATCCTCCGTCATGATGTCCTGCTCTTGCTCTCATACAGCTCGCGTCTGTATTGCGATTATCACAAATGCCATCATTGTTTTGATCTACGTAATTCCCGACACACTGTCCGCTGTTGACACACTCATTTATCGCCGGGCATATCCTGTCTGCTACATTTACTGCGGAATTCCCGTTTCCGGCGCCAGATGCGAAAACACTCGCCGTAGCGATCGCAAATACCAGCAACATCATCATAACGATTATCAATACTTTTCTCATAACTTTATCCTCCTGATCGTAATTTTTAGTTTCATATATAATACGATCAGAAGTTTCGATTCCATTCATTTTTTTTGATTTTTATTTTAATCCAGAGCACATATATTTTTCAAGATGTTTTCTGATATATTTCTAAAACAAAAAATCCCTCTATGATCATTTGTCTTTTGGGAATCAGTATAATTTCACACAGAGGAATTTTATATTTTTATAATTTACTTATTTTTGAACTCCGCTTTTCTTTTTTCAAGGAAAGCACTCATTCCTTCTACACGATCTTCAGATGCGAATGGTGCGCCGCAAGCTTCCCCCTCCAATGCAACAGCAGTTTCAAGATCTAACATTATACCGTTATTTATAGATGCTTTGGCAGCTTTTATCGCGATCGGTGCTTTTGACATTATCTTTTCCGCGATTTCTTTACAAACAGGAATCAGATCTTCAGCAGGAACAACTTTTTCAACAAGCCCCAGCTCCTTTGCTTCATCTGCTTTTATATAATCAGCAGTCATAATCAGCAGCTTGCCCATTCCTTTTCCGACCAGTCTCGGGAGACGCTGTGTTCCTCCGAAACCAGGGATTATCCCAAGATTGACCTCCGGCTGTCCAAACTGTGCATTTTCAGACGCGATCCTGATATCACACGCCATTGCCAGTTCACATCCTCCCCCAAGAGCAAAACCGTTCACTGCTGCTATCACCGGTTTATCTACAGACTCGATTAAATTCATCACTTTCGCACCTTTTTTCATCATTTCCTGACCCTCTATCCCTGACAGATCCACCATTTGAGAAATATCCGCCCCTGCTACGAAAGCTCTCCCTTCACCTGTTATTATCGCCACTTTTACCTGTTCATCATCATTTATTTTTCTGAAAACATCATCCAGTTCACAAAGAACTTCCGTATTCAAAGCATTTAATGACTTTGGTCTGTTGATCGTAACATATCCTATTCCTTCTTCCACCTTAAATATAATAGTATTATAATCCATGATCCACCTCTTTGATTTTCTTTTATTCATATCCATTCAACATCTATCTTGTCCAATCTGTTAGGTATGTTTAAAAATTTTTCATTTTCAACATAACCAACTAATATAACGCCGTATATCTTATTATTTTCCGGCATACCTATAATATTACGGATATCTTCTGAATCATTGCAGATATCGATTAGATATCCTGACCAGCATGTCCCTATCCCATGGGACTGCAGAACCAATTCAGCACTATATAAGGCTAATGCCGCATCTACTCCCGGATTAGTCGCATTTGGATCGGCGTGAGCTATTATGATCGTATTGGCTTTTCCCATAACTATATTCTTGCCTTGCTGATATATTCTTATTATCTCAGGAGATATATTTGTTTTCCTGACATAATCTATCACAAGATCCATTATTATATCCAGTTTGGATCTTCCCTCAACAACAATATATTTTACAGGATGTTCATTTTTCGCACTCGGAGCCCATTTTGCCACTTCCAGAGCGTGCAATATTTCACTTTTAGGCACCATATCACGATTAAAATTTCTATATGATCTTCTGTTTGTGATGTACTCTTCTATAGTTTTTGATATGCCGCCTGCGTTTTTAAAGCTATCGGATCTCAATATAGTTTCAGTATTGTTATTATTATCATCGAATCCTACTGCTTCCTTCGGGCATACTGCTGCACAATGCAGACACTTTATACAAATCATATTCTTATCAATATATACATTGTTATCGTCTGATTTGAACACATTTGCAGGACACGCAATCACACATTTTTTACAATTTATACACTTGTTATAGTCTATTTTCAACTTTATCATTTTATTCTTCCCTGTTAAAACAACATGTATCAATACTTTTTTTCATTTCTCCTCCAAAGCTTTTTCCACTTCGCTCATCTTACCTTTGACAAGGGATTCAGGAATATATACCTGACCACAAACTGGACATCTCAGCAGCTTAGTGTCAAAATTATGTTTAAGATAAGAAAAACTTACTTTGGATTCTACAAGTTCAACATTACATTTCATACATATAATGTTATCTGTCTTCGATTCCGTCATCGCATTCCTCCTGGATCTTCATTCTGTGGCAATAGATATTGATAAGTCTGAAGCCATCTTCTTCCTTTCTGTATTCCACCCAGTATGTCATAAATCGTCGCTGCAGATGCCCTATATAATTACCCGTATTTTTATTCAGAAGTTTATAATTGTTTTTTTCACATGATTCAATAACATCCTGTGCATCTTCTTCCAAAATCAGAGCTCTATTCATTTTATCCATTAAAGAATCATCAATAAACAAATTCATTTTTCTGTTTTCTGTTTTTTTATCTATGCCAAAACGAAGTTCCATATTATGCTTAGCCTCCTCTCTGTTTTTTCTTCTTTGAGAAAGATGCGGAACTTTTCTGGCCATTTTTGAATCCAGACTTTCCCCGTCTGACAGCAAGAGGAAATCCAATATATGACATACCCTCTTTCCTTCAGATGCAAAAATATCCCGGCAATTGGTGCAATATGTGATATAGTCGTTCGGGCTGCTTTCAATTCTGTTTCTCACTATATTATCAAGCAGATCTTTATCGACTTCATGTATATGGCCGCCATATCCGCAGCACTGTGCATTTTCACCGTTTTTTTCCAGCTCTTCTGTATTGAATCCACATAAATGCACTATTTTTCTTATACTGTCCTGCATACTTCTGAAATTTCTGGAAGCACACGGATCAAAAATCGTATAGATTTTTCCCCCGGAAACAACCGGTTCAAAACCGTGATCACCTATTATCTCATATATGAATCTAAAACTGCATTCCGAAAAATATTTTTGAAACATTTTTCCACAATGCGGACATGCCAAAATTATTTCGGGCTTTCCCATATCGATCCAGGTTCTTTTTATATCATCGATGACACTTTCAAACTTTTCCTGGTCTCCGGCCCAATAAGCCGGTGCGCCGCAGCATGAAAGCATAACACCTACGTTATCAAGATATTTATTTAAATAATCGTACGATCTTGCAACATATTCCGGATCCGATGCCCCTAATTGACATCCGGGAAAAAACAAATGATCACAATTGTTTTTCTTCATCAGTACAGCATGAGAACGATCTGCTAGAGCATGTTCCATATCTCTTATCCAGAAATCATGGTACGCCGGAGGGATATCACCTGCTCTGTGCATTTGTCTCCTGCTTTCCAGAAACAAATCTTCAAAATCAAAATCACTGGGACACTTGGGAACACAGCTGCCACATAGATTGCATGAATTTATCTGACGTGATGCTATCCTTACAGTATATCCTTCCATTACGTTCAATGTTGCATTGATATCTTCTATTACTTTTTCAGGATATTTTTTATACTTACTGAGCATTTCACAGTTTTCAACACAGGTGCTGCATCCGCAAAGAAGGCATCTGCGAGATTCTTCTACAGCTTCTTCTATAGTGAATGCCTTGTTCTGATCTTTTACAGATGGTCTATGTATTGTCACTTTGTCTAAATCTATTTTTAATCCAGACAGTTTTTTTTCATATATTTCATTTTGCGGCTCCATACGGCCTACCTTTAAGAACACTTCGATTTCATTTGCTGCCAGTATGCCGGTTCTAAGTGCTTCCGCAGGATTATCTTTTTCTTTGTATAATGCAAAGAATACTCCGTTATGATCTGATGCAAGACTGTTTTTACCAAAGGCATGTTTCAAACCGAAAACATTGCCAGTTCTGCCTGTAGCTATGAAAGCTGCATCAAATTTTAAGTTTTCGATAGAATTGATCTCGCTTTCCGTAAATATTTCAAGGTTCTCCTGATCAAACAGGAACTGCAGCTCTTCTTCTAATATTTCTGCAGTGAAATCTTCTGTAAGCTGCTCCCACAATCTGCCTCCCAGCCGCGCTTCCTTTTCAAAAAGTTTGACGGAATATCCTCTCCTGGAAAGTTTCATAGCGCATCCCATTCCACTTAGTCCGCCACCTATGATGATTACTGCCTTATTTTTCTTTGGGATATAATATTCCCGGTTCGTCCTGTTCTTTGCATTAACACAGCAGGCTTTCTCTATCCTTTTTATATCGATGCTCCCTCCAAAGTTTTTTCTTATACATTCACCAATACATGGAGCATCGCAAATAGAACTGATAATTTGAGGGAATAAGACTGTATTTTTATAAAATTTATAAGCAGCATCAATTTTGTTGTTCTGCATCTTATTTAAGAAGTTTTTTACATCAAAAGAAAATGGACAGGCATTTTCACAATATACTGGTTCATTTCTTGAACATTTATTTATCAATTTCTGTAATTTTAATATGTCTAAGCTCATTGCCTTACTCCCTCATTTTGCCCTTATTTATCCTGCCGTCAATTATTCCGAAACAGGATCGGCTTTGATTTGTTCCATCTTTTCATAGTAATCAGCTCCGAGATAGTACTTTTTAGGAGCTATACTCCTTCCTTCCCTCTTTGCCAATATACCTTGCAATACCTTTTCAGGAGTTGCCGGAAGCTCGTGTATCCTTACCCCGCATGCATCATTGATAGCATTTATTACAGCAACATGCGGCGATGTCTGGAAAAGTTCAGCACATCCACTGGATCCATATGGTCCGGTAGGTCTTTCCGTTTCGACAAAATCTACATGCATATCATCCGGTATCATATCTATAAACGGAAATCCTGCACCCACCATGTTACGATGTTTTTTCACATCCTGGTAATCTTCCGAAAGCGCCATACCTATTCCATGCTGCATACCGCCGAAAGCTTGTCCTTCAACATTGATCGGATGGCCTATAGTACCTACATCCGCTACACAACGAATAGACATCACTCTGGTTTTACCTGTCTTCATATCTACTTCCACTTCACTTAAAAATGCGCCATATGTATATTCCGCAGTAGGATCTCCCTGTCCTGTATTAGGATCGAGAGTTTTAGTAAAGCTCGTCGTATCAAATACACCTATATATTTAGTAGGTATATTCTCTTCCACCATTTCTTCGTATGTTCTATATGTGCCGTCGTCTTTTTTCATAGCGCTGATCAGCTTTTCCGCTGCGTCTTTTATTGCATTGCCGGCCATGTAATGGCATCTGCTTCCCGCAGCCGGACCAGTAATAGGAGAAAGACCTGTATCATTCATGCAGAGTTTTATCTGATCAAGTTTTACACCAAGAGGTCTCAAAGCTTCATAAGTATGTATCACAGTACCTGCATCAGCGCCCTGTCCTTGATCTTCCCATGTATTATATGAAGTAAATGTGCCATCAGGATTTATCTCCAATGCAACCTCTGCATGATCATTAGGTCCGGAAGTAACATTATACATACCGCATGCGATGCCTACACCTCGGCGCAGATCATCCGTGCTTTCCTTCTTTGCTCTTTCACATGCTTCTTTATAATATGGTCTCAGTTTATCTAAAATATCCGTCATAGGGTATACTGAAAAAGTGTTGCCGTTTATACTTTTATCTCCCTCTCTGTATACATTCATATATCTGAATTCCAAAGGATCTATTCCGGCTTTTTCAGCTAGCATATCGATAAGCTGCTCTGAGGCAGTATATATCTGAGGAGAACCAAACCCTTTATAAGCTGTGGAATATGCATGATTCGACATTACAGCTTTTGACAATCCCATAGCATTTGGGATAACATAAGGGGCCCCCATAAAACGTACTCCCTTCTGTATAAGTATTCCTGCAACTTCTGAATATGCTCCTTTGTCATACGCGATTTCATACTCTATTGCTGTAAGCTTTCCATCTCCATTGCAGGAGAGTCTTGCGTTTGTATAAGAAGGAGCTCTTTTCCCAGTAATATGCTGATGTTCTTCATAGCTGAGAGTGATCGTGACAGGTTTCCCCGTGGCTAAAGTTGCTACTGCTACGAGTCCCTGTGTCAATGGAGAAATAGAATATCCGAAACTGGCTCCCGTCGGATTTTCTATGATACGGATTTTCTCCTTCGGAAATCCTATGCCTGCTGCGAGAGTACCTATAGGTGTGGCAAGACCCAGACTCTTGCAGTGTATTACAAGATCTCCATCATCATCTACGTATGCCTGGTTAGTATCAGGTTCCAATACCAGATGAGGCTGACGCTGTGAATAAAAGCTTCCTTCTACATAATATTCCGAATCATCTATGACATCTCTTGTGTCCTCGCCTTTGAATACAGGTTGTTCCAAATAAATATTCGGATGTTCAGGATGAAGCTGCATAGCATCTTCAGCACATGAATCCAGGATATTCATATATTCAGGCAATTTTTCTATCTCCACTTTTACTTTTGCAGCTGCTTCCCTTGCCTCATCTCTTGTACGGGCAGCAACCATTGCCACTACATCTCCATACCTGTATACTCTTTCTGATGAGATTATTTCATGATCAAATCCATCTGTTTTAGATCTTGGATTTCCAAGAGGCCAGGTGATCCTGTTTATCCCTTTTACGTCCTTGGCTGTTATTATCTTCTCTACACCCGGCATTTTCTCTGCTTCAGATGTATCTATTGACAATATCTTGCCATTGGATACTCCCGGCAATACCACTGCCAAATGCAATACATCCCGCATCTTCATACCGATATCATCCCCGTAATCACAGGTACCTGTAGCCTTTGCAATAGCAGCCGGCCTTATTATCGAAGTCCCATATACTCTGCCGTCCTCAGATGGCTTATATTCCAGATGTTCTACAGGTTCATCACCTCTCATTACCTTTGCAGCTTCCATTACACAATCCACCAGAGGCTTATATCCCGTACATCTGCATGCATTTCTGTTTTTCTGGAACCAATCTCTTACTTCCTCCCTTGTAGGATCAGGGTTGTTCTTCAACAGTGCATAAGATGATACTATAAATCCAGGGCTGCAGAATCCGCACTGTACGCCGCCATATTTTATCCATGCAAGCTGCAGCGGATGCGGATTTGTAGGCGAGCCTATTCCTTCTATAGTAGTTATTTTCATATCCTCAGTAATGGTTTTCATCTTTCTTACACAAGATCTTACGACCTTTCCGTCCACCAGAACCGAACATGCCCCGCATTGTCCTGCATTGCATCCCACCTTGGTACCGGTCAGCCCCAACCGCCTGACTAACGAAGCAAGCGTATCTTTTTCGGGATCACATATAACCATACGAACAGCTCCGTTTATATTCAGATTCATCTTTTTTATTGCCATTAGCGTACCTCCTTCAATGTCTGTTTAATTAAAGTTTTAATACAGTCAAATGTTAATTTCCTGATCGATTTCCGTAAAAAGCGACACTTGAGCAAATCCGTTTCGCATTTTCTGAGCGCTTTTACGGGCAGCTCTGTTCCAGCCGCAAAAATCTTTTTCGTCTGCCGGTAAATGAACGACAGCTATTTTCTTAGGTTTTATGTATTTTGAAATAATATCTATACCATCTGTTCTTGTAATATAAGGGAAAGGGGCTATAAGCAAATCAATCTCTTCGCCCTCCAGACCAGTGTGATTAAAATTATCTTCTGAAATGCATGCATCGCCTACATGCAGTATTTTTTTCCCTTCCAGTTCGATCAGATATCCTATATTTTCTTCTTCAGAGCTTTCATTACCTTCGTGCTTAAAATCATATGCAGTAATAGAAACACTGTTATCTTCAAATTTCAGCTTTTCTTTTTTATCCATGCTCAAAGCAATAATCGAATTATCTTTTTCTTCAAATAAACTGCTCAACAACTGTGTTGCTGTCCCATATGGCGCTATTATCTTTGTTTTTCCTGACACAGACAGATATTCATTGACCATTTCCGCATTAAAGTGATCTATATGCTTATGGGTATATAACATATAATCGATTTTTTCATACGGCGTTTCCCGATTTACTATTGCCTTTACAAGCTGCGCAGACACAGACGTGTATGGCAGATCTTCGGCATCACAGAACAAATCCACAGCCATTCTGATATTATCTGTTTCCAAAATAACTCCTGCATTCGATTTGTAAACAATCTTCATATCGATCCATACTCCTATTGATCATTAAAACGATTATTCTTTTTTATCATTTTCCTTTAACCCGGCTACAGCTTTCTTATAAAGTATGTATCCCGGCGACACTTCGTTTTTTCTGTTAGTAATAAATGTCAACATTATAAGTATCACAAGACATAATACTGCTCCCGGCCAGAAGCATGAAATATTTAAAGGATTGCCTGCAAAAAACCATACTGCTGCAGTCGTTCCCCCAACAAGCATCGACCAAAATGCAGCTGTTGTCGTCACGCGTTTCCAGAAAAGTGCTACCAATAAAGTTATAGCCACTATGGACCTTATCTGAAAAGCACCATACATCTGATCAAGAATTGATTCTGCAGTAAGTCCTAAAAATGTACCTACCACACCTATGCCGATAATGCTCAGTCTTGAAAACAAGAGTTCCTGCCGGTCAGATGAATCAGGCCTTATCACTTTGTAAAGATCCCGCGTAAGAGTAGTTGCGGCGATCATCATCAAAACAGGAGCTGTAGACCATACGGCTGCTAAGATCGCCATACTTGCTACTCCACTGTATATACTTCCAAGTTCATGAGCCATACTGAAAAGTGCTCCGCTTGAGTCTATATCAGGCATGACTACTTTAGCGCACATGCCTATGAGAGAAGGACATATTGCAAAAGGCGCTACTATCAAAGCTGCAATAGGCATACCTATCCTTGCAGTTTTCAGGCTTTTAGAAGTAAAGCTCACAGTTACTGCAGTTGCTGCTGCCAGCATTGAAATTGCCGTTCCCAATCCATTAGCTATAGTTGTGAGAACGTCAGGCTGAGTAAAACTGAAATAACTTTCGGGCAGTACTGAATGGAGTCTGTCAAATCCTCCTGCATATGTCACAGCCTTATATGCAACAATTCCCATTCCTATCATCATGATAGCGGCATGCATAAAATTCATAAACGCAATACCTCTCATTCCTCCCGATAAAGTCACTAAAATAAATATGCCCGCTGCTATCCATGCAACAAGAGTTTCATCTATACCAAACAGTGGTCCTATTATCGCTCCCACTGCAACAGGCTGATTTGAAAAAAGAATGAGATAAGTTATGAATATGACGAAAAGCATGACTATCCTGCATTTTTCATCAAACATGAACTTATATGCTTCCGGCACGGATATAACACCTTTTGTTTTATTCATTGACATATAAAATTTCAATGTGAGTATTACAAAAAGAAATACTCCCAATGCCAGTCCCCAGTCAGCCCAGACAGAAGAAAACCCCATATTAAATGCTTTTTGTGCATTTCCTATAGTTCCTGCGCCGGCTATAAGTTCAGAAAACAAAAGAGGAACTATGAGAATAACACCCAGTTCACCTTTTGCAGTCATAAAACTCTTTGTGTCATTGTTTCTCTTTCTAAAATATAAACTAATCCCTATAGTTACCGCCATATATGAAATCACTAACAATGCTGTCAAATTCATTTTCTATAATACCTCTTCCAATAAACCTATAAGTGCCACATCCTTTTTTTGTTATTCAGGCGCATCATCAAAGATACGCCTGAACAACTATATTTAAGAAGGCAATGACATCATTATTCTCCAAACACCTTCAACAAGACCTTGATGTCTTTTGTATCTCCGGAAGCCAGATTTTCAAACACAGACTGAATTTCATCAAACGGTTTTATATCTGTAACAAACTGCCTGAGATCAAGCTTACCTTCCGTAAGCTCTTTCAAAGTCTCTTTAAATTCTTCAAATGTCCATGCATGTGAAGGTATTACGGAAATATTTCTCACAACAATCGGATTGAACCTGAATGGGATTTCCTCATTAGGTACTCCCAAAAGCATCAGTTTCCCACCTGATTTTATAACGTCTATGTACCCATTTAGAGTTGCTTTTATCCCGACGCATTCGAATACGATATCATACATCTCGTTTCCGTTCACTTTAAGGAGCTGTTCCAAACAATCTTCATTCTTTGCATCTACTACTTCGTCTATAAAATCACATTTTTTTGCAAATGCTATTCTGTTGTCTCCTGACTCTGCTAAAACTACATTTCTGGCACCCATTTTTTTTGCCCACATCGCATTCATCAGTCCAATAATGCCTCCGCCAACAACAAGAACTGAATCATTTTTCCTGACTCCCGCCTTTCTTGCTCCGGCGTATCCTACAGCGCAAGGTTCAACAACAGCAGCATCTATCAATGATACGTTGTCCTCAAGTTTTTGAGGAAGATGTGATCTTACCATGACATACTCAGCAAATCCGCCCGGAGTACCGATACCTATAGCGTTAGTAAGAGGTGCCTCGCAGCAGTTGGTCTTGCCTTCTGCGCAAAAATCGCATTCAAGACATGCTTTACTTGGCATACAGAGAACTCTGTCTCCTTTTTTCAGATCTTCTCTGTCTCCCGGATCCTCCACATATCCTGTGAATTCATGCCCCATGATCCAGCCTTTAGACCAAGTATCGCCATAATGCCAGTAATGCAGATCTGAACCGCATACTCCTGCATAGGCCACTTTTATAACAACCTTATGTCCGTCACTTACCGGTTTTTCTCTCTCGATAATGTCAATTTTTTCTTTATCTGCAATGATTGAAGATTTCATAGTCGTTCTCCTTTCCGAGGAAATTATTTAAGAAATTTTTTTATATGCATACTTGAGCACCATTTATATTCAATGCCTGCCCAGAAATATTTTTTGCCATGTCAGAGCACAGGAACAACACAGCATTTGCCATATCTTCAGGGTCCTGCGGTCTCTTCATAGGTATATTTTCAACAACCTTTTTCCAGCGGGTTTCAGGATCTATAGAATTGTCATATCCATCATATTCCCGCAGATTCTGTTCCCACATCTCAGTACGCACGATCCCAGGGCATATACAATTAATGTTGATATTGTATTTCCCCAGTTCTTTTGCCATAACCTGAGACATTCCAATTACACCAAATTTAGTGGCAGAATACATAGAATGATAGTCAAACGGCGCTTTCCCTGCCTGAGAAGATGTATTAACTATCTTTCCGTACCCTTGTTTGATCATATGTCTGACAGCAGCTTTACACCCGTAATAAACTCCTCTGAGATTTATATCTATAAGCTTATTGAATTCCTGTATATCGGAATCTTCAAAGAGCTTTATAATGTTATACCCGGCATTATTTATCATGATATCAAGCTTGCCGTACTCCTTGACAACACCGTCTACAAGATCATCTATTTCTGACTGGTCTGTAACATCTACTTTAAATGCTTTTGCTACGCCTCCTCTTGCAGTTATTTTTTCTACAACCTCCTGTGCATTTTCTATGACAAGATCAGCAAGCATAACATCAGCTCCGGCCTCTGAAAGCTTCAAGGCTATAGCCTCTCCCAGACCTCTTCCTGCGCCAACAACTATTGCCACTTTTTTTTCAAGATTGATATTTACCATATTTATTCTTGTATGATTAATTAGAAGCTAAATCATACTCTCCTTTCCATTTTTACTGTT
>CALCKF010000085.1 GCA_937966095.1 uncultured Eubacterium sp.
GGCGCAATATCTCTGCTGGCATATGTTTGAGCTGTCCGCGACATGCAAGATATGTCGTTCCACTTGAACACAGCAGAGATACCGCTATTGATATCAGGGCAAGCTGCCAGTTGAAATAAAACTCTATAGGTGCAAACCCGAACATCATGCCATAAGCTATCCATATCGCATACGGAAAGTATTTTGAGCCTGCAAAAAATCCCAGAATGCATCCTATGACAGCAGCCGATCCTGAATATATCATATATTTGAACATTATCTTCCCTGAAGTATATCCAAGTGCCCTTAATGCTCCGATTTGAGTCCTCTCCTCATCGATCATCCTTGACATCGTCGTGGAGCATACGAGCGCCGCTATCAGGAAGAAAAAAACAGGAAATATCTTTGCAATGCTGTCGACTATATCAGCATTGCTCTCAAAAGATCCATATCCTATATTGTCTTCTCTGTCCTGGACATAAATTTCAGGTGTTGCCAGCTCTGTTAATGCCTTTTCGGATTTATCCAACTCTGTCTCACCATCTGACAGTTTTTTTTCTGCAGAGGCAAAACTGCTGTCAGCCTCTGCCTTGCCGGAGTAATATTCATCATATCCGCGCTCTATCTGTTCCTCCGCTGAAACCAGATCTGCTTGCTCTGCAGCAATCCTTTCAAGACCGCTGTCTATCTGGGTAAGATTACTGTTCAACTGGGTCAGCTGCACTTCTAACGCCTCGACTTCTTCAGGATATTCCTCAGGGTCAAGAACAGCAAGCTGTCCCTCTATCTTTTCTATACCTGATACTGCCTGCTCCCTCTGATCTCTGAGAGAATTCTTCTGCTCAGCCAGCTGCTGTTTCCCTGACTTCAGCTGACTGCTTTTTTCATCAAGCTGAGCCCTGGCCTCCTCAAGCTTGGCATATACATCTGACTTTTCATTTGAAAGAGCAGCTATACCATCATCAAGTTCCTTTCGCCCTTCATCTATTTCCTTACGGGCATCTGAGACTATTTCATCATATCTGTTCTCTGCAAGTTCTTCCGCCTTTTCCGTCACCGGGCCTTTTGCTTCCTCAATATTACTGTTGTATTCATCGCTGAAAACAAACCCCTGATTTTTGAGGATAACGAACATCTCTGTAAAATATTCAGACGTAAAACCTCCTTCGGGAGCATATATGAAAGCTTTGACCTTCCCGTCACCCAGAGAAGTCGTGCCGCGTTCTGTTTTCATCATATAGTAAGGTGAATTCACCAGGCCTACTATCTCATATTCTCCATATTTCATCGTATCCCTGGTATTTTGATCGTTTTCCTCTGTCACCTTGAGTTTTCTTCCAATATCCTTTTCGGTAAAGAAGTGGTTGTCCGCAACACATTCGTTATCACTTTCCGGCAGTCTTCCGGCAGTCAGATCCACATTGTTTACATCTTCTGTCATCGAGTGGGCACTTATTACTATGGAATTTCCTTCATTGTCCTCGGAAAAAAAATCTGAAGTTACAGAGCCCTCCGCTACAGACACTTCATCCATATCAGATAACGCTTTTTCATCATCTTCCGTAAATCCGTAGCTGGATACAATTCTCAGATCATACATTTTATACTGGGAAACATATTCGTCACAGGTGATCATCATAGACCCCTTTGTATTCTTGACTCCTGCAAAAAAACCTACTCCAAGGGCAATTATTGCAAGTATTGCTATATACCTTCCCATGCTTCCCAATATGGTCCTTCTTATGTTTTTGGAGTAAATATTCCCTGTCATTTTTTTCTCCGTATCTACCACTCTATATCTTCGATAGGGATAACATTGTCATTTATCTTCACAGATGCTATCGTTCCGTTCTTTATTTTTACTATCCTGTCCGCCATTGCAGTCAGGGCAGAGTTATGGGTTATTATTACTATCGTCATTCCGCTTGATTTGCATGTATCCTGCAGTAATTTCAATATTGATTTTCCCGTCTCATAATCAAGTGCTCCTGTAGGTTCATCACACAGCAGCAGTTTGGGATTTTTTGCAAGTGCTCTTGCTATTGCCACTCTCTGCTGCTCGCCTCCTGAAAGCTGTGCAGGAAAATTGTTCATCCTGTTTTCCAGTCCCACGTTTTTCATCATCTGTACACTGTCCAAAGGATTTTTAGACAGCTGCGAAGCTATCTCCGCGTTTTCCAGCGCCGTCAGGTTCGGAATAAGATTATAGAACTGAAATACGAATCCTATATCAAATCTCCGATAAGTTGCCATCTGCTTCATATTAAAGGATGATATGTCTTTTCCATCCAGTATGACCTTGCCTTCCGTCAGAGTATCCATACCTCCCAGTATATTAAGAAGCGTAGTCTTTCCTGCCCCTGACTGTCCGACTACCACACATATCTCGCCTTTTTCTATTCCGAAGCTGACTCCTTTCAGAGCCTGTACTTCAACGTCGCCCGTTTTATAGATCTTACCAACGTTTTCAAATATTACAAAAGACATCCTCTCATCAACACGGCTACGGATATTACAGCCATGATCTCCTTTCGATTATTATTTATATTTTACTCTTATATTCTTATTATGACAACTGAAAAACTTCAATGTCAGAAAACCGACATCTATAATTCACATTATAATTACATATAGCAAAAACTGAAATGAATAGCTGATAGGCATAATAAAAAGCAAAGGCCGTCAGATCGTAAAACATATCACGATCTGACGGCCTTTCTTTTCTTAAAATACTATTTACTTTTTCAGCTGTCTCTATATTTTATGCTGTCGGATTTGCAGGTTCAGGCAGTCTTTCCATTATTACATTCATAAGACTGTCGGTGCATTTTATAGGATCTGCAAACTTACCGTCACCCACTGCTGCAAGCATGGCATTTTCTATAGGTTCCAGCACTCCTCCGAGTATCTCGTCAATCTGTGCATATTTATATGCAGGCACAGTATCATTCATTTCTTCGGAAATATCCTGCGTATCCTCCCACAGATAATCCACTTCAAATACATGCGCTATTTCTGCAGCGACTTCCCAGTTGCTGAGAGCCACATTCTCATCTATGGCCGCCTGTACCAGCTGAAGTCTGCGTTCTGTATTTGTGAATGTTCCATCTGTTGATGCAAAACCCGTACCCGGTATAACTACATCAGCCTTAGATGCCAAAGCTGTCATATGTGTATCACACACTGCAAGAAATTCCAGTTTATCCGTATCTATCTCCGCTTCTTCACCAAAGACCATAAGTGCCTTCAGGCCTTCAAGTTCTTCAGCACCTGCCGTTATGCCCATATCGACAAGACCCTGTGAATTATTTTTAGGCTTGACTTGAAGTATGCCGTCCCTAGGGCTTCCTATATGACCGCTTATCATGGCAATATCAGCAAGGAGCGTCGCCGCATCAGAAGTGATCATATTCTGAGTAAATACAATCATCGCTTTTTTTGCACTCATATACATTTCAGCCACTCTTTTAGCTTCATCGCTTACTTCAGCATCGCTGATGCTTTCGGCAAATTCTTCATATCCTCTCAAGCTCTCGCCCTTGCCGCTGTCTATTATGGCTTTAGCTACAGACTTAAGGAAATCCAGATTGTTTTCAGTGTATATTTTCTCAGAGAAAGCTCCGGCGGACTGCTCGTAGCCCTCAGGATTTATCAGTATAACTTTAGCCCCTCTTTCAGCTGCCTGTTTCATCTTCAGCTGTATAACAGGATTTGCCTTCACATCGAATCCTGCTGCCAGTATCAGTTCAGTTGAAAGAAGTTCATCTATGGTATTAGGCGATGCGTCATATCCTGTCACCTTAGCTATACCGCTCTTTCTGCTGTTCATACAGAATATAGTGGCTCCCATAGCTTCAGCCATTTTCTTTATCGCATACGCTTCCTCGTTTGTATATCTGTCTGAAACTGCAACGCCTACGGCTTCCTTTCCATATCTTGCTGCAACAGACTGACACTTCTTAGCTATCATCACAAGAGCTTCATGGTAATCAGTCTCTCGGAATCCGGATCCATCCTTGATAAGCGGTTCTTCCAATTTATCTTCCAGCATGGAACAGTCAAACCCCCATTTTCCCTTTCCGCATGCCAGACCTGCATTTACAGTTCCGTTCTTATCAGGGTTTGCCTTGATCAGCATATCACCATATGTTTCCAGCTTGAAGCTGCATCCGACCGAACAGTAGGCACATGTAGTATCGGTCACCAAGGTGTCTACCGGAGTTTCCTTTATCATAGTGGTTCTTTCCTGAAGTGCACCTGTAGGACATACGCTTACACATTGTCCGCATGATATGCAACCCGATTCTACAAGCGGTTTTTCAAGATTAGGTTTCACTACAGTATCAAATCCCCTGTGGACAAGCCCGAGAGCTCCTACACCCATGACTTCATCACACACTCTTACACAGAGTCCGCACAATATACACTTGTTAGGATCTCTGACAATAAACGGATGATCATCCTCATATTCTATAGTGTTCTTATCTCCTGCGAATCTGTCAGGATGAACATCATACTGATGCGCGAGATCTATCAGTTTGCATTCAAAGTAATCGTGACAACCGCATTCAAGACATCTTGATGCCTCCGCTTCAGCTTCTTCCGGAGTATATCCGTCAGGTATTACTTCACTGAAATTGTCCCTTCTCTCCTCAGGTGAAAGCTGCGGCATCTCAGGTCTGCACATCTTCTCCCTGTCTTCAAATGTTTTTTCTGTTATATCATCTCTTTCAACAAAATAAGGTTTTTCATATCTTATTGTTTCACCGTCAAGATATGCATCTATGATATCCGATACCTTCCTTGCATCGGCGATCGCTTCCACTGCTATTGAAATCTTGTCATTTCCGCAGTCTCCTCCCGCAAACACTCCGGGAATACTTGTCATGAAAGTTTCTTTATCATACGCAATAGCATTTTTTCTCGTTTTATCACAGTCAAACACTTCGGCATCCACTGCCTGACCTATTGCCAATATCATATTATCTATCGCTATCGTCTCGGTCTTTCCTTCAACCGGCACCGGCCTTCTTCTTCCTGATTCATCAGGTTCTCCAAGCTCCATTATCTGAAGTACGACTTCTTTGGCATGACCGTTTTCATCTTTGATGACTTCTATAGGATTGGTAAGGTTCTTGAATATAACGCCTTCCTCTTCTGCCTCCTCGATCTCGACCATGTCGGCCGGCATCTCATCCTTCGTCCTTCTGTATATATTATATACTTCCTTGGCTCCAAGGCGTACGGCAGTCCTGCAGGCGTCCATAGCTGTATTTCCGCCTCCTACTATAGCGACCTTGTCTCCCAGCTCTATCTCTTCATTTCTCACTACTCTTCTAAGGAAATCTATGCCGCCGATCACTCCTTCGGCATCTTCGCCTTTGCATCCTACACCGGTAGATATCCAGGCCCCTATTCCCAGCAGTACTGCGTCGAAGTCTTCTCTTACAGTTTCAAACGGTATATCAGTACCGATCTTCGTATCGGTTATTATCTCTACACCCATTTTTTCTATTGTAAGTATCTCTTCATCCAGAACTTCTTTAGGAAGTCTGTATTCAGGGATTCCATATCGCAGCATGCCTCCTGCCTTGGGCATTGCCTCGAAAACAGTGACTCCGTGGCCTTTCTGACGAAGGAAATATGCTGCGGAAAGCCCCATAGGCCCGCCGCCTATCACCGCTACCCTTTTTCCTGTATCAGGATCACATTCAGGTATGAATATATCATCACTCATGAGATCCTGATCCGCTGCAAATCTTTTCAGCCACTGGATGGATACAGGCTCATCGATAAGTCCTCTTCGGCATTCTGTCTCACAAGGATGAGGACAAACTCTCCCCAGTGATGCAGGAAGGGGGATCTTATCCTTGACAAGCTCCAGTGCCGCTTCATATTCACCGTTGGCTATAAGACCCACATAACCCTGACAGTCTGTCTGAGCAGGACATGCCAGCACGCACGGAGGTCTGCAGTCACCCACATGATTTGAAAGAAGAAGCTCCAGATTTGTCTTTCTGGATTCTATAACTCTGGTTGTATCGGTCCTGATCACCATTCCCGGCGCTATCTCCGTCGCACATGCCTTACAAAGCTTGGGATTGCCCTCCACCTCGCATACACATATGCCGCATGATCCATATATCTTGGTTCTTTCATCGTAGCAGAGAGTTGGAATGAAAATATCATTTTCTCTGGCAACTTCAAGAATAGTCTGGCCCGGAAGACCCGTAACTTCTTTGCCGTTTATATTAAGTCTGAATCTGTTCATCTTTATTCCTCCTCTCTTATTTCTTTTCTATAGCTCCGAATTTGCATGTCTCAAGGCATTTGCCGCATTTTATACATTTTTCCGTATCTATCACATGCTTTTCCTTTACTTTCCCCGAAATAGCATCCACAGGGCAGTTTTTGGCACATAAAGTACATCCTTTGCATGCATCAGTTATACTGTACGTTATGAGCGCTTTGCATGAGCCCGCTGTGCATTTCTTATTATAAATATGATCCTCGTACTCATTTCTGAAATACTTCAGAGTCGTAAGAACCGGATTCGGGGCGGTCTGTCCGAGACCGCACATGGATCCGTCCTTTATTTTCACTGCCAGTTCCTCCAGCAGTTCTATATCTCCGTCTTTTCCGTTTCCTTCCGTTATCCTCTCCAGTATCTCAAGCATCCTCTTAGTCCCTATACGGCAGTAATTACACTTTCCGCAGGACTCATCCCTGGTAAAGTTGAGAAAATACCTCGCCATATCCACCATGCATGTATCTTCGTCCATTACGATCATACCGCCTGATCCTACTATGGCGCCTGTTTTATTGATATCTTCATATGTTACAGGAGTATCTATAAGATCGGCAGGTATACATCCCCCGGAAGGTCCGCCCATCTGGACCGCTTTGAATTTCCTGTCGTTCTTTATTCCTCCGCCGATACCGAATATCACATCTCTCAGAGTGAGACCCATCGGTACTTCTACAAGTCCGCCTTTCTTTATCTTGCCGGCAAGAGCAAATACTTTTGTTCCTTTGCTCTTTTCAGTGCCCATTGATCCGAAAGCCGCCCCACCGTTATATATGATCCAAGGCACGTTTGCAAGAGTCTCTACATTATTTATATCTGTAGGCTTCTGCCAAAATCCTTTTTCTGCAGGGAATGGAGGCTTAAGTCTAGGCATTCCTCTCTCCCCTTCCAGTGATGCGATAAGTGCTGTCTCCTCACCGCATACAAAGGCACCGGCGCCGGCCTTTATATAAATATCAAAGTCGAAGCCGCTGTCAAATATATTTTTCCCTAAAAATCCTTTTTCCCTGGCCTGTTCCATAGCGATTTCAAGCCGCTTTATTGCAAGCGGATACTCGGCACGGCAGTATATCACTCCCTGAGTGGCTCCCATGGCATATCCGCCTATTATCATACCTTCTATAAGTGAATGCGGATCTCCCTCCAGTACCGATCTGTCCATGAAAGCACCGGGGTCTCCTTCATCGGCATTACATACGAGATATTTCTCATCTCCCGGATTCTGTTTTGCAGCATTCCATTTGAACCATGTCGGAAATCCGGCGCCTCCTCGTCCCCTAAGTCCTGAAATCTTTATTTCTTCTATTACTTCTTCCGGCTTCATTTTAAGAGCTTTTTCTATTGCTTTATAACCGTCAGCTGCAATATATTCTTCTATATTTTCCGGATTTATAACGCCGCAGTTTCTCAGCACAACTCTCTTCTGCTTTTCTACAAACTGCTTATCCTCATCAGAAATGGCATCATCTTGCACTTTTCTGTGATTTGCCAGGTGCTCCTCAACTATCCTCTCCACCTTTTCAGGCTGCACCTTCACATATCTGGTCAGTTCTCCGCTGTCTTCATAGATATCTACTATAGGCTCAAGATAGCATGTGCCTACACATCCTGTTATATCAACCTTTATATCCAGATTCCTATCAGCAATCTGTTTTTCAAATTCGGCAGCGGTCTTTTTGGCACCAGTGGCAACACCGCAGCTTCCCTGTCCTATTACTACCTTCATACCAGTCACCTCCTATGCCCTTTCTCTGATCTCCGCTAGGATCTGCTTTACGGAATCCTTTGTGAGATTACCGTATGTTTCATCTCCTTCTGCGCTCTTTACCATCATGACAGGAGCCAGTGAACAACATCCCAGACATGCGACATTGTTCAGCGTAAATACACCATCATCAGTCGTCTCCCCATCCTTGATATCAAGATATTCGCATACAGCCTCTTCTATAATTTCGGAACCGTTGACATGACATGCAGTCCCCTGACATAGCATTATCAAATATTTGCCGATCGGTTTGAGTCTGAACTGTGCGTAGAATGTTGCCACACCATAGATTTTTGCAGGTTTTATACCTGTTACTTCGGATATATAGTTGATGGCATCCATCGAAAGATATCCATAAATATCCTGAGTTTTCTGCAAAATGGTAATCAGGCTACCGGGTACTTTTGCATACTGCTCCAATACGGGAGCCAGATCCTTGAACTGAGCTTCCCTATTTTGAGTGCAATTGCAATCACAACCTTTTTCACTCATGTTAGTTCCTCCTATTGATCCTCTTATCTTATTAATTTTGACTAGACAATATAATTGTATCAAATTTAGTACCGAAAATCAATATTAGACATGATGTCTCATGATACTGCAAATTGCAGCGTTTCAACGTATATGCAAAACTGAATAAAAAATACGGAATCTCCAGTTCACATATCTCCTGAAGTTCCGCATTTATTGAAGCCCTTTGGCAAAATCCAGTTGCCGGCATCATGATGTCGGCATTATGCTTTTAAAGCATCGACAAGCTCTTCAAAACTCATCGTCATAAATATCTCATCTTCATGTATACCTCGAGGATTACCGTAATCCTTCAGATCTTTTATCTGTCCGATCATATACTTTCCGTTTTCATAATCCTCATCTTTCACACATGCGAAGATATATTCGCTTATATTCCATTTTACAAAATTGGTTATCTCGGCATCTACATCTCCATCAGTTTCAACAAACCAGAACGCTCTCGAATCATCTTCTTTTTCCATCTGCATTATATAGGCATATTTTACAGGGGTGACTCCCATTTCTGCATTTATATCTCTTTCAGACAGCTGTTCCATAAATTTATCTTTCATTATATTACCTCGCTTTGACTATAAGCACTCCAAAACAAAATCATAAAAATATAATAGCCCATTTTAAAACAAAAATCAAACGATAAGACCTCCGGTAAACATATACTGCCATCCCAGAGTGCATTATAATCCTGCAATAAAATATTCCAGAGCCAGATTTCCCTCAAACAGTCCTGTTTTTATATTCATGTCAACATCATATGCTGCAGAAAGGGACCTCCTCAAATCTTCCATTGAAAAATGCCCTGAAGCACCCAAAGCTTTTTTTACTCTGAACTGATGTATTCCCAGGTGCTTCTGCATATCTGTCATGGACATCCCCTCTTCTTTCATCTCCTTTACCGAAAGCATCAACTCCAGCTGATTCGTTATCATTCTCAGCAGATTGAAGACCGGCATACCGGAAACAAGGAGATTATGCAGCAGTCTGAATGCTTCATCCTTTCTGTTGCGTCCTATAGCATCAAGCATCGCAAACACGTTGTTCTCAGGATTTACAGCCAGTATGCCGTCCACATCATCCATGGAGATCTCTTCAGCCCTGCCGCTGTGTGCTATCATCTTTTTCAGATCATTGTCGAGATTATAAAGGCTGTAATCCACCGTCTTGTTCCCATATCCGCTGTCAGACACTATCCTGTCGACCACATGACGCGAATATCTTTTTCCTGCACCTTTAAATCTCTTTTCTATAAATCCTTTGAGCTGACCTTCACTAAGAGGCTTAAAGTCATATACACGACCATACTTCTCTACTGCCGCTCTCAGCCTGTTCTTTCCTTTTCTGCCATCCTCATCATCATGAGACGTTATCAGCAGCATGCTTCCTTCCGGTATCCTCCCCAGATATTCTGTGAATTTTTCCGTATCCGGCTGGGAAAAGCCCTTTAGCGTACGCCCTCCCGCAGGAGGAAATTCCGGAAGCAGTACTACTTTTCTTTCAGACATAAGACTTACGGTTTCAAGACTTTCAATTATCTTTCCGACAGTAACATCGTCTCCTTCAAGCCTTACAAGATCCAGCTGCATACATTCACTGCAGACATATTTTTTTATTATTGCATCCGAATACCATTTTATAAGGTATTCTTCCTGGCCGCACAGCAGAACAACTTTGGGCAGCATTTCTCCTTTCATATCTTTTTCTATAGTTATGAAGGCATGTTCCGTTTTCCTCTGAAAGTCATATGACATTATCTACCTGTCTTTCTCCATCTTAATCGCTTGAGCGTTATATCCGTTTTTTAAGTCAAATGCAACAGCTCCGTTTTTATCATTTCTATATATCATTATACCCTTTCTTCTATAATTTTCAATCACTCCTTCATCCGGGTGTCCAAAGCTGTTTTTTCCCACCTGGAAAACCGCATACTCCGGATCTGCAGCTTCGACGAATTCCTCACAGTAACTGTATCTGCTGCCATGATGAGGCACTTTCAGCACACTACATTTCAATCTGCCTCCCCACTTGTCAGCAAGGTAAGACTGACACTCCGTGTCTATATCTCCCGTTAGCAGTACAGAATACCGATCTGTGATCAGCTTAAGTATAAGGCTCATTTCGTTTTCATCCTCATCATCAGACAGCATGTCGGCATACTGCTTTTCTGTTCTCTTCTCAGGCCACAGCACATCTAAAGACCATCTGTCCGAAAGCTTCAGGTTCTGACCCATATGGACATAAACTATATCTTCACGTGACATACCCGTCTCTTTCATAACCTTTTTCTCAATCTTCCTGTTGCCATCATATATAAACAGCTTTTTGACCATCCCCAAACGGCAAAGTTCCGCTGCCCCTTTATAATGATCGGTATGCAGATGTGTGACGAATATACCATCAAGCATGTCTGTACCGTTTTTCAGGAGATAAGGTCTCAACACCTTACGGCCTATATCATATCCGTCGCTTCCTCCCCCATCAATAAGATAATTTTCACCGGTTTCAGTACGTAAATGTATACAATCCCCCTGTCCCACATCCACAAATATCACCTCCGCATCGTCAAACGGTTCACGATTTATCTTTCCCAGAATCATCGATATGGAAACCGATATGATCAAAGTAAAGATAATCATCTTCTTTCCCTTTCTGATGACAGCAAGTCTCCCTTCCTCTGACAAGAAAAGAATCACAGCTATATAATATAACGATATATATTTGATATCCGGGCTTGTCACATTGAAAACTGTGATCCCGTCCATGACCGTCGCATGATTCAATTCGGTAATCAAATCGCAAAATATCTTCATCATTCCTGCCAACACCTGAAAAAGATATGGGCAGGTCTCCGCAACCACTATCGATACTATCCCCAGAGGAACGACAAGCCCGGCTATAAATATTATCGGTATGTTTACAAACACCGCAGCGACAGAAAAGTAATTGAAATTATATGCTACATATGGTGCGATCCCTGCCTGTATTGCTATACCTCCAAGCAATATGCCCTTATATGCCCTGTTTACAACGGGCATTATCAAAACTATTGAAAATATTGCTATAAATGACATCTGAAATCCTGTATTATACAGATACATAGGATTTTTTAGCAGCATCATAAGAGCTGCAATGAGTGCTGCCGAACACAGATCATACCTTTTATGGTTTATGGACGCAAAGATATGAAATCCTATCATTATGACAGCCCGCACCACCGACGGAGAAAATGAGGCCATCACCGAATAGCATATAAGGAAAAGCATGGCTGCTGTAAAATAAGCTTTTCCCTTTCTCCATATCCATAATCTTGATATGAATCCATATACCATCCCTATATGAAGTCCGCTTACAGCCAGTATATGAGCAGTCCCGTTCATCCTGAATTCTTCCAGGACACTTTCGTCAATATCATCTTCCTTCCCGAAAAGTATGCCCGCCATCATCGATGACGTTTCATTTCCGGCGCATTCTTCAAGCTTCCCGATAAAATTTTCTCTGATGACATGCAGTCTTCCGATCACGGTATCTGACCCTGAATCTGTGAGTATTTCAATACTTTCCGCATTTACAGATGTACTTATCCCTATCGTTCTCAGATAAAGTGAATAATCAAAACACCGGGGATTTTTTCTTCCGTCAGGCTGTCTTATCTCCCCTGTTACACATATCTCATCTCCCGGTATGGGATAATCTGAATGACCGGCATTTTCTTTATCCTTATTATCTCGGTAAAAATTCACAAGAATTTTTTCATATTTTCTTCCTGTCCATGATTTTTCTATATCTGTTTTCATTTTCACCTGTATATGCTCCGTATCGCCTGTACCGTCTTTCACATCTGATTCCATCACTTCTCCTTCCAGACACACTTTTTCTCCATCATCAAACAAAGATGAGCGGTAAGCCCTGTCATCGAGATAAAAAACTGCTGTTCCAGCTGTATATGAGAACAAGATAAGAAGCATTGCAGTATAAGCGGTCCTGTTGGAAAACTTCATGACCGGCAGTATCGTAACTATGACTATAATACCTGTTACCGCATATCCTGTACCAAAGCTGCATGCAATAGCCACTGCTGCTGTAAATGATGCAGTAATATACATAAGCGGACGTCTTATCATTTTTGCGCCTTTCTCTAAATCCTGTTTTTACCTTTTTTTACATATTATTCCATTATGTTGTTTTTGTCAAGAAGATATAAAACTTCCTTATTTTCTTGTACTTTTGATATTTTTAATGTTATAATTATGACGGTTAATTCAAGTTTAGGAGGAAATGGGTTTGTCTGATAGATACAACAAAAATAATAACGACGATATAAATGAATTTTTTGCACAGTTTGATCAGGTCACCGAAACCGGGGATAATACGCGCAGCCGAAGAAGCGACAGCAGTTCCTCAGCTGCCGGAGGAAGCAGGAATATGCGTTCCTCAAGAAAATCCAGGAACAGTTCATCCATAAGATCTCGTATTTCAGGAAAAGGCGGCAAATCTCAGAAAAAGAATACCGTGCCTGCAGATCCCGGAAAGAGTTCCCACAATGTCCTCAAGGTCATAGGACTCCTGTTTCTGGCAGTTATAATGGCTGTGGGCATCTATGTGGGTGTCGTTTTTGCCACAGCACCTAAAGTCAACACCGACGATATATATTCGATGCTTTCACAGCGTTCAGTACTGTATGATGCAGACGGAAACGAGATAGAGAATCTTTATTTTTCAGAAGGCAACAGAACTATAGTGGATTATGAAGATATCCCAGAGGATATGGTCAACGCCGTTGTTGCGATAGAAGACAAGACATTCTGGGATCATAACGGCTTCAACTTCATCAGGATGATGGGAGCCATCAAAGACAGTATTTTCGGCGGCGGACAGATAAGCGGCACCAGCACGGTCACGCAGCAGCTTGCCAGAAATGTATATCTTTCTGAAATAAAAAGCCAGCGAAGCCTGAACCGAAAGATATCTGAAGCCTATTGTACAATAATCCTTGAAAAGAATCTTTCAAAGGAAGATATAATGGAAGCTTATCTGAACACCATATATCTTGGCTTCAACTCATACGGGATACAGGCTGCGGCACAGTCATATTTCTCGAAAAATGTACAGGACCTCGATGTTATAGAATGTGCTGCTCTTGCAGCTCTGCCTCAGTCACCTGATACATACGCTCTTGTAAAGGCTGATTACGAGAACTCAAATTCAGGATCGCTTCCTACGATATCAAGCACTGATACGGTTACATATCTTTACAACGGTGATATCACTAAAGAAAGACGCGATTCCATCATTAACAATATGTATTCCGAAGGATTCATAAGTTCGGAAGAGAAGGATGCTGCCCTCAATGATGATCTTAAAAACCATATAAAGATCGGTATATCATCAAGTTCCGGCATATCATCGTATTTCACTGATTACGTAGTGAGTCAGCTGACTGATGATATAGTTTCAGAATACGGCATAAGCGAAGCAGATGCGCAGAACATGATATACACAAACGGACTTAAGATATATACTACAATGGATTCCGGCATACAACAGATAGTCGAGGATGAATTCAGAGACGACAGTAATTTCTCAGGTGTTGCCGGAGCCAGGACCAACAGTTCCGGCGATCTGCTGGATGACAGCGGAAAAATAATGCTCTATGACTATTCTCATTATTTCAACGATAATGACGAATTTACCCTTAAGAGCGGTGAATATACTATGGAAAGTGACGGCAGCATGAAGATACTGGCCGGCAAACGTCTCAATATATACAAAACCGAAGTCAACGGAGAGCCTGATGTCAGCATAGAGTTCAAGGGGATGTACACAAGGGACAACGGTTCTTTCTACTTCATCGAAAGCGGAGCTCTTTCTATACCTCAGGGCTATAAAACCGTAGATAATGACGGTAATGTCATAATATCCGCTCAATTTTTCACCGACTATCCTGACTTCTTTGTAAAAAGCGGAGATGATTATGTTGTTTCCAGTGCAAACTACAGTCTGAAGCAGAAGATACGGCAACCTCAGGCTGCTATGGTGATAATGGAGAACTCTACAGGCGAAATAAAGGCAATGATAGGAGGACGCGGAACTACAGGAAAACAGCTTTACAACAGAGCAATAAATCCTAGACAGCCGGGGTCTTCCATAAAGCCTATAGCAGTGTATGGCCCTGCACTCCAAATGAGTTACGAATATGAAAAAGACGGAAAGACCATGAGTCTTGATAACAGTGACGGAAGCAACTGGGGATCCTATATCACGGCAGGAAGTATAATAAACGATGCTGCAATGCGTTTTAACGGCAAAACATGGCCAAAGAATTTCTATTCCGGATACAGAGGCCAGATGACCTTCAGAACCGCTCTGCAGCAGTCGGTAAACGTGTGCGCCGTAAAGATATATCAGCAGATAGGGCCTGACTATTCATCATCTATGCTGAAAAAAGTAGGTATATCGACGCTTGACGATGAAGGAGATGTCAATGATCTCAATCCGGCAGCACTTGCACTCGGAGGTATGTCCAATGGTATCACACCGCTGGATCTTACTGCCGCCTATGCCACTTTCCCTAACGGAGGTGAATATAAAGAGCCTATATCCTATACAAAGGTCCTCAATTCAAATGATGAAGTTCTGTTCGAAAAAACTGCGGAAGGAGAACAGGTTTACAATGAAGGTGTTGCGTGGATAATGACGGATATACTGCGTACTGTAGTTTCTCAAGGTATAGCCGGAAATGCCAGCATAGGATCTCAGCCTGTCGGAGGTAAGACCGGTACTACTGACAACAACTATGATATATGGTTTTCAGGTTTCACTCCACAATACACTGCAGCATTGTGGATGGGAAATGACATGAATATGAAGCTTACTTCAAGCAGTGCTACTGCTGCAGCATTCTGGTCACAGATAATGGGAAGAGTGTGTGAAGGTCTTCCTAGAGGATCATTTGGAGAAAAGCCTGATAATGTAGTCACAGTCGGAGGCGAATATTATACAGATGGCACTTACTCAAGAGTAAGCCTTACCCCAT
>CALCKF010000086.1 GCA_937966095.1 uncultured Eubacterium sp.
AACAGAAATGTAAAGCTCCTCTGCAATTTCCGGATTTGTAAATCCCTGATATAAGAATCCCAGAACTTCTCGCTCCCTTATCGTAAGCTTATGATCAAGGGCTATTATATCAAGTGCATTATCGGGTTCCTGCACTGATTCACCACCGATTTTACCTTCCAGAAAAACAGGACTGAAATCTTCCTTAAACACAAATATACAGGTAGCCAGATTAACGGCAAAAAGTATTGCTCCCGTAAAATCAGGTATCTCCATATCCCATGCGGATATACCGTATTTGCCTGCAAACAGTCCGCAGTCTATCACTCCCTGAACGATTCCCCACAGAACTATGAGTCCTGAACATATCATGATGTAATTCCTTCTCAATCTGCTGACACACTCAGTTATTCCACATATCCCATAATACATTATTATTATGGAAGTAACAGATACAAAGAAAGCCTCTGAGATCATCCACAGCCTGCATATGAATGGGTCTGCAATATCGTAATACTTTCCCATGAAAAAAGTCGTAACAAATACAGATGCTACCAGCCTTATACAGGTTACAGTCACTCCTGCCGACAATATAAGTCTGTGTTTTTTTCTGTCTATCATTTCCGCCAGAACAAGTAACCAGCAAACTACCAGAACATTACATAATACATAATCTATTATCCTGAATAACAGATCAAGCTCATATCTGCTCTGCACCACCTCACGATAATAAAATATGAAATACAGAAGATCCGTAAGCATCACAATAACAGCCAGCCGTCTCACCACTATGTATGTCCTGTTTATCCTGTAATCCTTTCGTACAAAAATAAGTCCTATAAATACCAGACATATAAATGACATTAATATGGCAGCTATATATAATATGAAAATTATATCTACATACATATTTTCCTCTTTTCATATCATATGATACTTATCATACAGTAAAATTATCGATAAGCCTAGTTTTTCCTATATAAACCGCCACCGCTACGAGATCTCCCTTTTCAACGATCTCCTTCGGCATGAGAGTTTTTCCGTCCACGGCTTCTATATAATCTATCTCAGCCATAGGTTCCGTTTTGATCAGAGCTTCTATATACTCTGTCAGCCCTCTGGCAGAAACAGCCGCACCTTCAGGAGATTCTGTTTTTTTCCTTGCAGCCTTAAGGGATGAATATATAACACCCGCCGCTTGCCTCTCCTCACGATTCAGATATGCATTGCGGCTCGACTTCGCCAGCCCGTCCTTCTCTCGCACTGTGGGGCACCCTACGATCTCTATATCCATAGCCATATCCTCTGTCATACGGCGTATCACGGCCAGCTGCTGCGCATCCTTTTGTCCGAAATACGCCTTATCAGGCGTCACGATATTGAAAAGTTTGCTGACCACCGTACATACTCCCTTGAAATGTCCGGGCCTGCTCTTACCGCAAAGCTGCCTTATCATATCATTTTCAGGTACTACATACGTACCGAAACCTTCAGGATACATCTCTGCCACATCAGGATGAAACACCATATGACAGCCCCTTGCTTCAAGGATCTCACAGTCATGTTCAAAATCCCTCGGATAGCTTTCAAGATCTTCTCCGGCAGCAAACTGGGTCGGATTGACAAATACCGAGGCCACAACACGGTCACACCCGCAAACCGCCTCGTCTATCAGAGAAGCATGCCCTTCATGCAGCGCTCCCATAGTCGGTACCAGCCCCACAGTAAGGCCATCGGCTTTCCATCTTTTCACTTCTTTTCGCACATCTTCTATAGTATTGGCTATTATCATATTATCTGTCCTTAAGTTTATCTATTATATCATCATCTATCTTAAAGCAGTGCTCTTCGGCAGGGAACACACCTTCCTTTACTTCCCGGTCATAATCCATGAAGGCCTGTACCATAGTTTCACCTACATTTGCAAAATGCTTTACAAACTTAGGAACATAATCACTGAAAAGCCCCAGCATATCCTGCCATACCAGCACCTGACCATCACAGCCCTCACCTGCGCCTATTCCGATTGTCGGTATCATCAGCTTTTCGCTTATCAGAGCCGCAAGCTTCGCAGGAACACACTCAAGCACCACTGCAAATGCACCTGCCTCCTGTACGTCATATGCATCCTGCAGTATCTGGGCAGCTGCCTCTTCACTCTTTCCCTGCACCTTGAAACCACCGAATGCATTTACTGACTGCGGCGTCATCCCTATATGAGCAACTACCGGTATCCCGGCATCTACTATCGCCTTTATATGCTCCTTGACTGCCGCTCCACCTTCAAGCTTTACTGCATTTCCGCCCGTCTCCTTTATCAGTCTGCCGGCATTTACCACAGCATCATATACAGAAGGCTGATATGACATAAAAGGCATGTCCATCACCACGAAAGTATCCTCCACGCCTCTTACTACCGCAGCCCCATGATGGATCATATCCTCCATTGTCACTGCCAGAGTATCCTTATATCCCAGCATTGTATTGCCTAGAGAATCTCCTACAAGAATCATGTTTATCCCGGATTTTTCCATCAGTTTTGCCGTCGAATAATCATAGCATGTGAGCATCGATATCTTTTCACCGTTCTGTTTCATCTTCAGTAAGCTTGCAACAGTATTTTTCATTTTTCAATTTCCTTTCTTAACAACTCTGCCATCTCAGAATAATCCCGGTCAGGATGCCTGCGCTGCGCTATTTCAACAAGTCTTCTGCTCAATGAGCGATAAATATCAATTTCATCATCATGCAGACATTCAAGATGTTTTCTCACAGTCTCCGTATCATTTCGTTCTATAGGCCCCGTAAGACTGTCGGCAGGACCTCTTTCAGCAATATGAGCCATATTCCCCGTCAATATGGGAGCAAGCGCCTTTACCGCTTCTTTCTGCGTAAATCCGCATCTTTCCATAAGCTTCATGCTCTGGTCTATGAGCCCGCACACAAGATTGCTGGCCATGGCAGCAGCACAATGATATACGGTTTTACAATCACTGTCTATCATATGAGTTGAATTGCCCATAGCATGCAGCGCACTTATGAGATTCTTGATTTCCGGGCTTTCATCCTGCTTCCTGCATCCTTCAATGGTAAAAAAAACACCCGTCAGTTCCCGATAAGCATTGTATTTATCGCTTACCGCAAACAGCGGATGGACTGAATATCCAAAAGCTCCCGTCTTCCCGATACCGCTAAATGCATCTTCGGAGGACATCGCACCACTACAGTGACATATTGATTTCCCTTTAATATCGTAATCTCTGATCTGCTGCCAAATGGTCTGAATACTTCCGTCAGGAACGGTAAGGAATATAACATCACAATCATCTGTTAAAGCTCTGATACTTTCATATACTACGGAATCTGTAAAATTCGCCGCTTCTTTTGCAGAGATGTTGCTGCGGCTGTAATAACCTTTTACAAAGAGCGAATAATCCCGCCCGTTTTCGGCAAAATATCTGCCAAGGCTGCAGCCTACCTTTCCTGCTCCTATAAAACCTATATTCAATCTATCGACCTCCCTTTATATGAATGCCGATATTCCTTCGTCTTGTTCCTTCCGGATATAAGCGTCCGCATCTGTGGCAGCCTGAGGAAATGAATATATCAGTTCTGGTGTAAAGTTTTTGGTATAGTTTCAACAACGAATACCATCCATCCTCACATATGATATCATATCGGCCACACTATGAAAAGATAATTTTAAAAAGTATACATTCAGTTTGTCAAGTGATATGCTATAATCATATATATAGCATGAAAGGATATTTTACCGATATAATGGAATCTGACAATTACACCAAATCCCGGAGAACATCAGCTATTCTTGTGGGCATAAGCACAGCCTTCATAACTACTTTCGCAGGCAGCGCCCTTAATCTTGCCATACCTGACATGGGCATATATTTTCACATGGGCGCATCTTCGGTCGGATGGGTCATAACGTCATATACTCTCGTTGTTGCCGCTATGTCTGTTCCTTTTGGCAAACTTGCCGACAGCACAGGCAGAAGCCGCATACTCATTATCGGAATCGCTGTTTTCGGAATGTCTTCACTTGCCGCCGTATTTGTCCCCACTTCAGAGTCCATACTTTTTATGCGCGTCATACAGGCAGTAGGAGCCTCCATGATATTTGCGACAAACATGCCTATAGCGATAAGCTCTTTCCCGGGCAGTCAACGAGGCAAAGCCATAGGTCTGGTGACATCAGGCACATATTCCGGTCTGGCACTGGGTCCTGTTTTAGGCGGTATACTCAACAATCATTTCGGGTGGAAATCCATATTCATATTCGGTACGATCGTAAGCCTTTTTGCTTTTTTTGTAACCGTAAAATGGCTGGACAGGACAACAAATTCATATGGAAAAAAATTATATGATATCAGAGGTAATGTACTGTATGTCTTCATGATATCTTCGATTATATATGGTCTTACCTCTCTAAATTCCACAAACTTCGGCTGGCTGTTCATAATCCTCGGTCTTGCTCTCGGCTTCTTTTTTGTAAAAAACGAATTGAAATCGGAAAATCCTGTCATAGATGTACGTATATTTTCCATCAACAGGATATATACTCTTTCAAATATAACAGCGCTGTTCAATTACAGCGCCACCTTTGCCCTTGGGTATATGGTTTCCATATATCTCCAGGTAGTTCTGGGCTTTTCCTCGCAGACCGCAGGATTTATCCTTATATCCCAGCCTTTCTTCATGGCTGTTCTTTCACCTGCCATGGGCAGGATCTCCGACAGAATAGCTCCTTACAAGCTGGCTTCCGCAGGCATGGGATTGTGCGCGCTTTCACTGCTTTTCTTCGCTTTCATAAGTGAAAATACATCTGTATGGGCAATAGCTGCCGCTCTTTCCACAGCAGGGATAGGGATATCGCTCTTTTCTTCTCCTAACACAAATGTGATCATGGCATGTGTACCTCCTGCCAAATTCAGTGTGGCAAATTCAATACTGGCTACCATGCGGACTACAGGTCAGTCCGCAGGTATGGCTGTTATAACTCTCGTCGTAAGCGGTACCTTAGGGAACATATCCCTTTATGACATAGCCTCTGATGAATTGATCCGGACTATGCATATTGCTTTTATAATATTCACTGTTTTATGTGTCGCCGGAATATTCATGTCACTCCAGCGAAAAAGAACTGATAAAGGATCTTGATTATGAAAAACAAAACACATGACAAACTTAAAGTAAATATCTATGCATTCGCCACTGTGCTGCTGTGGGGATCCAGTTTCCCGTTTACAAGAGTCATCGGAGATCAGATTTCCGCATATTCTCTTGGCTCTATAAGATGTGTACTGGCTGTGATAGTGCTTCTCATTATCGGGAAAATCTGTCACATAAGAAAACCGTTCAGTGTACGGGACCTTCTGTGGTTTTTCCTTTCCGGCATGCTGGGGTTTTCAGTATATTTTATATTTTTCAATATGGGCATGATGACTCTCACCTCAGCTACCGGCAGCATAATCACGGCAGTTTCACCGATAATAACTGCAATCGCTGTGTTCAAGCTGTACAGAGAGAAAATCAATTTTACAGGATGGCTATCTATACTGTGTGCTTTTGCCGGTGTTCTGATCCTCATAATGTGGAACGGCATACTTTCCATAAATACAGGAATCATCTGGATGTTCGGCGTTGCTGTCGTATTCGCAGGTTACAATGTCCTTAACCGTAAATTTTCAGAATCAGGATACACTGCCATGGAAATAGTAACATACAGCTCTGTATTCGGAGCAATACAGATGCTGATATTCCTGCCGGGAGCTGTAACGGAAATGGCGAATGCGGATCTGTCCGTCAATCTCGCTGCCCTCTACCTGGGTATAATGCCGAGCGCAATTGCATATTTCCTGTGGAGCAAAGCTATAGTCATAGCAGAAAGGACCAGTGAGGTCACCAACTATCTTTTTGTCAATCCGCTGATCGCAGCAATAATAGGCTTTATCATGCTTAAGGAGATCCCTGATGCCGGAACCTTTATCGGCGGCGCAATAATAATAATAAGCGTAGTTGTATTCAGTACGAAAGGTGCTCCGACCGACTGACCCGGCTGTAACATCGGATACTTTTGAGCAATTAAGTATTGACTATCATCTTATATACTGTTTAAAATAGAACAAGCATGTAAAAGAAAAGAGGGAACAATATGGATAATTTCAAAAAAGAATATGAAGCCAAACTTACAACGGCAAAAGAGGCGGCAAAGCTCGTAAAGTCCGGAGACTGGGTGGATTTCGGCTGGTGCGTGGGTATCCCTGCAGACCTTGATAAAGCGGTTGCCGAAAGAATCTCTTCAGAAAATCTCTACGATATAAAATTCAGAGGCGGAGTTGCACTGAAGGTTCCTGAGGTATTCAAAATAGAAAATGCAAAGGATCATCTCTGCTGGAACAGCTGGCATATGACCGGAATAGAAAGAAAAGCGACAAAAGAAGGACTGGCATTTTATGCCCCTATAAGATATTCGGAGCTCCCCAGATATTACAGAGATCTTCCCGATCCTGTAGATATTGCCATGATCAGAGTTACCCCGATGGACAGCGAAGGATATTTCAATTTCGGACCATGTGCATCACATATAAGAGATATGTGCGGCAGAGCAAAGACGATCGTGGTTGAAACAAATAAAAACATGCCGCTGTGCCTCGGCGGAGAGCCGGGAGGCGAAAGGATCCACATATCGCAGGTCGATTATATAGTAGAAGGGAGCAACGGTCCGATAGAGGAACTGGGTACAGGGGCTACGAATGAAATAGATGAAAAGGTAGCACAGTATATCGTTGAGGAGATCCCTGACGGTGCCTGTCTGCAGCTGGGTATAGGCGGTATGCCAAATGCTGTGGGAAGGATGATAGCAGAATCAGATCTCAAAAACCTTGGTGTACATACAGAAATGTATGTGGATGCCTTCGTTGATATCTCCATGGCGGGCAAGATAAACGGATCACTCAAGAGCATAGATAAGGGAAAACAGACATATGCATTCGGCGCCGGCACGCAGAAACTGTATGACTATATAAACAACAATCCTGAATGTATGAGTGCACCGGTAGATTACACAAATGATATAAGAGTCATCAGCTCGCTCGACAACTTCATGTCCATAAACAACGCTGTAGATATCGACCTTTTCGGTCAGGTCAATGCAGAATCCGCAGGCACCAGCCATATCAGCGGAGCAGGCGGACAGCTGGACTTTGTTCTGGGAGCATATCTTTCAAAAGGCGGCAAGAGCTTTATCTGCTGTTCGTCAACTTTTACAGACAAATCCGGCAATGTGCACTCCAGGATAAGACCGACACTTGCGGAAGGCTCTATAGTTACCGACACCAGGACCAACACACATTTTGTGGTAACCGAATACGGAAAAGTTGATCTGAAGGGTCTCACCACATGGGAAAGGGCCGAAGCTCTGATATCCATAGCACATCCGGGTTTCAGAGACCAGCTTATAAAAGATGCGGAAAAAATAAAGATCTGGAGAAATAGCAACAAAAGATAGCTTTTAATTCGGCTGCACTTTTTCGGCTTTGCCGAAATGCAGCCGTTTATTTATATTTTACCGGTATTTCAATAACTGTCACATATTCTTCTGAATTCCGCGTGTCAATATAGTCTATCGCATATGTCTCAATGATATCCCCCGTCATCACCAATCCTCTCTCATCGATAAAATCCATGAGTTCAATATATGCCCGTTCTATTCCTTCTGTTTCTCCTATATAACATTTTCTAAGATACATACCGGCGGGAATATGTTTTACCGACTTGTATGCAGGTTTTCCTATGCACATATTCCCTATGTGTTTCGTTCTTGCATAATTGCCTTCGCATATATCATGACAGCTTTTTATTCCTATAAAATCACCCATGTGCTGGAAATGGTTGCTATAAAGAACATTGCTCAGCTTTCTTATTTTCACTTCATATTCATAATCGTTTTCGACAGCATCATCGACAATTACCGCATATCGGCCTTCTATCTCGACGAATTCTATTTCTTCACTGAATTCTTTATTTTTGCTTTTCTCAAGATTATCTATATTATGCTTTATACGCTTTTCTATGTTTTTGAGCGCTTCGATACTTTCATTAAGCTTAACCAGCTGTTTTTCATAAAGCCTCAATGTCCCGACCACTGTACGTGTCTCGAACTGTTCCTTGATTTCCTCCAATGACATATCGAAATGCCTGAGGTACTGAATAGCATCCAGAAAAAGAAAATCCTTGTAGCTGTAATATCGATATCCGTTCTTATCATTGATAAACGACGGCTTAAGCAAATCTATCCTATCATAATATCTAAGCGTATGAGGCGAAATAAAATTCAGTTTTGCCATTTCTCCTATGGAATAATATTTTTTCATTTTTTAAATCTCCGTTGACTTTAGAGCCGCTCTAAACTTTATACTTGATATTAAATCACAGTTTCATTTCAAAATCAAACTGCAATAACAGCAAAAGGAGGATATAGCCGTATCAGTACCGGCTATGACAAAATTCATGAAGAGATATAAAGGCCAGCTTTATCTGCTTCTTGCCGCCGTTATATGGGGGTCTGCTTTCATATTCCAGAAGATGGGCATGGATCACATAGGGCCATTCACATTCGGGGTTTTTCGTTTTATACTGGGCTCTGTTGCTCTGCTTCCGGTCATCTGGATTTCAGACAGATTCAATGATCGCAAGCCTGCCGGAACACATAATATATCCAGTACATGGAAAAACGGAGCTCTGATCGCAGGAGGTCTTCTGTGCGGTACAGCCAGCTTTGTTGCCGGATCACTGCAGCAGATCGGCATAGTATACACCACTGCAGGAAAGGCGGGCTTCATCACAAGCATGGACATTGTAATAGTCCCATTGCTTATGCTTGTGCTCAGGCAAAAGATCTCCAGGATAACATGGCTGGGTATTGCTGTGGCATTGATAGGATTATGGCTGCTTTCAATCACAGATGATTTTACCATCGCAAAGGGCGATGCTTTTGTCATGGGATGTGCCGTGGCATATTCGGTACAGATCCTGCTGATCGATCATTACGCAGCAAGAGTGGATGTACTGAAACTGTCATTCCTGCAGTTCTTTGTCGCAGGGCTGCTCTCTGTTCCCGCAGCATTAATGACAGAAACGATCGAGCTCCAGGCAATAGCAGACTGCGCGGTACCTATACTTTACGTTGCACTTCTCGAGGTGAGTATCGCGTTTACTCTCCAGATAGTCGGACAAAAATACACTTCCGCTGCAAGTGCAGCTCTTATAATGAGTATGGAATCTGTTTTCGCAGCCTTATGCGGAGCGCTGTTCCTTCATGAAACCATGTCGGGACGTGAGCTTGCCGGCTGTATGATCATGTTCGCTGCCTTTATCATAACCCAGATACCGGACATCAGAAGCAGTTCCCCCAGAAGTGAAATATAATTGACTAAATGCCTGTATACTGTTTAAAATACATATATCGGATATATTATTTGGGAACAGGTGATTTAACAATGGACAAACTAACAAAACGTATCCTTATCGCAGACGATGATAAAGATATCCTCAATGTATTGAACATACTTCTTACAGGAGAAGGCTATGATGTCATTACAGCAAGCAATGGCCAGGAGGCACTCGCACTGGCAGACAGCAGTATCGATCTGTACATTCTGGATGTGGACATGCCCGTTATGTCAGGTTTTGCGGCAAGCGCTGAAATAAGAAAGAGACACTACGCTCCTATAATATTCCTTACAGCATACTCAGGAGATTCAGACAGATCAATGGGATTTTCCGCCGGAGCCGATGATTATATGGTAAAGCCTTTTTCCAACACGGAACTCCTGCTCAGGATAAAAGCTCTTCTGCGAAGAGCTAATGACTATTCCCTGTCATACAGCAGGGAAATTCAGTCCTCCACTGAGGCAGCGGAAATCAGATACAAGGATCTGGTCCTTGACAGAAACTCGCGATCTCTTTATAAGAATGGACAGCTCATCATGCTGACCTATACTGAGTTCAGCATATTGGAGCTTTTTCTTGAGCATAGAAAAAAAATATATTCTCTTGAAAACATTTATCAGAGTGTATGGGGTGAAGATGCAGTAGGAGACGGGACCATAATGGTTCATATCAAAAATATAAGAAAAAAGCTGGATGATGATCCGAGGAATCCGGAATATATCAGAACCGCATGGGGAAAAGGTTACTATGTCGACTAAAAAGAAAAAAAGAATAGGAAGGCTTTCACTCACAATACTCAAATATCTGATACTCTGTGTGCTCATCGCTGTATTTGTCTTTATTTTTCTGTACTCCACTTCTGTTTCTATAGCGGATACATATATAATAAAACACGGCATTTCCGTAGATCATGATAAATACATCCTGCTCACACTATGGATACGTAATGTTTCCGTTCTGGCCTCAATGATAGTTTTCATCGCCCTGTTTCTCTTCATGCTGGGTCAGAAGCTTACATATCTTTTCACAATAATAGAGGGCGTGGATAAGCTTCGACAGAACAACATGGATTTTTACATCGAGCCTGAAGGTGATGATGAGCTCAGGGATCTGGCTGACAGCATAAATTTTCTGTCTGTTTCACAGCGCCAGCTGAACGAGAAGGAAAAAACGCTCAAAGATGAACGTGAAGCATGGGTACGTTCCATGTCACATGATATACGCACTCCTATTACCTCAATCCTGTCCTACTCGGAAATAATGGCATCTAAAACATCCCCGACCAGGGAGGAGATTTCCTCCTATATTTCTCTTGTCACTTCAAAGACCAGACAGATAAAGCATCTTTCAGACAGGCTTATGAACAGCTCAGACGGAGTATGGCAGGAAGTGGGAGATATCAGGCTGCTGCTGGAACAGCTGGCAGTGGAATGGCAGCTGATACTTGAGGATAAAATCCCATGCCGTATAGATATGTCAGCATGCGGTTCTTTTACCGGTATAGCGGATATCCATTCTTTAAAACGAATATTTGACAATCTCGCTTCAAATGTAGAAAAATATGCCGACAGGAGTTTTCCTGCCGAGCTGATGATATCCAGCGACAAGTCCAAAGTAACGATAATACAGAAAAATCGTGTAAAACGATCCGGCGAAACTCATTGTGACAGCCACAATATCGGACTTGATAATATAAAAAACATCGCGGAACAATACAACGGACATACCGACATTTCCTTTGATGACAGCACTTTTGAAATTTCAGTAACATTATATTTTAAGCATAATCTTTAGAATTCTTCAGAATTCCATATAAAATTTATTCAGAATATATTGTTATACTCTGACTATAGTAAACAACCAAGAAAATTTAAATTGAAAAGGAGAAAGAAAAATGGCATTAGGAATTTTATTTATTTTGTTTATCGTTATGAGTGTAGTTAGTATTCTGGGTCTTCTGTTCATGTACATGACCAAAAACGAACAGATCAAAAAGAAATTATTTTATTTCATGGCTGTCTGGGGTATGCTGATTTCCGTCATAGGAGCTATAAGCCAGCCTTCGAATTTCCTCGCTGACAGAATAATATTCTGGGTGTTCGGATTCATCAGTCTTGCGGGCCTGCTGGTACATATAAAGGCATCCTCAAAAACACAATACATGATCGCCTATATCTTTATAACTGTGTCAGTCATATTCAGTATACTTAAACTATATATCTTTTAATCCGGTTCCAATCAAAAACAGGTTCCTGCATTTTGCAGGAACCTGTTTTTACTGTGCATACATCATTGCTGTTTTATCTCATGCTCTCATTTTTTCTGGCCATCAACACCGCTGCGCCTCCTGCTGCACTCAATGCCAGCAGTATTATCAACGGAAGGACAAGACTTTCATCCCCGGTCTTTGGAACTGCCTGCTGAGCTTCGGGTACCGGCTTATTCCCGCCGTTGTCTGACGGCTTATCTCCCGGATCCTGCGGATCTGCAGGAATATCCGGCTTTGTCTTTGAAACTGTATATCCTGTTTCGTACGTTGTTTTCCAGCTGTACTCCTGCACAGTCTTTGTAAAATAATACTTCGTTACCGTTTCTGCAGGTGTCGTATATGACAGTTCAAAGGAATATTTATCTCCCTTTGACACAGTCGAGTAACATCCGTAATCCATGTGGGATATCTTATCGGCAGAAACCACTTTTAAAGTATACGTCCCATTACCGTTGTTGACCATCGTATAATAGTCATAAAACTGCGTGCCAAATCCGGAGCATGTGCCCTTTAATGCAGCAAGGCTCTTATCTTTGGCTCGCAGAGCATCTGCAAGCAGCTCTGCTTCCTTATCGCTTATCGGCTCCGGTGTCCATATCACAAACCATGTCGACTGCTTTATGACAGCATAATCACCTGCACTGAAGGTATATTCCTTCTGTGATCGGTCTATCTTTGTGAAAGTCAGATCTCTGATTGCCGAAACATCTGTCCCCGGTATCGTTTTTTTCTCAGGCACTATATCTGTACAGCCCTGCTCTTCCAGCTCTTTTATCTTGGCTTCCATATCCCTGTCACGGTCAGCGGCTTTGATATATTCTGCCGATTTAAAGGTTTCTTTTTTTCCATCAACAACTGTTGAAGCAGATTCCACATCGGAAAATTCCACTATGCGGAGCTCTGTGTTCTGATTCTCATCTTTGCCTTTTTCTTCCGTCAGTGCAGCTGATGCCGCTTCCTGTGTATCATAATCCCCATATCTGGTGGTAACAGGTTCGCCATCTGCTGTTTTTGTTTTATGCTCTGTGATGTCACTCCACGTAACGGTATAATCATATCCGTCATCGATATTCTCATACAAGGCATCTACCTCCTGCTGCCAGGCTTCAGCTTCCGCTCTTGTATCGAATGTCCTCGTTTTACCTTCATCATTTCCGCCTGCCACGGCAAACACACCAGTCGTTGGCACAGCCAAAAGTGCGGTCAGGACCGCTGTAATCAGTGATATCCCCACTCTCTTTCCCATACCTTTTTTCATATCCGTATCCTTTCTCTAATCCTCCTGATAGTTTTAAACATATAATCTCTTAAATATATGTCTGACTACCGGTTTTATTGCCTGAATCAGACAATTTTATTCATACGGATATTTTTTTGTATTATTTATCACATTACTGTTTACAGCGCCAAAAGATTCTCCATATCTGAAGCATCCACCTTATATACCATTTTTGAATCTGCCAGTTTTATATAAATATATACTTCATCTCCATTCTCTATTTTATCTCCCATATAAAATTCCACCGTTTCCGTGGAGTCCGCTGAAACATCCTCATACTTTACCACTATCTCTTTTCTTGAGGAAGCGTCCAGACCGTATAGCGCCAGTTCATCCTCCCCGGCATTATAATCTACGCAATCGTCAAAATATATGGAGCCTACTTCTCCTGAATATATCTCACTCATGCTTTCTTCCTCATCTTCGTCTTCATCTTTGTCCTCATCTTTCCCCGCTTCGTATTCAAGCAGTGTTTTTCCGTTCTCCGTCACAACGATGCTTTCAAAAATACTTTCGTATATCGATGGAAAAGTTTCATATTGGATCAGTGAATCCTCATCAAAAACCATTGCGTCTGTTATCGAACCTGCCACCGTATAAACCGTTTTGCTGTCATCTGCCGTTATATAATACTCTTCTCCTGTCATATCTCCTATTTTTATCTCGGTGATATTTCCGCTGTCATCTTCCATCGTTACTGTATATTCCGGTGAGCCAAAGCCGTAATCTTCCTCGGCCCCTGTGCTGTCAAGTTTTCTCGTCCCGCTGACAGCCGTATACGTATCCAGTGCATTCTCAACGGTACTTTGATTCAGCGGGAGTTCTCTGTCTCCGTCGTAGTACCATGTGCCATCTTCCTTGGAAAAGCTCAACTGCGAATCGCCGTCTGTATATGAAAGCCTGATCATATCATCACTTTTCAGATCTGTTACCTGAAGCTCTGCAGCCTCTTCTTCAGCTTCCTTTTCTGCCTTCCAGTCCGAATACATGCTTACTGCCAGATAAACTGTCAGCAGACATGCAGCTGTCACGGCAAGTATGATAAACTGTTTCTTTTTTGCAGCCATTTTATCACCTATACCTTTCTTCGTCTGTACCATATTATGAAGCCAACGATCAGGAATGCGGCAGGAATGACGAATATCAGGAACACGCTTATAGCGCCTCCGCTCTGAACGGTATTATACTGAACCTCAAGGCTCTTTGCCTCTATCGAAAGATTCTGTACATCTCCCAGTGCCGAAGTCATGACATTCATAAACAGACTCTTATTATCAAGGTTGGCAAAGGCTTCCGTTATGGATTCATCTATAAGTGAGTCGGATCCGAATACGATAAGATTTCCGACAGTAACGCCGTCTTTGCTGCTATCCTCTGTATCGCTTTCCTCATCATCCTCTGTTACAGTATAGGTAGCAGCTGCCGCTAATACATATGAGCCTTCCTCCTCTCCGTTTTCGGAAACAAGATATCCGTAATCAGATGTTTCCATCAAAGGGGCTACATCCAGCTCTTCACTGCTTTCTCCTAATGAAAACGCTCTGCTGTTATTCACCATAACCATTCCTGTGTCCAGTTCTCCCGTCATACCTGTCGTATCGGTGATATCAGGAAATATGGCATAATAATTCCCGAGATAGTTTCTTTCCATATCTGCTGCATATCCATCTTCCAGTGTTATTGAATATGATGCCATCAATTCCGCCAGATTTCCGGATGCCGGCGTATCTTCAGACATCAGCATAATGACGCTTCCCCCATTTTTTATATAATTATCGACAACAGTTCTCTCACCGTCGCTTATATCAGATGAAGGTCCATTGAATATGAGCATTTCACAGTCTTCAGGTATCTCCTCTGTCATGAAGAGATTGAGCTCCTCTGATTCTATTGCCGTTTTTGACATAAGAGAAGTCATATACGAAGACATCTCGCTTTCGCCATGTCCTGAAACACAATATATCTTCTTTTCCTCCTGTCCTGTCACCTTGTTTATCGCACTGGTCAGCTGTCCGTCCGCGTCAAATTCGGTAATACTGCTGCTTCCCGAATAATAATAGCTGTACATATCCTGCACCAGTATATCTGAAATGCTTATGGTCTGTGAGAGGTCATTGCTTTCACAGCTCACTATCACAGTATCCGACTCCGTATCATATTCTTCGAGCACCGAAGGATGCAGTACAGGATCTATTATTTCCATAGAAAGATGATCAGATAAAGCCACGTATTTTTCCAGAAAGGTTTTCAGCATATCGTCAAGAGAATCCTCCTCTGCAATAACAGTTATTGTTATATCATCTTCAAGATCTCCTATTATTTCCCTGCTGGTGTCTGAAATCTCATATACCTTATTGCTGCTGATATCCAGCTCCCTGATATTCTCAGGAATCTGCTGTGCTGTCATATTTATGACAACAGCTATTATTATCACCAGTACTATCGCAGCGACACTGTATGTCCCATGCTTAAACGTCACTGTTCCAAAAGACTCTGAAACATCTGCCCGCGCTTTTACGGTTTTTTCCTTTAAGCTGATGCCTTTTTTAAATAATTTCTTCATATCCTTCACCCTCCTAACTCCATCGTCGTTTTTCTATACTCTGAACGGTAAGAAAGATGAATACCGCTATGACCGTTATATTTACTATGGTTCCGGGCAAATCAAAAATATTGTTGAAGGCTGCGTTATTGAACGCCCCCACCATATCCAGCCCTGACAGTATGCTGCTTACACGGTTTTCAAAAAGAGAGGAATCAGCAATGTATATAATAACCTCTGTAATGACCGCAGCACTTGCCAGTATCATGCTCAGATATCTGTTCCTGTTGATATAATACAGAAGCGCTGCGGCGCATACTGTCACTACGATGATAATTGCCAGATTCGCCAGTCCGGAACCAGGGAGATATCCGATCAGGGTTTCCCATATATACAGGATCAATGTAACAGCAAATGTTATTACGGCAGCTATCATAGGACTTTCTGTCAGCGACGAAAAAAACATGCCTATCGCCGTAAATGCACAGCCGATAAGAAAAAATTCAAAGATTGCAACATAATCCGAAAGAAGGCTGGCGTTTCCCTGCGCTTTTATTATCAGCGGGAACAGACAGAAAATCACATTAGGTATGAAAAAGACCGATATCATCGCCAGATATTTTCCTATCACTATATCTCTGACTTTTATCGGAGACGTAAATAAAAGCTGATCAGTCCTGTTCTTCTTTTCTTCGGCAAACGAACGCATTGTAAGTACCGGTATCAGGATCATAAGGACAAGAGCCACACCGGACAAGGTGTATGCAAAATACGGATATCCGTATCCAATGTTATAGATCATAAAATATATTCCTACAAATGTTATGAGAAAAGCTATAAGTGCATATCCGGTCATCGAAAGGAAAAATGAACGGAGCTCCTTTTTAAATATTGCCTTCAACAGAAACACCTCCTCCCTGCGTGAGTCTCAGATACACTTCCTCTAAAGTGCTTTTCTCCCTTGAAAGCGAAATCACCGGTATCCGTTTTTCCGCAAAAGCAAAAAATATCTCTTCCCTTATGTCCATGCCCTTTTCCTGGTTTATTTCAGCCCTGAATATATTTTCATCTGTTTTTACGAGCCTGTACTCAATGATACCGTTTACAGTACGCAAAACACTTTTTATATCCTCTGCATCGCCCTTTACCTCTACCAGGATTTTTTCCTCATTACTGAAAAGATTTTCGAGATTCTGAGGAGTGTCCTCCGCCACAAGCCTGCCGTTTGAAATAATCAGTATATAATCGCATAGCTCTCTTACCTCTGCAAGGATATGGGAACTCAGTATAACCGTATGATTTTTCGCCAGGCTCCTTATGAGACTTCTTATTTCTATGATCTGAGCAGGATCCATCCCTACCATAGGCTCGTCCAGGATTATGGTGTCGGGAAACCCTATCACAGCCTGTGCCAGACCCACTCTCTGCCGATATCCTTTGGAGAGATTTGATATCAGACGCTCTGATACCTCCTTAAGCTTTATCCTGGAAATTATGACTTCCACCTGTATGTCTCTGTCTTCCTTCGGAATACCTTTGATTTCCGCTGCCAGCATCAGATACTCCCTGACCGTCATATCCGTATAAAGCGGCGGGATCTCCGGCAGATATCCCACGGATCTTTTGGCTTTTTCAGGCTCCTTTAAGATATCCGCACCGTCTATATTGACAGAGCCTTCAGTAGCCGCCAGATATCCGGTAATAATATTCATCGTTGTGCTTTTTCCCGCACCGTTAGGTCCCAGAAAGCCATAGATCTTTCCCTTGTCTATGGAGAAGCTCAGATTATCTACGGCTGTGTGACCGCCGTACTTTTTCGTAAGATTTCTCACTTCTATCAAAACATTTCCTCCTTTAATTAAACATTTTACTTATTTACATTACTCCCCCCGGATAACCCCCGTCGGTCGTTATGATATATTTTTAATGAACTTTTCTTTACAGCATCTTCACCAATATAAAGAGACCGTGATGTCAAAATCACGGTCTCTTTATATAAACAACGATATCCTTTTTATCTACAGCACTTCCATAGCTTTTGCTGCAATCTCCGCAAAAGCCATGCCCACCGGCTTCAGCTCTTCAACAGGTATCCTGTCAGGCCTGTCGGATATATGGAACAGATACTGTTCTCCGCACACCATACTCACAACAGGTACACCTGATTCATTCCAATAATACGCATCCGAGATGACCTCATCCTGATGGAATTCATATTTGCCGTCAAGACCTTTCCCAACGGGAACAAGAGCCACTATAGACTTTTTAAGGTCATAATTTACGATAGTCTCTTTGGTGAATTCATACAGTCTCGGTTCAGATACATAAAACAGTCTAGGCTCCACCTGCCCTGTTTCATAAAGATTATACTGATCATCAAGAGCTGCTTCTTTGCCTACATGCTCGATGGCTATATCTATTATCACATTGTCGCCTTCCTCTTTGCGCTTTTTTATGAACCCTATATTGGCTGCATATCCGGTATAATGAGTATCTGTAGCTGTAAACATCATCGTTTTCTCACGGTCTTCCTTATTAAACTGTGAAAAATACTTAGCCAGAGCCAGCATTTCCGAGATCCCTGAGCCATCCTGGACTGCACCTTCAAACACAGCATCATGATGCGAATGCACCAGGACTATTTCATCTGATTTTCCCTCAAGGCGCCCCGAGACATTATACGCATCTCTGTATTCATATAAAGTGTCTACCTTCATCCTGCCTTTAAGAACTGATGATCTTGCAAACTGCTCTTTGATGGCTTTTCCGGCACTTCTGCTTACCCACAGGCCCGGAAGCGACATATATTCGCATCCGTATGGATGTCCGTTTTCAGTATAATCCTCATTATAAAAATACGGATCATCCATATAATTTTCCAGTATGCCTACGAAACCTGCAGCTCCATGCTGCTGCGCCAAATAATAATTGGCAGGCCAGATATCAGGAGTATAGATATCCACCTTTCGTTTTTTCTCATCCATTTGACCAAGCGGATCATATACAAACGGATCTTTGAACCAGTCAACCTGCGACTGCACTTCTGATTCCGGCAGGAATATACTTGCCACCGCCACCTTCCCCTTTACATCCGTTTTTTCAAAATCCGCCGGCAGACCCTGTCCCACATATACGAACTCGATCTCTTCACCATCAGCTCCAAAGGCGGATCTGCCGCTTTCACCCGGCCTGTTTGTGCCATTTATGTAAAAAGATTCAAAATCCTCTCCTCCTATATTGAGAGAAAAGTCATCCACTATCATGCACATGGACGGAACGGTTTCTATCCTCACATCTGACAGACCGAATTCCTTCATTTTGTTTTCTATATATTCTGCAGACCTGCGTCCTTCGGGAGTCCCGGTCTTTCGATGACCCCACTGAGTGAGATCCCTGATCCAGGAAAATATTTCATTACCCTCCGGGAACATTTCCGGTCTTACTTTTGCTTTATAACTCATCTTTTTTTACCCTTCCTTTCTATCCTATTACAGCTGATGTGATTGTTTCGGTGACTTTTCTGATACATTCAAGCTCACTTTCCAATGCCCGGGGTATCATTGCCGTCTCAGTTTCAACAGCCTTTTCCAGCAACTCAAGAGTATTGTCAAATCTATTTCCCGATTCCTTTTCATCTATAAATGCCTGAATAAGGTCATGATATGTGAACACACTGAGCTCTCTTCCTGCTGCCCATGTCCTTCTGTCAATAAAATCCGGATCGCATATCTGCTTTCTCATATGTTCGACTACTTCTCTGTCAAAATACAGAGATGCCGCTGCAAGATCTATATGTATCAGGATCTCCAGAGCCTTATCCGTATCTCCGTTTTCAATATGTTTTTTTACATCCATAAGCATCCCGACATTCTGCATATATTTTACTGTTGCCAGACACATAAAATCCTCAGCATTTATTTTATCCAGATCATCGGCAATCTCCTTATATGCAGCCAGCAGCTTTATGTTTATCTTGCGGGCTTCATCAAATATTCTCTTTTTCTCTGTTTCATCAAGTCCATGAGATAACGCTTCTATATATTCCTCATTTTTTTCTCTTATCATTCTGTTCACTTCTTCAGCCGCATTCTCCAATCTGTCGACTTCAGAAAAATATGTTTCACAAGGAATATCCAAATCATTAAGAAGCTGTCTGTTTATCTCATTTCTGATCCTTTTCGTCTGCTCTGTATAATCCAGCATAATATACGGCATGCCGGCAATATAGATCCCCATGCCGCCGTAGAATCTCCCTATATCCCCAAGGATGTCCGCATCAAATATTTCCCAGTTATCAAAGTTGGAATGATCACGTCCTACATAAGGTCCTGTCCCTTCATAATACTGTTCTGAGATAGGATCATTGCACAGCGTCGGGATCCCGGCATCATGATATGAGATGCAGTCAGACCAGGAAAGCATATAATACTCTGTCTGTGGAGGATACTGCTCTTTTGCACTGAATCCCCCTCCGGTAAGTTCAGGCGAATATGGGAAGTAGGATGCATACATGCTGTTGACTGCAGGATATGCTGCCACCTGCAGCTTTTTCATCCTGAGGGCTGTGTATTCGAAGTTTATGTTTAATATTGCTTTTCCGGTCCATTCAGGCCTGCTGTAATGAGTCAGCTTGTAAGATCCGAAAATATACGGATATCTGGTGTCCATACCTCCTGTTTCATGGCTTCCGTGGAACGCGAATACGATAGTTCTGTCAGGTCTGTATCCGGAATCAATCATAGCTTTAGCTATACCCAGAAGAGTTGAGCACGAAGACATATTGTCCTGCAGGCATCTGAAATAATGATCCAGATGAGCAGTATATATTATACATTCATCACTTATTCTCCCCGGGATTTCTCCAACGACATTATATGTGGTACCGGATTCCGGTATAAATTCGGCATCTACTGTCAGTCTTATCCTGCATCCGCCTTCTGCTATCTGTTTTTTCAGGAACTCTGCATCACGCATACAGACCCCCACTACAGGCACACTGCATATTATATTAGGTGGCTGCACCCTTATCGTTTCTTCATTGAGGACATCTTCAACTGCATATATTATGACAGCTGCTGCTCCGTGCCTTATGACCTGCTCTATCTGCCCTGAAAGATTGGCCCCTTCCAGCGCCCCCCATTGCAGCTATCAGTACGGCTTTTCCGCTGATATCAGTTTTTTCCAGATCTTCTTTCCTTGCTTTCACTACATCTGACAGCCATACGCACATACCTTCCGGCGCCGTACCCGGAGATACATACCCATAAGGCTTTATTACCGCGTCTTTTCCTTCTATCTCTATCGAAGCATCATTAAACTGGTATTTTGCGGTATCACATGGTATGAGCTCCACATTGCTCAGACCTATCTCCCTTAATTTATCCGCGATGAATTTCGATCCTTCATGCTCAGCAGCAGAACCGCAATGTTTTCCTCCATAAATCTCACTGTCCCCTATGGTTTCATATTTCTTTACGAAATCGATCTGATAGTTTATATCCAGTGCTTCACAGAATCTTTTTATATCCTGTTCAATAATCAAATTCTTTTTCATGATCTCCTACCAAATAAACCTTCCAAATATCTTAAACTACATAAGTTCCTTAAATCCTTCCGTTGAATATTCCTTGCCTGATTTCTTCGCTTCCAGCGCTTCAACAAGTGCAGCATAATTTTTCGGCGTTATCTTATACAACAGCATTATTACGATACCGCTTGCCAGCATGAAAAGCAAAGGGACTATGGTGATCGATACCGTAATGGCCGTATTTACCGTGTCTGCCTGCACAGCCGCAGCAGCATCAAACCCTGCCCACGCCAATATGTATCCGATCAGAGAATATCCTATCGCCTGTGCCAGCCCCATACCCAGTGTATAGGTGCCTACACATGCTGCGACCTTGCTGTCTCCAAATTTGAACTCATTGAGCTCACCTATGTCATAGACCATCGAATAGCTTATGATAAGCGCGATCGAGTTGGTGATGCCGTATCCGACAGAAAGAATCGCTCCGTCCATATATCCTGAAGGACCTTTGATAAAAACAAATATACCACATACAGCATATATGCACATTGCTGCAAGAAGCGCATTTTTCTTTCCTATCCTGCCGGAGATCCAATTTGCCGGAAATGCCATAACTATGGTAACCACCATACTTATCGTGAAATATGTCGAAGCAGCTGCCTCCGAAAGTCCGAGTACATAGACTCCGAAATAAACAAGAATCCCCGCTAATATCGTATTACCTATAAAATACAGAAGCGACCAGATGGCTATGCCAAGAAACGGCTTTACTTTCAATACAGCAAGGTATGACTTGAAAATATTTTCTTTCTGAGGCTTGTCATCATT
>CALCKF010000087.1 GCA_937966095.1 uncultured Eubacterium sp.
GTTCAATGATGCCATCTGCTTCTATCGTTATATAATTTCCTGCCGGTTTTTCCATTATCTCCTCACCGTTTTGATTGGTTATTTCTATCCTGGTCACCTTTACACCATCACCGTAATCTATTTTTTTCATGATAACGCCGTCTGTCCTGTCCGAACCGGTTTTCTCCAAGCTTTCTCTTATTTCTATGGCCAGATCCGTCCTGTATTTCATATTATCGCTCCTTTTGTCTTTTATAACATTTTTTCCTTGCTAAACACCTTTTATTCATATATAATATTAGTTGCGAATTTTAGCTGTATGATTAAAGAAAGTGGGGTAATTTATTATGGCAAATATCAAATCCGCAAAGAAAAGAATCCGTGTTATAGACAAAAAAACGGCAAGAAACAGACGTGTCAAAGGGCATATCAAGGCAATACTGAAAGCTTTTGATGCAGCTATCGAAGCCGGAGATATGGAAACAGCAAAGGAAAAGCTTGCTCTCGCAGAAAAGAAGCTTATGCAGGCTGCTGCAAAGCACACTATCCATAAGAAAGCGGCTTCCAGAAAGGTATCCAGGTTAACAAAGAGATTCAATAAGGCAAACGCCTAACTCTCACCCGTCCCCACCGGTGCATAAGTTAAATGCACAGAAATGAGAAAATCATAAAAAAAGATGGATGTGTCTCCCATCTTTTTTTTATTTATCATAATGCCGTATTTATCAAGTAAAATAAATCATGAGCAGTTGCATAAATACAGAAAAGCAAAGGAATAGTATACATATGAAATCATTTTTCCCTCCGGCTTTGTCCTGCGGTGATAAGGTCGCTCTAACAGCGCCTGCATCTCCAGTTTCTTCTGAAACATTGAGATCAGCTGTAGATTCTCTTAGATTTCTAGGACTTGAGCCAATAGTAATGCCGTCCTGCAGGATGTCATACGGCTATCTTTCAGGCGGCGACTTTCGCAGAGCATGCGATATCAACGATGCTTTTGCTTCAAAAGAAATAAAGGGTGTTTTCTGCATAAGAGGCGGATATGGTTCCGCAAGGCTTCTGCCGCTTATTAATTCCGAAATAATCAAAAAAAACCCAAAGCCTTTTATCGGATTCAGTGATATAACTGCGCTGCATGCGGCTCCGACTCTATTTGGTCCGATGGTGACTTTTCACGGCCCTATGCCATGTACTGCATATCGGGATCTTGATGATTTTACCCTGTCGTCTTTAAAATTCTGGCTGTTTTCTCCCGGAAAAGAAATACAGCTGAAAAATCCTCCGGACTGCCCCCTCAGGACAGAATTACCTGGAGAAGCCTATGGACGGCTCACAGGCGGAAATCTTTCAGTCCTTGTATCGACACTGGGATCACCTTATGAAATCGATACGAGAAAAAAGATACTGTTTATCGAAGACATCAATGAAGAACCCTACAAAATAGACAGAGCACTTACAGCACTTTCTCTTGCCGGAAAATTCCGTGACTGTTCAGGTATCATCACCGGCACTTTTTCCGGATGCGGAATGTGCGGGTCAGATAATTATCCTGCAGCAGAAAATATAATTAAAGAGATAATCGGAAAATACAGGAAACCATTCGTATCTAATCTTCAGGCCGGACATATCCCACGACAAATGACGCTCCCCATTGGGGCATTCATACGTATAAAAGCCCCGTCCGTACACACTTCTGCCGAGATATCGGTTTTATAAAATATGTCAATGTGGTATACTTATCATACAAAATCAATCTTCAAGGAGGATATCTCATATGAGCACACATATAAATGCAGCCGGAAAAAGAGACATAGCCAAGTCAGTACTTCTTCCCGGAGACCCTTTGCGGGCCAGATTCATAGCAGAAAATTTTCTCACTGATCCTGTATGCTATAACGAAATACGAGGTATGCTGGGATTTACAGGGACATATAAAGGTGTTCCCGTATCAGTTCAGGGTACGGGTATGGGTATGCCGTCCATGGGTATATATTCATGGGAGCTTATAACACAGTATGGCGTTGAAAACCTGATCAGAATAGGGACTGCAGGTTCATTCCACAAAGATATAAAAGTAAAGGACATAGTCGTTGGAATGGCTGCATCTACAGATTCCAACTACGTCCATGCATTTGATGTACCAGGTTCATTTGCTCCATGCGCTAGCTATGAGCTGTTATCCAAACTTCAGGCCTCATCTGAAAAGCTTGGCATACCCTTCAGGGCAGGTAACATAGTATCATGTGATGTTTTTTACGAGCTTAAAGAAGACTGGTGGAAGAAATGGGCTTCAATGGGTGTCATGGCAGTTGAAATGGAGGCGGCAGCCCTGTATATGAATGCAGCCTATAACAACGTGAACGCTATTGCAATAATGACGATAAGCGACCATTTCGTCACAGGTGAAAATGCAACAAGCCAGGAACGTCAAAATTCTTTTACAGACATGATGAAGCTGGCACTGGAAACAGCCGTAAGTTAGGAGGTCAAAATTGAAAATATTGGAATCTGCTGAGAACTATCTGGAATCCATACTCATATTAAAAAAAGAAAAAGGTAATGTAAGGGCTATCGATATAGTAAATTATCTGGGATTTTCAAAGCCCAGCGTGAGCATTGCTCTCAAACAGCTTGAGGCTAATGGTTTTATCACAAGAGATGCCGACAATCATATATTTCTCACAGAATCAGGAAACGAGATAGCATCTTCAATATACGAACGTCATGAACTGCTGACCAAAATGTTCATGATGATAGGAGTATCGGAAGCTACGGCAAAGGATGATGCCTGCAAAGTGGAGCACCATATAAGTAATGAAACCTTTGAATGTCTTAAAAAACATATGAATGGATGATCCGGTATTATAATGAGCTGTCCTGCAGGTCAAAAACCATTTCAGACAGGACAGCTCTTTTATCACTCATGTTTTGATTTCATCTTTAACCTTTTCAAATATCTTGTCTCCTATACCCGAAACATTCTTTATATCTTCTATATTCTTGAATCTTCCGTTTTCCTCTCGGTAGTTTATTATGCTTTCCGCTATTACAGGGCCTATGCCGCTGAGTTCCTGCAGTTCCTGAGAATCTGCTGTGTTTATGTTTATCTTTCCGTCGAAATAACCTGCATTATAGAGAATATCCTGCTCCAGTCCATCATACTGTTCCATTATATACGGCACAAATATTTTTTCACCATCTTCCACGAATGCAGCACGGTTTATCTGTGATATATCAGCATCCTCAGAAAGTCCTCCTGCCGCTGCTATCGCATCCTCCACACGGCTTCCTTCTTCGAGTTCCGCCACTATAGGAGTATTGACTGCACCTCCGATATCCACGTATACCTTAGATGAAGCAGTTTCTTCTGTTGTTAATAGAATCTCTTCTGCCGCTTTTTCCTCTCTGTCATCATTATCGTTAATGACGATAAAAAAAACTGCAGCAGTTATCAATAAAACTGCGGCGGTCTTTATAAGCAGCATTCGTTTCTCCATCATAAGATTTTTTACATCTGCTTCAATGCTCTTTTTAATATCATCTAATATCTTTTTCATCTGAAACACCTCCTTTTTACATAATTTTACATTTATTGGAAGTATTTGTCAATGATTATGTGTAGTAAATCCTTTCCCTCCTCACATCTATATCACATCTATCTGTATCTATACCGAAACGATCTTTTACAGTATCTATAAGGAGTTCAGGACTCAGATTGGAAATGCTCCCCGAATCCAGAACCGCTGTTATTTCCACCGCATTGTCTTTATTGACCATCTGCAGTTGTCTTATCATCGGTTTTATATCTATCTCTTGCAGCTCACTGTGTTTCTTTTTCTTTTTTAATGCGGTTATCTTATCCTGTCTCATATATGATTCGGTAATATCACTGTCATCTATACAAAAGTCTGAACCTACCGGTATACGTATATGATATTTCGCAGCTTCAGTACGTGCAGCAAGTGTCTTTTTCTTTCCGTCCCATCTGCTGCAGTTTTTTATCGTCAATCCGTCCGGCATGATATCAGATAATATTCCAGCGATCTCATCAGGATCATTATCTTCTACTGTTTCAAATTCTATAAGCTCATTGAGGCCCTCATAACCTAATGACAGCGGCTGCGCGAATCCCATACGCGGATGAGGATTGAATCCTTTGGAATATTCAAGTTTTATACCTGCTTTTTTAAATGCTCTGTTAAAGAAGCGCATCAGATCCAGATGCGATGTATAGCATATCACCCCTGTCTTTGAAAAGATCATAACATATTTATACATTTCTCTCCTCCTTCAGCTTTACGCCTTTGAAGCATTCCGCCTCTCTGTTCATACCGCATCCGGTACATCCCTGCCTGCAGTCATGGGTTGCCTGCGCACGTTTTGCCTTTTCATTCTCCTTTATGAGAAAGTCCTTAGTTATAAAAGAATCTATTATATCCCAAGGGAGCACTTCCTCATAGCTTCTCTGGCGATATGCATAAAATGCCGGATCAACACCGGTTTCCTTAAAGGCCTGTGACCACAGTTCCGGCTTGAAATGCTCAGTCCACCCGTCAAATTTACATCCAAGCTCATGGGCTCTGTATAAAGCATTACCAACTCTCCTGTCACCTCTTGCGAAAACGGCCTCCAGACCGCTTGTCCCGGTTTCATGATAATTGAAAGTCACACCTCTTATCTTAAGAAGCTTTGTCAGATAGTTATGCTTGTCTATGAACATTTCGGGAGTATCCTGTGAAGCCCACTGGAATGGCGTATGAGGCTTAGGCACAAAATTGGAAACGCTTATCGTAACACGGAATCGTCCGCCTTTTTTTCCTTTCACTTCAAAATTTATATCCATTATCTTCTGAGCGATCTCCGCTATTCCCCGAAGATCCTCATAAGTTTCACCTGGAAGCCCTGCCATGAAATACAGCTTTATATGCTCCCAGCCCAGTTCTATAGCCTGTTTCACAGCACCGTATATATTTTCTTCTGTTATATTCTTGTTTATGACATCCCTCAAACGCTGGCTTCCCGCTTCCGGAGCAAAAGTAAGTCCGGACTTTCTGTACCCCTGTATTTCCTCCAGTACCCTGAATGAAAAAGAATCCAGACGAAGAGACGGAAGAGAAAGAGCCACATTATTCTCCCCGCACATTTCCATAAGATCAAGAGCAAGTTCCTCAAATTCAGAATAATCGCTTGTTGAAAGCGAAAGAAGCGAAAGTTCTTCATGTCCGGTGCTGGCCAGCTGCTTTTGAGCCAGCCTTTTTATTGTGTCCTTTTTTCTTTCCCTTACAGGTCTGTATATCATTCCAGCCTGGCAGAATCTGCAGCCTCTCGTACATCCCCGGAATGTTTCAACAACAGACCTGTCATGTACGGTCTCTATAAACGGCACTATATTATCCACAGGAAATTCCGCACTGTCAAGATCCGATATAATGGCTCTCCTGACTTTATCGGGAGCCCCGTCGTACAGCTTTTTCACTTTCTTTATCGTACCATCTTCATTATATACAGGATCATAGAATTCCGGTATATACACCCCGTCAAGATGACACACCGATTTTAAAAATTCTTCCTTTGAATCACTGGCTTTTCTCGCAATGCAAACTTGTTCCAGCAATTCCTCTCCATCTCCTATCATAAACAAATCTATAAAATCGGCCAGCGGTTCCGGATTGAAGGCACACGGTCCCCCGGCTACTATGACAG
>CALCKF010000088.1 GCA_937966095.1 uncultured Eubacterium sp.
TGGAATGAAAAGCCTGCTATTGTCACCCAGTTTTGCGCTCCGTATTTTGCTGTGCCCAGAAGAAGGTTGACCAGCAAGAGAATGACACTTATAGCCATAAGTATGTATGTTATCCTTTTTGCTCTGTTGAGATCACGAAGGTACCAACACAGGCCGAAAAACAGTGCCACACCTAAAATTATGCAGAAAGCCTGCTTTAAAACAGTATCAGGATATGCAGATGTTGTGACCGCAAGACTGAGAGTTGAAAGAAAAAACGCTATGATTTCCATTTCAAATCCGATACGCTTCATAGTTCTCATAAATATCACATAGAACCACATTAGTCCGCATAAAAGGGCGAAGGCAAACGGGAGTGAAGTCGGGAAGTCATCCCCGAGAGATACCCGGAACTGTAATATCGTAAGAAACTGGAATATGGTGAGAGCTGCAAGAGACGGCCACGGGGAAACAGGCCGTGTTTTCTTCTTTCTCTTTTCGATATTTGACATTCTTTCCTGCAGACTTACAGGATAAAGTGTAAAATCAGCACCTCCTATAGTGAGGATATCTCCTGCTTTTAAAACAGTAGGCTTATTTACAGGTCTGCCGTTTATCCTGGAGCCGTTTTTAGAATCAAGATCATTGTATTTCCATACTCCTTCGGAGTCTCTTATAAGCGTAGCGTGACTGCGGGACACACTTGAAAGGTTAAGTATTATATCACAGCCCCTGCCTCTTCCTATAAGGTTTTCCCAATGAGTGAGCGGTACGCTGCTGCCGTCCGGGCAACCTAAATAAGCCCAGATTTCAGATGGATTCTTGGCCTGAAGAAGCGAACGTATCTGTCGCACGAGTATAAAGACCGCAAGGATGAGAAATATCCAGCGGACAACTGTTGTAAAATATATGCCTGCCATTTCGGCAGCTGAATTCAGGAGCTCCATTAAGCCCTCCTTGATCGGTTCATATAAATATATGATTCTTTAAAGTATTATAGTAAAAGTTTTTGTAAGAAATGTGATGGCAAATCATCCATCTATGGTTAAATTATACTAAAAATAAAAAAACGGAGCAATAGTCAAAGTCCTTTGGCGGTTGCGCCGTCATCGTTTAAATGATACTATATTATTTGAAATGTATAATCGGTATTTATCTCGGAGGTGTAAAATGTTAAAGTTTGCTTTTATAATAAACATTCCCGGTGCAGATCCGGAAAAGTATTCATCGGTTTATGAAAATGAGGAAAGTTGTAGTATCATAGCCGGAGTTGACGGAATGGATGCCGGAAGTGAGTATGTAAAGAAACTGATCGGGGAAGGGTACACTCTTTTTAATCTGTGCGGTGATTTTGATGATGATATCACTGAAAAGATGAGAGCGGATGCAGGAGAGGGCATCGATATAGATCATGCAGCGTATTCGATAGACGAGCTTGTGAAGCTCAACAGACTCCAGTCATTCAAGTATTATGGAATAATAATAGCGATGGATGGTGTAGAGAAACCTTATGAAACTGTAATAAAAAATGATGAGTGTGTGACTACCGCTGTTTTTGTCAAGGATATGAAACAGGCAAAGAAAGTGGCAAAAGACCTTGTGGATAGGAAAATCGATTTTATAGAGCTTTGCAGCTGGTTTGACAGACTTATGATGGAAGAAATAGTCAAATATATAGATGGTGCCGTACCTGTGGGCACATGTGGAGATCTCGATATGAAATCTGTGTGAGAAAGAATAAATAATAAAATATAAAAATGGCGGGATGAATGACATCCCGTCATTTTTATATCTATGATCAATAAGATTTTACTTGTAATGCAGCAGTCTGTGGGCATTTTCTCCTTTGAGCAAGTCTCCGTAGAGAGCTTCGGTGACAGGGTTCGCCTGAGGTGTTCGTACATTTGACATTCTGTCAGCTTCATATATACCTGCAGATCTTTCATCTCTTGCTCTGTCTATATCGAATGGCTGGCCGGCACCCGCTATGCAGCCTCCCTGGCATGCCATGACTTCTACGAAATCATAATGGACTTCTCCTGAATTTATTGCCTGTATGAGATTTTCGGCATTCCTGAGACCGCTTACAACAGCTATTGATAATTCTCTTTCGTCGTTATAAGGGAGAGTGATCTCCTTGACTCCTTCAAGGCCTCGGACGCCTGTATAGGCAATTTCTTCAAGCTGTGCCCTGTCCGGATCTATTATATTTCTTATAACAGCTTCAGTAACCCCGCCTGTTACACCGAAGATCATACCTGCTCCGCTGGCTATACCGAAAGGCATATCGACGGCTTCCGGCTGTATGTCTTCAAAGTTCAGGCCTGATTCGATGATGACGGATATAAGTTCATGGGTGGTTATCGCGAGATCCACGACACGTTCACCATCCAGCTTAAGAGCATCCTTACCTATCTCATATTTCTTTGCAGTGCAAGGCATTATCGCAATATTTTTAACAGTCTTGTTATTCTTTTTGCCTTTCAGGTTTCTCTTGGCATTTTCCTTCAGCACAGAACCGAACATTTCCATAGGTGATTTACAGCTGGAGATATTATCCGTAAGTTCAGGATGTTTGTTTTCTGCATATTTTACCCATGCAGGACAGCATGATGTGAACAGCGGGAGATTCTCTCCTGAATCAATCCTTCTGATGAATTCTGCGGCCTCTTCTATGACGGTAAGGTCAGCGCCTGTGGCAGTGTCATATACCTCATCAAATCCAAGTTTCCTCAGAGCTGCGACGATTTTTCCCATAACATTTGTTCCTTTTGGAAAATTGAACTGATCTCCGAGAGCGACTCTTACGGCAGGGGCTATCTGTGCCTGTACTATGATGTTTTCATCATTGAGCATTTCCCACAATTCCTGCACATTGCTTTTTATAGTTATCGCTGCTGTAGGACATACTGCAGCGCATTGTCCGCAGTTTACACAGTTGGATTCTGCAAGCGGCATGTTGAATGCAGGCATTACTTCCATTTTTGAGCCTCTGTTTGCAAAATCTATAGCTCCTACATTCTGTATTTCATTGCATATCCTTATACAGTCGCCGCATAGTATACATTTATCAGGGTGTCTGATAACAGCGGGAGAAGACATATCCTTTCTCCCGTCCAGACTGTATGTCTCAAAACGTACTGTATCTACTCCAAAGCGAGTAGCCAGTTTCAGAAGATCACAGTCACGTCTTTTTTCACATGTTATACAGTCACGATTATGATCTGCCAGCATAAGCTCCAGTATCATTTTTCTGTATTCTCTAAGACGGAGTGTGTTGGTCCTTATTTCCATACCGGCTCTTGGAGGAGTAGAGCAAGCTGCCATTATACCTCCCTTTTTATCTTCGACTATACACATTCTGCATGCTCCGAACGTGGAAAGCTTTGAATAATAGCAGAGAGTAGGAACGTCAAATCCCGCTTTGCGTATCAGGTCGAGCAGGTTCTTTTCTCCTTCGATAGGAACAGGCCTTCCGTTTACGGTCATTGTTCTTTTGTTATTAATCGTAGTCATCTTTAGCCCTCCTTAATAGCGTTGAATTTACATTTTTCCATACATGCTTCACATTTTATGCATATAGCTGGATCGATCTCAAACGGCTCTTTTATTTTTCCGGAAATTGCGTTTACAGGACATACTTTTGAACATAAGGAGCATCCTTTGCAAAGATCTTTGTCTATGTAGATGACTTTCAGAGCCTGACAGTTTTTAGTCCTGCATTTTTTATCAACTATATGTTCAATATATTCATCTCTGAAATATCTTATAGTTGATTCTACCGGATTTGCGGCTGTTTTTCCAAGTCCGCAAAGGGCGGTGGCGGTAACTGTGTCTGCCAGCTGTTCGAGAGTGTCAAGATCGGACAGTTCACCTTTTCCTGCGACTATTTTTTCCAGGATATCCAGCATTCTCCTTGTCCCTTCACGACAAGGCACGCATTTTCCGCATGATTCGTTCTGTGTAAAATTCATAAAGAAACGGGCCACTTCGACCATACATGTATCTTCATCCATTACTACAAGTCCGCCGGAACCTATCATAGCTCCGACTTTCTTCAGGCTGTCAAAATCCAGTGGAAGGTCGAGGTGTTCTTCGGTAAGACATGCTCCGGATGGTCCCCCGATCTGTACTGCCTTGAATTTTTTGCCCCCTCTGATACCGCCTCCTATATCATATATGACCTGTCTCAGCGTAGTACCCATAGGCACTTCGATAAGCCCGGTATTGACAATATTTCCGGTGAGAGCGAAAGCCTTGGTACCGGGACTTTTTTCAGGGCCTATGGATCTGTACCAGTCAGATCCGTTTTTGATTATTATAGGGACATTTGCAAAAGTTTCCACGTTATTGAGCAGTGTAGGTTTTCCATAAAGGCCGTGTTCTACCGTTCTCGGAGGTTTTACGCGAGGCATTCCCCGATTACCTTCGATGGATGTGGTGAGTGCGCTGCCTTCTCCGCAGACAAATGCGCCTGCGCCCTTCACGATATTTATATCAAAACTGAAATCTGTCCCCAGGATGTTTTCTCCCAGTATGCCGATCTCTCTGGCCTGTTTTATGGCTTTATCCAACCTTTCGACAGCCAGCGGGTATTCGGCTCTGACGTATATGTAACCCTCTTTGGCGCCTGACGCATATCCGGCTATTATCATGCCTTCCAGCATCTTATGAGGATCACCTTCCATGATGCTCCTGTCCATGAATGCACCTGGATCTCCTTCATCACCATTACATACAACATATTTTACAGGAGATTTCTGAGCTTTGACCTGTGACCATTTTCTTCCTGCGGGGAATCCGGCTCCGCCTCTCCCTCTGAGGTTAGAATCGGTTATTGTTTTTATGACTTCATCCTCTGTCATGTTAAACATGACTTTTTCCAGAGAGGAATAGCCGCCGTAGGCAATGTATTCCTTTACTGACTCAGAATCGATCTGTCCGCAGTCTTCCAGAACTATTCTTGTCTGATGCTTGTAAAACGGTATTTCTTCCTGCTCAGGGTATTTTATGCCGTCTCTGTTATAGATGAGCCTTTCAACGACTTCATCTCCTATTATAGATTTTTCAACGATTTCACGGCAGTCATCAACGGATACCTTGAGGTAAAAAAGTTTTGAAGGCTCTATTCTGAGGACCGGACCCATTTCACAGAATCCATGACAGCCGCTTTTTTTCAGGCCTATACTGCCTTCGCAGGCATCGGAATCCAGAGAAACGTCGCAATTGAGGCCCTTTTCCTCTATGATCTTTTTGATCTCATGGTATATGTTGATAGAGCCGCCTGCTACACATCCTGTACCACCGCAGACATAGATTTTTTTAACCTGTTTATCCAGATGAGATAAAAACTGTTTTCTGTAATCATCTAATTGTTTTCTATCTTTTATCTTCATTTTTACCTCCTATTTCAGTTCTTCAACAACAGCAGTAGCCGATTCCGGTGTCATAGCCGGGTATACTTTTTCGTTAATTACCATTACCGGAGCCAGACCGCAGGCACCAAGACATGAAACTGTTTCAAGGGTAAAAAGACCGTCATCAGTAGTTTTTTTGCTTTCAGACAGAGAAAGCTGTTTTCTCAGCGCATTTAAAATAGGAATGGATTTTCTTACATGACATGCAGTTCCATCACAGATCTTTATCACATATTTGCCTTTCGGTTCCAGAGAAAAGTTCTCGTAGAATGTTGCAACGCTGTATATCTTTGCGATACTTACGTTGATGGCATCTGCAAGATAGAATAAAGCCTCTTTAGGAAGATAGCGATATTCTTCCTGGATGTCCTGTAAAATGGCGACAATGGGTTTTTTGTCACCGTGACGAGATATTATTTCGTCGATAGTTTTGTACATTTTTTCATTATCCATCTGTTCTGCCCTTTCTGAAGTGATGTTTAGGGGTGACCTAATCATGAACTAAAAAATATATGCTTGTATTAAAATATTTTACATTATGGTTTAAAGATTGTCTACTGTTTTAACGCAAAAAATGGATCTATTTGCTTTTAAATGTAAATAAAAACTAATTAATTTGCTGCATTTTGAAAAAAGTGCCGGATAATAGCATATAAATATTAATATAAAAAAAAGATCCGTTAATTCATTAACGGATTAGACGATAAATATTACCTGCTATCATTAAAAAAATTAAAGGCGTATTGAAATTTCTCCTGTTGATAATGTTTCACGTGTGCCGTTGGAATAGAGAACGACAAGCTGTCCGTTATCGTCGATGTCGAGCACTCTTGCAGGGATACCGGGTATTTCATTTTCCGGAGAGATATTATAGCGTCCTTTATATATCTTCACGGTTTTTCCTATAACCATGCTTTTTTCTCTGTAGGGGCCGATAAAAGACCGGGATTCAAGATCGCTGGTATAGTCAAGGGTGCGGCATATTATGGATGCCGCCAGCTGTGCTTTGGAATAGCTGCCTTCAACAGCGCCTACAGTATCAAGCAGATCTTCGGGGAATCCTTCTACGGTAGTATTGACACCGATACCGATAATAAGCGTTTCGATCTGGCCTGTTTCAAACCCAGTCATAGCTTCAGTAAGTATGCCGCATACTTTCTTTTTGCCGATATACACATCGTTTACCCATTTTATCTTTGCTTTTTGGCCGCATACATCTTCTATTGCTTCAGCTACTGAAACGGCTGCCGCAGATGTTACGAGCACGGATCTGGAAAAATCAAAAGACGGCTTTATGATTATGCTGAGATATATCCCTGTGCGAGGAGAAAAAAAACTACGGCCGAGTCTGCCTCGTCCGCCCGTTTGCTGCATTGCAATAACTGTATCACCATTGCGAAAGCCTTGCAGAGCTATGTGCTTGGCGGTTATATTGGTGGAGACTACAGTATCATAAACAAAGATGCCGTTGTTTTTATATCTTGCAGGAAGAAATGCCCGGAGACTGTCTTCAGTTATCATTTCATCGGTCTCTATGAGGATATAGCCTTTATTGGTCGCTGCATTTATGTTGTAGCCTTCTTCTCTCAGTGAGTTGATGGCCTTCCATACAGATGTGCGGGATATACCAAGATCTTTGGAGAGATCTTCTCCTGATATGAAATGATCCCCGCTTTTACGGAGTGCTTTTAGAACAGAATCTTTTGTAGACATAGTGACCTCCTTACAAAAAATTTTACTATCCGAAAAAAATATTGTCAATGATATTCAGTACAAATGATGTATAATATGAAAATACGTAAAGAAAATATGAAAGCCATGATTAAAGTGTATTTATATGATATATATCTTGCAATAATCATTTGTATGTGGTAACATAAATTGTTCGGAAATTTACCTGCGGCTGAGTTGACCGAAACTCCGACGATTACTTGGCTGCAGGCGTATCAAAAAGGAGGAGAAAAATGATAACAACTGAAAAGAAAGCGGAAATCATCAAGGAGTATCAGCTGAAAGAGGGAGATACAGGTTCTCCTGAAGTACAGGTTGCCATACTCACTTACAGAATCAATGATCTTAATGAGCACCTGAAGGTTCACAAGAAAGACCACCATTCAAGAAGAGGCCTTTTAAAGATGGTAGGACAGAGAAGAAACCTTCTTAATTACCTAAAGGAAAAGGATCTTGAAAGATATAGAGATCTTGTTGCTCGTTTAGGTTTGAGAAAGTAAATTAAACTTAAAATTTAGGCGGGGCACATCGATACTCCGTCTTTTTTTTATGAAGGACAAAGAAGAATAAACAGGAGGTAGTTGTTTATTATGAAATTCACTGATTACAGAACATTCAAGACAGCTATTGGCGGTAAGCTGCTGGAGCTGGAAATCGGCAAGGTCTGCGAAATGGCCAACGGGCAGGTAATGGTAAAATACGGAGATACCGTAGTGAATGTTACTGCCGTTGCGTCCAAGGAACCAAGACCTGACATTGATTTTTTCCCATTATCATGTGATTATGAGGAAAAAATGTATGCTGCAGGAAAGATTCCGGGCGGCTTTATAAAAAGAGAGGGGAGACCTAGCGAAAAAGCAATACTTAATTCTAGACTTATGGACAGACCTCTGAGACCTCTGTTCCCCAAGGGATTTTTCAATGACGTTCAGGTGATTGCAACAGTGATGTGCATGGATAATGATGCACCTTCGGAAATAGCAGCCATGATAGGGTCATCTGTAGCGCTGGCAATTTCCGATATACCTTGGGACGGACCTACGGGATCGGTGCTTATAGGAATGGTAGATGGACAGTTTGTTGTTAATCCGTCTCTTAAACAGAGGGAAGAAAGTTCTATGCATCTTGTAGTATCCGGAACCAAGGATGCCATCATGATGGTTGAGGCCGGAGCTAACGAGGTGCCTGAGGAAACTATCCTGGATGCTATAATGTTTGCCCATGAGGAGATAAAAAAGATCGTCGAATTTATCGAAGAGATCGTAAAAGAAGTGGGCAAGCCTAAAATGGAACTGGAACTTTACAAAGTGCCTGAAGATATAGAAGCGGCGGTAAGGGAGTATGCTGAAGATAAGATGCGGGCAGCTATCCAGACATATGACAAGATGGAGAGGCTGGATAATATGGATGCTGTTGAAGCAGAAACCAAGGAATATTTCGAAGAGATATATCCTGAAAACGGAAAAGATATAGGGAATGTGCTTTATGCCATAACGAAGGAACAGGTGCGAAGCCTGATACTTGATGACGGCATCAGACCTGATAACAGAAAAATGGATGAGATAAGGCCTATATGGTGTGACAGCGGGCTGTTCCCTAGGACACATGGTTCGGGACTGTTTAAGAGGGGGCAGACACAGGTGCTTTCTGTTGCGACTCTGGGACCTCTTGGAGAAGCCCAGACTATAGACGGGATAACAGAACAGACAGAAAAAAGATATATGCATCACTATAATTTTCCGCCTTATTCAGTGGGTGAGGCAAGGCCTTTAAGAAGTCCCGGCAGACGGGAAATAGGGCATGGAGCCCTGGCAGAAAGAGCGCTGCTGCCTGTGCTCCCTGATGAAGAGGAATTTCCTTATGCTATCAGAGTGGTGTCTGAGGTGCTTTCCTCAAATGGTTCGACATCGCAGGCATCGGTATGCGGGAGCTGTCTCGCACTCATGGATGCAGGAGTTCCTATTAAAGCTCCTGTAGCCGGGATAGCTATGGGGCTCATAGAGAGAGTCGAAGAGGACGGCAGCAGTAAAATGGCCATACTTTCAGATATACAGGGGATGGAAGACTTCCTTGGAGATATGGATTTCAAAGTTGCGGGAACTGCAAAGGGTGTTACTGCAATACAGATGGATATAAAGGTGCATGGCCTTTCAAAACAGGTGCTTCAGGAAGCTCTCAAACAGGCCTATGAGGGCAGGATGCATATAATGAAGGAAATGCTGGATGAACTTCCTGAACCTAGGAAGGAGCTTTCCCCTTATGCTCCTAGGATAATATCTATGCAGATAGATCCTGATCAGATAAGAACAGTCATAGGACCGGGAGGAAAGACCATCAACAAGATCATTGCAGATACGGGCGTAAAGATAGACATCGATGATACCGGACTTGTATATATTGCAGCGCCTGATATGGAGGCAGCAGAAGCAGGAGTAAAGGAGATCGAACTTCTTATAAAAGAGCCTGAACCGGGTGAGATATATGAAGGCAAAGTGACGAGAGTGATGCCTTTCGGTGCATTTATAGAGATACTGCCTGGAAAAGAAGGGCTGCTTCATATTTCCAAAATGGCCAAGCACAGAGTGGAAAAAGTAGAAGATGTAATGAATGTCGGAGATATCGTCAAAGTAAAGGTGACTGAGATCGACAGCCAGAACAGGATCAATCTTTCAAGAAAAGAACTGCTTTAGACAGAAAGTGTAATGAAAAAGAGCATCTGGATCCGTCGAGGATAACAGATGCTTTTGTCATACAGGAGGTATGTTAATATGGAAAATTCCAGCCTGAGGGCACAGGTTATAGAAACCGGGAGGAAGCTGGTCAGATATGGGCTCACCGCGCGATCCTGGGGAAACATCAGCTGCAGGAAAGGCTCTGATGCTTTTCTGGTGACTGCCAGCGGAAGAAATTATATGACAATGAGTCCCGATGAAGTGATAGAAGTAAATCTTGATGATCTGGAGTATATCGGAGATATAAAACCGTCATCAGAGATGAGGAGTCATAGAGAAATATATGATCTGTATCCTGAGGCAGGGGCCATCATCCATACACATCAGAGCAACGCTTCTGCAGTATCGGCACTGGGTGTATCAAGGGTAAGGCTTACTAAAAAATGTCCGGGAATCGGCTATGAACTCATATGTGCAGATTACGCACTTCCGGGGACAGAGGAACTTGCATCGAATGTGGCAGAGGCATTCAGGAAGACAGATGGCAGAGCTGTCATAATGAAAAATCATGGAGCTATATGTTACGGGAAGGATTGTGAAGAGGCTTTTGCTACCGCATGTATGCTTGAGGACATGTGCGGGGAATATCTTTATGCACTGGGGATCAAGCCCTGGAAGATGGAAAATGAAGAGATATACGGCAGAGAGAATGAAACTGTGATATGGAATGACAGCGAACCGGTAAGAAGATTCAGCAGTAAAGCTGCAGTACTGATGCCTTATCTTGACGATTTCGCGCAGCTTATAGGCTCCTCATTGAAAACTGTAAATGACGATGAAAAAACTGTGAAGGATGCAATAGCCGCAGGGACATCCATGCTGGTCAGAGGCAGAGGGGCTCTGTGCGTTTCACGAAGTGATTGTGATGCGGAAGCAATATCGATGGTAATAGAAAAAAACTGCCGTGCATATATGGCTGCAAGCCTGACCGGAAACAGGCCGATAAAGGAGGCTGAGTGTATTTATATGAGGAATATGTATCTTAACGGGTATGCAGCCCTCTTTGACATGGAATAGAAATATAGTATGTTCCATATCAGAGAGTTTATAATACAGTGATTATAGAAGCGGCAACTGTTGTCGGATACGAACAAATATCTCTTTCAACTCATATCTTAATCAGGAATAGAGTTGGGAGGGATTTTTTTGTATAAAGTTGTAGTAATAGGTGGCGGCTGGTCTGGATGTGCCGCAGCCATCTCAGCAAAAAAAGCAGGAGCGGATGTAACGCTCCTAGAAAAGACGGATTTGCTGCTGGGCCTGGGAAACGTAGGAGGAATAATGAGAAATAACGGGAGATTTACTGCAGCTGAAGAGAATATAGCAATGGGAGCGGGAGATCTCTTTGAGATAACAGATAAATGTTCACGTCATATAAATATCGATTTTCCGGGACACAAGCATGCAAGTCTTTATGATGTCACAAAAGTTGAACCGTGTGTGAGAAGACTACTGCGTGAAAAAGGGATAGATATCAGACTAATGGCTCGTGCAGTGGATGTAGTGATACATAGGAAGAGAACGGAAGAAAACCGCGAATCCGGGGAAACTGTCATAGAGAAAATAAAGATGGCAAATGGAGAAGAAATAGAGGGAGATGTTTTTGTAGAAACCACAGGCTCTACCGGGCCGTATGGGCAGGTAAGCAAAATATAAAATACGCACTTGATTCGTTTTGCAAGAATATATTGAAATAAAGCTTATTATAAAATATTAAAAGGTGATGTTATTATGGGTGACTTGGGTGATGGAAAAAAATATTGCTGCAGATGTATACCGGGATGTGGCTGTTTTGGAAAACCCGGTCCTTCTGGCGAGCCCGGAGAGACTGGGGCAACAGGTCCGACAGGACCAACCGGCGCGACAGGATCAGCAGGAAAAATGGGGGCAACAGGTCCGACCGGGGCAACAGGTCCGACTGGAGCAACAGGTCCGACGGGAGCAACAGGCCCGACAGGAGCGACAGGTCCGTCGGGAGATCAGGGGCAGACAGGAGAACGGGGAGAAAAGGGAGAACCCGGTGAAGACGGAGATACAGGAGAAATCGGAGCGACAGGTCCGACGGGAGCGACAGGCCCGACGGGAGCGACAGGCCCGACGGGTGAAACAGGTCCTACCGGCGCCACAGGTCCTACAGGGGCTCAGGGGCCTGCAGGACAACAGGGAGAAAGAGGGCTGATAGGTCCGGCAGGAGCAACAGGTCCGACAGGACCAACCGGAGCGACAGGTCCGGCGGGATTGCAGGGACAAAAAGGTCTTACAGGAGCAACAGGACCGGCGGGAGAAGATGCACATGATATATTTGCATCTTATATAGGAGTTGAAGAAAATTTTAAAAACGGGCAGCCGATAATTTTATATCCGTCAGTATCGGACACAACAGGGAATATAACAGATCAGGACTATATTAATATAAATCTTACATCCGGATATTATCTTGTGGCTTACAGTGTTTCCGGTATATTGAGAGATGCCGGTTATATGCAGGTGACGCCTAATTATAACGGACAGTCTCATCTTGAAACGGGAGTTTATTTCGCTACCAGTTCATCAGGATCCTCTGCATGCGGATCTGCCAACTTTATACTGGAGGCAGCAGAGCCTACACGGTTCACATTGTTTTACAACGGATCGTTGGATGCCTTCAGCGGGGCTGTAAGCCTGACATTTTTGAAACTTAACAGGCCGATATGAAGTATATGTTCTGGTTTGAATGAGCGATGAATATAATGATTTAATATCTGAGGAGGTGATGTATCGGCCGATGACAGATATTGAATCAAAAGAGATAGATACTATATATATAAAACATACATCCCAGGCAGGAAAGAAAAATAGTTTTACAATTGAGGATATAACGGTAACTGTATGTTTTACTGAAAATGATGAAACAGTAGAAGAAAGACTTAAGCAGTATCTGATGTATATAGAAGAAATATAGAAGAGCCGTGGCCTGTAAAATGGGAAAAATATCAAAAGACAGGAAAAACCGAAATGGTGTATATTTTGCAGATAAAAGTCTCGTATGGACAGTTGGGATATATATAAGACTGTCTGTGGCAGATGGAAATGATGTGAGCTTAAGTGTGAAGAACCAGAAATCGATAATAGGTTTTTTCATGGAACATGAATTTAAAGAACGATATGAGATATATAAGATATATATAGATGACGGAGCCAGCGGCACCACAGATAAGGATCGCATGTCTTTCATGGAAATGGTGCGTGACATAGAAGATGGAAAGATAAACTGCATTGTCTCCAAAACACTATCACGCGTATTTAGGAACTATTCCGATCAGGGTTATTTTCTCGAAGAATTTTTCCCCCGTATGGGGGTAAGATTTATAACTATCGAATCGCCAAGGATAGATACTTTTGCTGATCCCGGTATATTGCATGGGTATGAAATTCCTCTTAACGGGATCGTAAATGACAGATATGCAGAAGCAACTTCTGCGGCAGTAAGACAGACTTTCAAGAATATGAGACAGGAGGGGAAATTCCAGGGGGGATTCCCTCCATACGGATATTTGAGAGATCCTCAGGATAAGCACAGCTTTATAATTGATGAAGAAGCCGCTGAGATAGTAAGGCAGATATTTATATGGTATGTATATAAGCGTTTTGCCATAGAAGCTATAAAGAACAGATTGAATTCTCTGGGTATACCGAACCCGTCAGGATATAAAAAGGAGAAAGGGTTAAAATATGTAAACCCGGGAGTCAAAGGCAGCAGCAGCTTTTCCTGGACAGCCGGTACCGTCAGGATGATCCTTACCAACAGAACATATCTGGGAGAAATGGTTCAGGGGCGCAGTAAAGTGATAAGCTATAAAGTGCACAGACAGATACAGGTGCCCAGCGAGCATTGGGATATAGTCAGAGACAGACATGAACCCATAATAAAAAAAGAAATATTTGATAAGGCTCAGGAACTGTTAGCTCTTAACAGGAGCATGAAAAGCTATGGTTCGGAAGTATCAGTTCTGTCGGGATTTATATATTGTGCAGATTGCGGAAGGAAGATGCATAAAAGAAAGAGCGGTGCCAGAGAATACTATGCATGCAGTACATATTATAAACGTTGCAAAGAAGACTGTACTCCTCATTTCATCAAAAAGGAACTTATTGAAGCAGCCGTGATCAAAGCGATATCTGAAGAAATAAAGCGGTCGGATATTGATTCGGTGATAATGGAAGTAATGAATACAGCGTCTGATACAGCTTCGTCATACAAAGAAGAAATCTTAAAACGCAGTGAAGCGGAGATCAAGGCGTTATCTGATAGGGCAGAACGTTTGTATATGGATTATAACAGAAGGGTCATTACAGAAGAAGAGTATCTGAAGTACCGAGCATGTTTAAATAGAAAACAGGAAAATTTAAAGAAAGCTTTTGCGATACTTCAGGAAGAAATGAAAAAAGACGGCGGAAAACATGAAATCTTTCAGAAAAAGCTGGAGGAACTCAGAAAAAATAAGGAAATAAAAAAGCTGGACAGAATGATACTGGAAGAAATGGTAGACCGTATATATATAGATAAAAATAAGAATATAACGGTAATTTTCAGATTTGGCAGAAGGAATGACGATTGATACAGAAGGATATGAAGTTGCCTGTTGTGTCGGCTCTACCGGACCTATGGGAAACTGCCTTACTTATGGTAACGGATGTTGCATGTGTATCTTGAGATGCCCTGCATTCGGACCTAGAGTCAGCATAAGCGCCAAAGCCGGCGGGAGCGATATAATGGGAAAGAGAAAAGATGGATCATTCGGAGCTTTCAGTGGAAGCGGAAAGCTGGAAAAACGGTCGTTATCAGAAGAACTTCAGCAGCAGCTGAATGAAACCGGAGTGGCGGTAGTGCCTCTTCCCGAAAAAGCAATAAAACGTGAAAAACTTGATATGAAAGTATGCAAACAGTATGCTCTTAATGAATATGCAGAAAATATCATACTGCTGGATACAGGGTATGCTAAGATAATGACACCGTTTTTCGACCTTGATACTCTGCGTCAGATACCGGGATTTGAGGATGCAAGATATGTAGATCCTTATGCAGGTGGAAAAGGCAATTCAATAAGATATCTATCTGTAGCGGAAAGGGATAATACGATGAAAGCGTCAGGAATAGAAAATTTGTTTTGCGGAGGTGAAAAATCCGGACTTTTTGTCGGTCATACCGAAGCCATATCCACCGGCAGCCTGGCGGGGCATAATGCAGTTAGATATCTGAAAGGCATGAAATGTCTGGAGCTTCCTATAGGAACAGCGATAGGAGACCTTATATCTTTCGCAAATGAAAGTCTGGGTACGGAAAACGGGCTAATGACAAGATATACTTTTGCCGGTGCTGAATATTTCAGAAGGATGAAAGATAAAGGACTTTATTCAACAGATATTGAAGAGATAGGCAATCGTGTGCGAAGATATGGTATAGAGAATATATACGATGAGCGGCTGATATAGGAAGCAATTGTTGTTATAAATTCCAGGTGCTGTTTCCTTATCGAAACAAAAGCGTGTCGTGCATTTCGAAAAAGGAACAGAGATAAATACCAAAGATGGTAAAAGATAATAGATTATATGACAGAAAAATGTCTGATTTCAATGATTTTGAACTTTTAAAAATATATATTTAAAACAGGCTAAACTGGCGTAAAAATTGCTTATAAAGTAATTAGAGTAAGCTTTGAATTGATTTTAATTTTGATTTTAATAAGGAGGGTAATATGGAAATCAACTATGAAGCATATGTCAGTGAGCTTATGAACAGAGCAAAAAAAGCGCAAAAAATTTTAGAGGGGTATTCTCAGCAGCAAGTCGATGAGCTTGTAAAAGCAATTGCTTTCTATGGAACAAGGCCTGCATTTATGCGTGAGGTTGCAGAGAGGACAGTTGCCGAATCAGGTATGGGTAATGTTGAAGATAAAATAGCCAAAATATGGAACAAGACAATAGGGCATTATAGAGAAATGAAGGATGAAAAGTCTGTTGGTCTTATACATTTTGATGAAAAGAGAAATGTGGCGGAATACGCAAAGCCTATGGGGGTCATAGGAGCTCTTGCACCGGTAACTAATGCAGAAAATACTGCTGTTGTTAAGCCTATGAACGCTATAAAAGGGAGAAACGCCATAATCCTGGCACCTCATCCTAAAGCAGCAAAAGTAAATATGTTTGTTGTTGAATATCTGAGAAAAATACTTAAAAAGTTTAATGCTCCTGAAGATCTTATAATGGCAATAGATCCTGAATATGTCAGCATTAAATGCTCTGGTGAACTTATGAAACAATGTGATTTCGTATTGGCTACCGGAGGTGCCGGCATGGTGAAGGCTGCTTATTCGTCGGGCACTCCGGCTATAGGAGTCGGTACAGGTAATGACGCCGTATATGTTGACGGAACAACAGATCTTGAAAAGGTGGCCGATATGGTTAGGATTTCTAAATGCTTTGATAATGCCACAAGCTGTTCAACAGAGAACGTTATGCTTATACAGAAAGAATGCTATGATGAGTTTGTTGCGGCGCTCCAGCACCATGGAGGGTTCATTATTCCGGAAGGATCCGAAAACAAAGAAAAACTTAAGAGGACATTATGGCCGGAATGGCCTGCAAATCATAATCTCAACAGGCATATAGTAGCACAGCCTATCGAGAAGATTGCAGATTTGGCAGGTATAGATATCACAGAAGAAACGGAGTTTATGTTTGTGGAAGAAAATGACGGTATAGGTCATGAATATCCGTTTACAGGAGAAAAACTTTCGCGTATTACTACACTTGTAAAGGTCGACAGCTTTGAAGAAGCTATGGATAAAATGGAAGCTGTTATGGACTATATGGGTAAAGGACACGGATGCGGAATACATACTGTTGATGATGATAAGATAGAGAGAATGGCATTGCGTATGCCTGTTGCAAGAATGATGGTAAATCAGCCGCAGGCAGTTGGTAACAGCGGTTCATGGGAAAACGGGATGCCTATGACTATGACACTGGGATGCGGTACATGGGGGAACAACAGTGTGTCCCATAATGTCAACTGGAAAGATCTTATAAACGTAACACATGTTTCAAGACCTTTACCTATGAATAAGCCTAAAGAAGAAGATCTTTTTGACGAAGAGTTCGTAAAAAACAATTCGGAACCGTTGTAATTGATTTTAAAACGGCTGCTGTACTTGCAAGTATGGCAGCTGTTTTGTAATTTATAATATGAAAATTCTGACATTGACAATATTATTTGCAAAAAGTAATATATAAAAATAAGAACATGATTCATTTTGAAGAATAGAGGCATTAAATGAAATGATAACATTTAAAGACAAAGCATATGAATTTGATGAAATAGAAAAAAAAGTGCGTAGGGGTGATATTGAAAACGATAAAGATTTTATTATTGAAGCACTGCGTTCATGTTTTTTTACTCAGGATGGTATGACTGTAGTTGATGAAAACGGGATAACCATAATGTCTAATCAGGCTCATCAGCAGATAATGGGGATAAAAAGCAGTGATATCGTAGGAAAAGAGACAAAAGAACTTGTAAAAGAAGGTATATTCAAAAAATCTGCATCCGTTGAGGTTTTCGAATCAAAGAAGCAAGAGCATGTTATCCAGGAACTGCCAAATGGAAAGGCAATACTTACAACAGCAACACCTATATTTGATACGGACGGAAACATAAACCGCATAATAAACAATGTAAGGGATGTTCCCATATTAAATGAGCTGTATGAGGAGCAGATGAAACAGAAAACACTGATAAGCACTTATAGAAGTGAACTTGTGAAACATAACAATATTGCTCACAACGGACTTATTGCAGAAAGCGCTGAAATGCGTAATGTTATGGGGTTTGCGGAAAGAGCGGCAACCAATGACAGTATCGTGCTGATACTGGGTGAGTCAGGTGTTGGGAAAGGAGTGATAGCAAGGCTTATACACAACATGAGCCCAAGGGGGAATAAGCCTATGGTTTCTATAAATTGCGGGGCAATTCCTGAACATTTGCTGGAGTCCGAATTATTTGGGTATGTGCCCGGTGCCTTTACGGGAGCAAGTAGTGAAGGCAAAATAGGACTTTTTGAAGTTGCTGATGGAGGTGTGGTATTTCTTGACGAGATAGGAGAACTGCCTTTGACACTGCAACCAAAGCTGCTTCATTTTCTGGAGACCGGTGAGATGATGAGGGTGGGAAGCACGAAATTGAAAAAGGTGGACTGCCGCATAATTGCCGCTACGAACAGAGATTTGAGGGCAATGGTATCGCATGGCGAATTTAGAGAGGATCTATATTACAGGCTTAGTGTTATTCCTATAACTATACCTCCGCTTCGTGAGCGGCGTGAAGACATCATTCCCCTTACGATCAGATTTTTGAAGGAATTTAATGAAAAGAACAATACTAATAAAACTTTCAGCAAGGAAGTTTTGACCGTGATGGAAAACTCGGAATGGAAAGGGAACGTAAGAGAATTAAGAAATGCGATTGAGCGGTATGTCGTTTTGAGCTTGAATCAGGAAATATCTCTTTCAGATATTTCTCAGGAAGAGATGACTGCAAAAAACAGGGAGACTGTTTTGAAAGAAGATCTTCCGGTTTCCCTGCCGGATATAGTTAATAAACTTGAAGATGAATATATCTTATTGGCAATGAAAGAAGGGGGCAGTATACGCAAGGCGGCAAAATTGCTTGGAATATCTCCCAGTGCGCTTTTCCGCAAGATAAACAGAGAATGATATATCTGTTTTGTTATCGGAACGATAATTGTACCGGGTGTTTTTGAAATGGAACGGGGATGAAAGATATTGATGCAGATCAATATCTTTTTTTTGTGGTGCAAATTTTCTAAACATTGAAAAATACAGATTTAAAAAAAAACAAAATAAAATTTTCAATTATTTGATAATTTGGCACATGAGTTGCTCTTTCAGATAATAACAAAAAGTAACATAATAGCGGCCGATATTATGAAACAATCGTTATAGTCCTAAGATATTCTTTTAGAAGGAGTAAACATGGAAAACAAATACACACAGATCGAGTTTTCGGAAGGATTGTTCGAATTGGAAGAGGAAACTCGTGCAGAGCTTGCGAGTTCTAAATATGTAAATGATGATCTGCTCCCGACATCAGCGACAGAAAGGACATGGACAACTTATAATGTAGGGATGTTATGGGTAGGAATGGTCATCTGCATTACAGGTTTTTCTTATGCAGCTGCATTGATAGCACTTGGTATGGCACCGATAATTGCTTTGATCAACGTTCTGATAGGAAACTTAATAATAATGATACCTATGCAGCTCAACTCTCATGCAGGAACGAGATACGGGATACCGTTTCCGGTATTTTCACGAATGGCTTTCGGTAAGGCAGGAGCCCATATACCGTCACTGATGAGAGCTGTGGTTGCAGCTGGATGGTGCGCTATACAGTGCTGGGTAGGAGCTGCTGCTTTTTCATCAATAATTTCGACTTTCGTCGATGGCTGGGATACTGATGGAACAGGGAGGTTTATCGGATTTGCACTCTTCCTTATAGTAACTTTGCTTATCGGAATAAAAGGATCAGAAGGAATCAAGTGGATAGAAGCTATAGGAAGCCCGATACTTATAATACTTTGCATAGGAATGGTATTCTGGATAGTAAGTCTTGGCAATGATTACGGGGTAAGTGTAGGCGATATGCTGATGGCCGGCAATAATCAGGAGGTTTTAGATGCAAACGGAGGAATGCTGTATGTATTTATGGCAGGAATCACCAGCAATATTGCTGTATGGGCTACATTAGCTCTTAACATTCCGGACTTTTCCAGATATGCAAGATCACAGAAAGATCAGTTTAGAGGACAGCTTTATGCATTCCCAATCTCAGTTATGGCATTAGTAGTAGTTGGAGCTATGTTTGCTGAAGTTACAAAAATAGCATATGGAAAGGCCGAGTATGATCCAACGGTGGTGCTGCTGCATCTGGATAATAAGTTTATTGTTATACTGGTATCTATAGGTGTAATAATAGCTACTCTTACTACTAATATGGCTGCGAACGTAGTTGCACCGGCAAATGGTTTTGCAAATCTTGCACCAAAGAAAATCAGTTATAAAGTAGGAATAGTAATAACATGTATACTGTGTATCTTATACAGACCATGGTGGATATACGGAGATGCAGGAGCATTCATGTTTACGTGGCTGGGCACATGTGGAACTATACTCGGACCTGTAGCGGCCATAATGGTAGCAGATTACTTTGTCGTAAAGAAAAAGAGGCTGAATTTGAAAGCCCTGTATGATGAAAGTGATGATACATATTCCTATGAAAAAAATATTAATTTCAGAGCTATCATATCATGGGTGCTTGGCGCATTGATACCTATGCTCGGAAATTTCGGAATAGGCGGGGATGTAATGATGTGGATAGGCGCCAACAGCTATATTATAGGTTTTATAATAGCGTTTGTACTTTATGTGCTGCTTATGAAAAGTGAAACAAAATCATATATTTCCGAAGAAAAGTTTATTGAAATCACAGAGAAAAAATACTGATTATTTTAACAAGGAAGGTAATTCGACATGTATGACAATAAAATATACAGCATGATCAATGATATAGCTAAAGAGTTAAAGAGCGACTGCATCAAATTTGTTCAGAAATTGATACAGACTCCATCTATCAGCGGCGATGAATATGAGCTTACTAAAATTCTGATTGCCGAAATGGAAAAACTGGGATATGACGATGTAAGCAGAGATAAATATGGTAATGTTATTGGTATAATCAGGGGTGATGAAGAAGGCCCTACGATAATGTACAATTCTCATATGGATCATGTGGATCCGGGAGATCCCGATAACTGGCAGGGCTATGATCCTTACGGAGGGGAAATAGACATATGCGAGTGTGACAACGAAGACAGGACAGTAAAAGAAATGGTTGAGTGCATCCATGGAAGAGGCGCGTCAGATGTAAAGAGCGGGCATGGATTTCAGATCTATGCAGGTGCTATCCTGATAAAACTGCGTCAGCAGGGCGTGAAGCTTAAGGGCAATTTTATGTATACAGGCGTTGTGCATGAGGAATCAGGACAGAACGGGGGAACAAGACGTCTTATCGCTGAAACTTTCCCTGAAAGAGGACTTGATTTTGATGCCATGGTTTCTTCAGAAGCTACAAGCCTGAGTCTGTACCTCGGGCACAGAGGAAGAATAGAATATCTGATAACCGTTTATGGAAGAACAAGCCATGGAAGCTGTCCGCAAAACGGAATAAACGCCATTTATAAAGCTATACCTGTTATTGAAAAAATAAGAACGGAAGTTATTCCTATACTGCCTAAAGATCCTGATGGCGAAGTTGAACAGGCATCTATTTCGCTTAATATAATAGAATGCTCACCGGGGGCTCTGTCGATAGTTCCGGATCAGTGTTTCTTATCATATGACAGAAGAACTATGATAGGTGAAACTGAAGAAAGCGCGATGGAGATACTGCAAAAAGTCCTTGATGATATAGCTGCAGAGGATCCTGAATTTAAAGCGAAGATTGAAGTGAAACCATGTATAGATAAATGCTATACAGGTGAAGTTATGAAAGGATATAAATTTACAGAAGCTTGGAAAATAAAGAAAGATCATCCGTTCACTGAGGCTTGTGCCAGAGCTTTAAAGAATTTAGGACAACCTGTTAAATACGGGTACTGGTCGTTTGCGACTGACGCAGCTGTGACAGCAGGATATTACAGGAAGCCTACGATCGGATATTCAGGAATGCAGGAACAGTTTGCCCATACGCCGTATGATAAATGCAGAACAGATTTTATAGAAAAGGCAATGGCTGGGAATGCCGCTATTTTCCTTACTGCAAGTGAGATGAAGAAAGAAGAATTTAAAGCATTAGATTTTTAACTGAGATAGGAGTTGATTGAATTGAGTAAAGTTGTGAAAAAGGGTTACTATGAAGAAGCAACTCAAAGCTATAATTTAAGAACGGCTATGGAAGAAGCAACCAGATGTCTGGTATGCTATGATGCGCCATGCAGCAAGGCTTGCCCTGCAGGTACCGATCCGGCAAAATTTATCCGTTCATTAAAATTCAAAAACGTCAAAGGAGCAGTGGAAACGATAAGAACAAACAACCCTTTGGCTGGGAGCTGCGCTAAGGTTTGTCCTTATGATCAGCTTTGCCAGGAAGCTTGTTCAAGATGCGGCATCGATAAACCGATACAGATCGGAAGGATACAAAGTTATCTTGTTGAGCAGGAAAAGGCATTTGGTATGAAAGTCAATAAAGCCCCATCTGATAAAAAAGCAGCTAAGATAGCATGTATAGGAGCAGGACCGGCATCATTGACATGTGCTGCTGAAATGGCAAAGGCGGGATACAATGTGACGATTTTTGAAAGGGAGCAGAAGGCTGGAGGCGTATTGACATATGGAATTGTACCGGCAAGGCTGCCGCAGGAAGTTGTTGATTATGATGTGAAGCTCATTGCTGAAATGGGCGTGGAGTTTAAGTTTGATACAGAGGTAAAGTCAGGCGATCTTGATTCGTATGATGCAGTTTTCGTGGGAACAGGGCTTTGGGCAGCAAATATTCCTGAAATAGAAGGTGCTGATCTTGATGGAGTATATTCGGCAATTGATTTTCTTAAAGAAGCGCGGGAAAAAGGTGAGGATTTCGATCCCGGCAGTACTGTTGTAGTTGTTGGTGGCGGTGATGTTGCAGTTGATTGTGCAGCTACTGCTAAACTACTAGGAGCAAAAGATGTAAGAATACTTTACAGACGTTCTATAGAAGAGGCTCCGGCTGAAATGGCAGAATTTGAATATGCTTTAAATCTTGGTGTCGGTATAACTACAGGGTTTTATCCTGTAGCGGCAAAAGGAGAAGGAAGACTGCAGATGGTGGAAGCTGCCGGTTTTACAGATCCTGCGGCTGAGATGAAACTAAGTGCAGATTCACTGGTATTTGCCACAGGGCAAAAGGCAGAAGATCAGAGAGCGGTTGCTGATGTATGCATTACAGATAAAGGCACTATTGAGGTGGATGATAATGGATTAGCGGGAGACAGGATATTTGCTGCTGGTGATATAGTAAATGGCGGACAGACAGTTGTAGAAGCCGTTGCCGAAGCCAAGAAAGCTGCAGCTGCCATGATTGATTATCTGGAAGGGAAAGGAGTGAAGTAACATGGCATTTAAGAAAGATCTATCAATTGAATTTGCGGGAGTGAAGTGCTTAAATCCGTTCTTTCTCGCATCATCTCCGGTTTGTAATAATTATGACATGATAGCTAAGTCCTTTGAAGAGGGATGGGCCGGTGTTTTTTACAAAAATCAGGACTCTGTACCTGAGCATGAGATATCGCCGATATTCGGAGTGAGCGATATGGGCGGACCATGGTCTATGTTCAAGAATTGCGAGCATGCCTCACAGAATACCATGGAGCAGAATCTTGAATACATGATGAGACTTAAGAGAGATTATCCTGAACACAGGATCTTTGCGACGCTTATGGGCGGAAGCGATGAAGACTGGACTAATCTGGTAAAATGCGCGTCTCAGGCCGGTATAGACGGCATCGAGCTTAATATGTCATGTCCGCATATGGGACGAGATAATATGGGTTCAGATGTAGGATGCAACCCGGATCTTGTTGAGCAGTATACGAAGGCAGCCAGAAAGGGGACCGATATACCGATCATCGCGAAAATGACACCTAACATCACAAATATGATACCATCTGCAATGGCTGCTGTAAGAGGAGGAGCAGACGGTATTTCGGCTATAAACACTGTTAAGTCAATCATAGGACTGGACAAAGACTTATTGACAACAGAACCTGTAGTCAACGGGAAATCTGCTGTTTCCGGATTATCCGGGAAGGCGGTTAAACCTATATCATTGAGATTTATATCGGAAATGGCTCAATACCCAGGCCTTAAAGACATACCGATTTCAGGTGTCGGCGGTGTATATACATGGGAAGATGCTCTTGACTTCCTGCTTCTTGGTGCAAGAAACGTCCAGGTATGTACTTCTGTTATGGAATACGGATACAGGATAATAGAAGATATCATATCAGGACTTTCGTACTGGATGGAAGAAAAAGGTTTTGACCGTCTTGATGATGTGATCGGACTGGCTATTCCGAATATAACTTCACCTTCAGAATTTACAAGGACATTCAAGATCAGACCTGAATTTAATCATGATAAGTGTATAGGCTGCGGAAGATGTTATGTTTCATGTTATGATGGCGGACATCAGGCAATTGACTGGGATGATGAGAAAAGAAGGCCGTCTCTCAATACTGATAAATGTGTAGGCTGTCATCTGTGCCAGAAGGTATGCCCTGTTATTGACTGTATAACTCCTGGAGAGGTGGTATTTGATGAAGGTGCTGAGAAGGAAGATATAGTATATAAGACCAGCTTTGAATAAAAGCCAGTACTTGACTTGTGAGAGTCCCGTGTACGGGATTCTTGCAGGTTGATTTAGGAGGCAGAATTTATGGATTTGTTGATTAAAAACGGAACGATAGTTACTGCAAAAGAGATGTACAAAGCTGATATTGCGGTAAATAACGGGAAAATAACAGCAATCGGCATGGATATCGATACTGTTGATTTTGATAGTGTTGTTGATGCGACAGATAAGCTTGTCCTACCGGGGGCAATAGACGGCCATACTCACTTGGCTCTATCTTTTGGAGGGACCATTTCATCTGATGATTATTATACAGGAACGAGATCAGCAGCATGCGGAGGAACGACAACAGTTTTCGATTTCGTGAATCAGGCACACGGTGAGAGAATGCTGGATGCTGTTAAGAAAAGAGACGCTATGGCATCATTAGATGCGGCTGTTGATTATTCATTTCATATCGGTGTCAGCGATGTACTTTCCGAAGGTATGCTGGAATCGATGGAAGAAGCTGTAGATTACGGTATCCCTTCATTCAAGGTGTTTATGGTATATGACTACGGTGTAGATGACGGTTCTTTTTATAAAGTGCTGAAAAAAGCAGGAGAGATCGGTGCACTTGTAGGAGTTCATGCAGAGAACAGAGAAGTAAATAATATACTGGTACAGCAGTACATAAGCGAAGGGAAAAAAGATGCATGGTGGCATTATATGTCGAAAAATGAAATGGTGGAAGGAGAAGCTGATGTGAGAGCCATAAATATTGCCAGGATGGCTGAAGCTCCACTGTATATAGTGCATCTTGCGGATGAAATGGGGATGGAAGCTGTTATAAAGGCGAGATCAGAAGGATATCCTATCTTTGCAGAGACATGTCCGCAGTATCTCCATTTTACAAACGAAGTGTATAAGCGGGAGAGAGCCAGAGATTTTGTATGCTCACCTCCGATGAAAAATAAACAATCTCAGGACGCACTTTGGAAAGGTATAAAAAACGGTAATATCACTACGATTGCGACAGATCATTGTCCGTTTAAAAAATCAGAAAAAGATTGGGGAATAGTAAAAAAAGATGGAACACCCGGAGACTTTACAAGTATTCCAAACGGATGTGCAGGAATAGAAAATATGTATCCTTACGTATTGTCTCAGGCAGTAAGCGGGAGGATAAGCTTTTGTAAAGCAGTGGAGCTGTGTTCCACGAATCCGTCAAAGCTGTTCGGACTTGATCATGTCAAAGGCGCAGTCAGAGTAGGACTGGATGCAGATTTAGTTATATATGATACCGGAAAGGAATTTACTATCACCAATGATGCGATGCATGGGAATACAGATCATACTATCTGGGAAGGTGTTAAGCTTAAAGGTTATCCTGAAGCGACGTATTCCAGAGGAAGACTGGTATATAAAAACGGTGAATTCCTTGGGAAGCGCGGTGATGGTAAATTGATAAAATGCAAAAAAATTCATTTGGACGGACCGGAACTGTAGATCGGAAAGGAAGCGTGTAGATGGAAGATATTTATAAGGAATATCACAAAAGAAGAGAATATTTAAAAATAAAAAACAACCCTAAACGAATTGAAAAGATGCATAATAATGGAAAGCTTACCGCAGAGGAACGTATAGAAAGTTTTTTTGATTCAGGTACATATATAGAGATGAAACCATGGGTAAAAAATCGATGCTCTGATTTCGATCTTAATAAAAAAGATCTTGGCAATGAAGGGCTGCTTTGCGGATATGGAAATGTGAATGGAAGACCTGTTTTTGCATATGCCAATGATGTCACGGTTATGGGTGGATCTATGGGTGAAGCAGGAAGAGATAAAATGATGAACTGCTTTGAAAAAGCTATGGAAGGCGGATATCCTCTAGTTTCTTTTAATGATGCGGCAGGGGCGAGAATACAGGAGGGAGTTTCAGCCCTTCATGCATATTGCTCGACTTTTGGAAAAACCAGCATAGCATCAGGGTGGATACCTCAGATTTCTATTATATTGGGGACGTGTGCGGGAGGAACATCATATTGTGCTGCGCTAACTGATTTTATAATACAGGTCAACCCAATAGGAAAAATGTTCATAACAGGACCTGCGGTTATTGAATCTGTAACAGGAGAGAAGACTACATTTGATGAAATAGGGGGAGCAGGTGTGCATGGTATGATTACAGGTCTGGCGCATTTTGTTGTGAATTCTGAACAGGAAGCGTTTGATCTGGTACGAAGGCTGTTATCATTTCTGCCAGCCAACAGTAAGGAAAACCCTCCGAGATATGCTGAAAATGATCCGATAGATCGAAAGACGCCTGAAATAAGAGATATTATACCTATGGAACAGCATAAATCATTTGATATGAAAGATATCATAAGGAGCTTTGTAGATAACAGAGACTTTATGGAAGTGCAGGAAAATTTTGCACAGAATATGATTGTGGGGTTTGCAAGACTTGGAGGAGAAACAATAGGGATTGTAGGAAACCAGCCTAAGATACTTGCGGGGTGTATAGATGTAAATGCATCATGGAAAGCAGCAAGATTTGTGAGATTCTGTGACTGTTATAATATACCGATCGTGACACTTGCAGATACCCCCGGATATCTGCCGGGAGTCCAGCAGGAGCATAATGGCATAATAAGGAATGGGGCAAAATTATTATTTGCATATTCTGAAGCCACTGTTCCTAAAATCACTGTAATAGTCAGAAAAGATTATGGCGGAGCATATTCAGCTATGTGCGGTAAAGGAATGGGAGCCGATTTTGTTCTGGGTCTGCCTACAGGAGAGCTTGCTATAATGGGGGCAGACGGTGCAGCTAATATTGTGTTCAAACATGAGATACAAGAAGCAGAAGATAAAGATGCAAAGCGTAAAGAACTTACACAAAAATACAAGGATCTGTTTCTCAATCCATATAAAGGAGCCGAATATGGTATAGTAGACGATATTATAGACCCGGAAGATCTCAGGATCCGGATCATAAGAGATCTGCGTATCATTAAAAATAAAAAGCCTCATATGCCATATAAGAAACATTCTAATATACCATTGTAGCATTTGTAAGATATAGATCATAACGTTGACATAATGTATCAATATATACTCGCAGGTAGTGATTATCTGCGAGTATATATTGATGGATATCAGAAAGGATTAAAGGCGGATGGCTATAAAATTAATTGCTTTGGATCTTGACGGAACGACTTTAAATTCACAAAAAAAATTAACTGAAAAAACTCGCGATGCACTGATACGCGCTGCGGAATCAGGGGTAGAAATCATTCCGGTCACGGGAAGATGTTATCATTCACTGCCTGAGGAGCTGATGGAACTTGGCAGTCATCAATATATAAGATATGCGATCACCTCAAATGGTGCGGAAATACGCGATATAAAAAACGGAGAAATATTGTATGACGATTATATAAATGAATCAGGGACAAGGGAAATAAAACAAATCCTTGATAAAAACAGCTGGATGGTAGAGGTTTATGTAAAAGGGCGGGCTTTTATCGAACGAGCGGATTATGAGAGGATACTTAAAGGAGAGGCAGAGTACAGAAGCAGAGATTACGTATTAAAAACAAGAATCCCTGTAAAAGGTGTAAAGCAACTGCTGGATGTACACAGAGGCAAAGTGGAAAAAGTTGCTGTATACTTTCCTTCTACCAGTATCGTGCAGAATATAAAAGATGAGTTTGAAAATGTAACAAGTGCAGAACTGACAGCTTCAGGGAGAAACAATCTGGAATTTGTCGCTCTCGGCTGCAATAAAGCTGGAACACTTAAAATCATGTGCGGTATTCTAGGAATTAAATTTTCAGAAGTTTTGGCTTTCGGCGATAGCTATAACGATCTCGAAATGCTGAAAATATCAGGTGTATCAGTTGCGATGGAGAATGCAGAGGATATCGTTAAAGAAAATGCGGATTATATTACCGGACAAAATGATTGTGATGGAGTGGCAAATCTGATAAACGGCAGGCTGTTGAGAAATAATTGGAATATATAAGGAGAAAGAAATGTCTGATATAAAAGAAAAAAGTTTAAAATATAATTTACATTCATGGAGTGCGCAGGGTAGCATTGATCCTAAAGTGATAACTAAAGCGGAAGGCATTTATTTTTGGGACGAAGAGGGAAACAAGTATTATGATATGTCTTCTCAGCTTGTGAATTCAAACCTTGGCCATGGTAATAAAGCCATTGTCAAAGCTATAAAGGATCAGGCAGACAAGATACCATTTATAAGCCCTGCTTTTGCTGTAGATTGCAGATCGGAAGCTGCAGAAGCGGTTATAAAAATCTCAGGGATGAAAAATGCCAAGGTGTTTTTTACAAATGCAGGAGCTGAAGCGAATGAAAATGCAATAAAAATGGCTAAACAGTATACAGGAAAATGGAAAATATTCTCTATGTACAGATGTTATCATGGCTCTACTGCGGGCGCAGGCATGCTTACTGGTGAACCGAGACATTTTGCCAATGAACCGGGACCGGCAGGATTTGTAAAATATGACGGACCATATGCATACAGGGCACCTAAACAGGTAAAGTTCAAAGATGAAGATGATGTTGCTGATTTTTATCTGAGTCTTCTGGAGAATCAGATACTATATGAAGGCCCGGAAAATATAGCAGCTATTTTTCTGGAAACTGTGGTGGGATCAAATGGGATATTGATACCACCTAAAAAGTGGATTCAAGGCGTGAGAAAATTATGTACAAAATATGAAATAGTTATGGTATGTGATGAGGTAATGGCGGGATGGTACAGAACAGGAAAAGCATTCGCATTCCATAATTTTGATATCGAACCTGATCTTGTCACATTCGCAAAGGGTGTCACATGCGGGTATGTTCCTATAGGAGGAGTTATAGTCTCAGAAAAAATACAGAAATATTTTGATGAACATAAGATGATGTGCGGGCTTACTTATAATGCTCATCCTATGGGGTGTGCTGCAGCAGTAGCCACAATAAATGAGTATTACCGACTTAATATTGAAGAAAATGTTGCCAAGCAGGGCGCTTTGCTTAAGACGATTCTAAAGAAGCTTGCCGAAAAACACTCCTGTGTAGGTGAAGTCAGACAGATCGGACTTTTTTCGGCAATAGAGATAGTCAAGGATTCAAGCGGTACTCCAATAGTAGAATTCAACAATGACCCTGAAGGCCTGATGGCGAAAATAATAGGCATGCTTATGAAAGACGGATTTTTTACTTATTCACATGAAAACATGATAGTTATTGCACCACCTCTTATTATAGGAGAATCAGAGCTTGTCGATGCAATGAAGATAATGGATAAGATCCTGGATACAGTAGATACGATGATATAGAATGCTTGCATAATAAAAATATATAATTACATGGAAGATCCCCCTGCTTACGATCCAGCAGAGGGATCTTCCATATTTCAGACATAAGTTCAGTCTATCAAATGACCTTGCCTTTGATAAACATGCCTAGTATAATATAAGAGACATATGCCAAAAATAACGGCTGGAACATCAGCAGCTGATAAACTCTGATATCTAAAGCCGGTAATCAGGAAAGAGGTAATTAAAATGGATGAAAAAGAAAAGGTTCAGCAGGAGCCAGGAAGCTGCAATTCGGATTGCAGCAGCTGTGCCAGCGCAGGAAACTGCAGCGGGCAGCCGCAAAGCATGATTGAAGAGACAAATAGTTTCAATGATATCAAAAAAGTTATTGCTGTCGTGAGTGGAAAGGGAGGCGTCGGAAAATCCCTAGTCACATCGCTGATGGCTGTTAATATGAAAAGACGCGGATACAAGACCTCGATACTTGATGCAGATATAACGGGGCCGTCTATACCAAAGGCTTTTGGGATCACTGAAAAAGCATCGGCAAATGAATTGGGGATTTTCCCTATACTGACGAAAACAGGGATAGGGACGATGTCTGTAAACAATTTGCTGGAGAATGATACTGATCCGGTTATCTGGAGAGGGCCTGTCATAGCAGGGACTGTAAAACAATTTTGGACAGATGTTCTATGGGGAGAAGTGGATTATCTGTTTGTAGATATGCCTCCGGGAACCGGGGACGTTCCGCTTACAGTATTTCAGTCTCTTCCTGTAGATGGTATCATCGTAGTGACATCACCGCAGGAACTTGTGTCTATGATAGTTTCCAAGGCGGTGAAAATGGCAGAGATGATGGACATCCCGGTACTTGGGCTTGTAGAGAACATGTCTTATCTTAAATGTCCTGACTGCGGAAAAGAGATACCTGTTTTCGGACCAAGTAAGATAGAAGAGGTTGCGGAAGCAGAGGGACTTGATGTACTGGGGAGGATCCCTATAGATCCGAAGCTTGCTGCTGCATGTGATAAGGGTATGATAGAACTTTACGAAGGCGATTGGCTTGATAAAGCTGCAGACAAGCTTGAGAATCTATAAATCAGCGGATTTTATTAAAATGATGATATGATAATTGATCTTCTTGAGTCAGAAACAATCTGACGAACGAAGATCAATTTTTTTAGTAAAAAGTTTTTTGATAAATAATACCATAGAAATAAAATAATCGGAAACAAGAACAGCTGGTGCCAAAAAGCAACGGAAAATGAAGCATATTAATTCTCTTTTTTATATATTTTGATTTTGTTTAATGATAAAATCTTAAAGGAGGTAATATGTCTGGAGGTTGCTAGGTTATGAGATACAGTACATTTATTAGAGAAAATTATGATATGTTTTTATCTATTTTTAATAAAATGAAAACCGGCATATGGATTTCTGACGGGAATGGAGAAGTTCTGATTGTAAATAACGAATCCGTGAAAGTCGGCGGCAAAACACGCGATGAAGTTATAGGGAAAAATATGAGGGAGCTGGTTGATGCAGGATATATCATGGAGTCTGCTACCCTTATGACTATAGAAAGTAATAAGGAAGAATGTATTGTAGAAGAAATGGGCGCAGGAGGGTATTGCTTGTGCACAAGTGTGCCTCTTTTTTACAGGGGAGAACTGGACTTAATAATATGTGTTGAGAGAAATATTTCCGAGATCGAGAAATTGAAAATATCTCTGTCAGAAAACATCTCTATAAGAGAAAAAATAGATAATATGATGGACATACAATATCTGATCCATGAAAATGGAAATAAAATAGTGACACGCAATATAAATATGTTAAATTGCAAGCAGCTGGCCATCGATGTTGGGAAAACAGACGCAACCGTCATAATAACAGGTGAATCGGGAACAGGGAAAGAGCTGATAGCTGATTTGATTTATAAAAACAGCAGGAGAGTTAACAAGCCCTTCATAAAGGTGAATTGTGCTGCGATCCCAGAGTCATTGATAGAATCGGAATTTTTTGGATATGAACAAGGTACATTTACAGGTGCAAATCAGAGCGGGAAGATGGGTGTATTCGAAATGGTCAACGGAGGGACCATTTTTCTGGATGAGATTGGAGAATTGCCTATGCATGTACAAGCAAAATTTTTACGGGTGATCCAGGAAAAAGAAGTAAGACGGATAGGTGGTGAGAAGAATATATCTATAGATGTCCGGTTGATAACAGCAACGAATAAAGATCTGAAAAAAGAAGTTGAGAAAGGGAATTTTAGAGAAGACTTATATTACAGATTGTTTGTAGTACCTATTACAATCCCTCCCCTTAGAAAGAGGAAGGAAGATATAGAGGTCCTGACTAAATATTTCTTGGATTATTTTAATAACGAATATGGATTGCAAAAAACAATATGCAAAGATGCATTGAAAATCATGGAGGAATACAATTGGCCCGGGAATGTAAGGGAACTCAGAAATGTTGTCGAGAGAATGGTGGTAAGCGGAGCGGGGAAAGAAATTTCCGCATTCCAAGTAGAAATATGTTTAAATGGCAATAATGAAGCGATTCTATATAATCTGAGCAAAAATGGGGATTTATATTTAGAAGAAATGGTAAATAACTATGAGAAGCAGATAATAGCTCAGGCGTATGAGGAATGCGGCAGCGTGATAGCGACTGCAAAAATGCTTCATGTTGATAAAAGTACCATTTCAAGAAAAATGAAAAAATATGGTTTGTAAAACTGCAATATTGTTGTAATTTGGAAATAAAAACCGATTGCCGTTACAAACAGGCAAATCGAGAGCTTTATGTTTAATTTAATAATATTATTGATTGTAAATTCGTTGCTGATTGGCAATGAATTTTTTATTTGGCGTTGAAATTCCAACATTTTGTTTGGCATGTAAATTGCGTGTATATTCAGAAAATAATATTTTTGCATCAGTACAGAATTTAAAACGGATTGTAAAGGAGGAAAAAATGGCAAGGATTGAAGCGGAAAAAAGAGAGCGCATAAGTGAAGTAAAGAAAGGAAAAGAATGCACGGAACTGAAATTCAGATTATCTATTCATGGTGAAGACATGCATTATCCGGGTGAGATGATTTCAGGGTGTAAACTTATGGAAAAATGTATCGACTGTTGTACAGAACTGAGCAATATAAGGGACAATGGCGACGGCGGTTTATTTGTGAGAACCGAAGGAAATATTCTGAGACCGGTACATATGTTGGATGCAGTAGAAATTGTATGCTGGCTGATCAAAGAAGGAAACAGATCCCGTTTGTATGGTTATGAGATGTATAAAACTTCCGAATATAACAAGGAAACAGACAGATCAGAGGTTTTTGACGAGCCGATCCTTACTGTGAAGGGAAATGTTACATTTGTTATCCATAAATAAGGAGATAAAGATGGCAAAGATATTAGATGGAGTAAGAATTATCGACTTTACAGAGGGGCAGATGGGAAGTTATGGGACGATGATGCTATGTGATTTTGGCGCTGAAGTTATTAAAATAGAAAATCATAAAAAAGGTGGAGACGAAATACGTAATATATTTCCTAAAAATGAAAAGGGAAGTGCATATCATGCATATATGAACCGCGGTAAAAAAAGCATATGTGTTGACCGTAAAAGTAAGGAGGGACAACATCTGATACTGGATTTAATAAAAACAGCAGATGTCGTATGTGATTCATTTCCTGCCGGAGAACTCGAAAGCTGTGGAATCGGATATGAAGATGCATGCAAGCTAAACCCCGGCATAATATATGCATCACATACAGGTTTCGGCAAGACCGGACCGTTAAGCAATACTGCGGGAAGCGATCTGACCGCAGAAGCAATATCAGGACTCATGGATATCACAGGCCATGAGGGCTCTCCGCCAACAAAACACGGATCCTGGATGGCAAATCAGTTTGGTGGCGTTTTCTTTGCGATGTCGATAGTATCTGCATTGATTGTAAAGGAAGAGACGGGCGAAGGGCAATATATTGATGTGGCTTCATCTGATTGTATGTTTACAGCACTGGAAGATATTCTTGTGAACGAATTGTTCACAGGAGAAATATTTGAGAGGGAAGGCAATAAATCAAGGGCAATAGCCCCGTATGATACGTTCAAAGTAAAAGACGGATATGTATCGATAGCGGTATCGACAAATGCACAATGGTCCAAATTCAGTGAAGCTATGAATATGCCTGAGTTAATGGAAGACCCGCGTTTTAAAACAAATGAAACTCGCGGAGAAAATTATATAAGTGTGCTTCAGGGAATTTTAAGTGAAAAATTAAAAAATATGACGAGAAATGAGATAGAAAAGACCCTGAGACCGCTCAACATACCAAGCGGACCTGTTCTTTCCGTTGCAGAAGCATTTGAGAGCAAACAGCTGAATATCAGAAATATGATTGTAGAGATAGAAGACACCTCGCTTGGAAAGATCAAAATGCCGGGTATTCCCATCAAGATGTCGGGGGTAGACGATATGCCGACTGTTTCAGCACCTGTTTTGGGGGAGAATACGGATTCCGTACTTATACAGTCGGGGTACAGTTTAGAGGAAATAGTTGAACTGAAAGAAAAAAATATAATTATGTAATAAAGAGGTATAGAAATGAAAGGACCATTGAACGGCATAACCGTGCTGGATTTTACCCAGGCTTACAACGGACCGTACGGATCTATGAATCTTGCTGATTATGGTGCGAGGGTTATCAAAGTTGAGCGGATAGAGAGCGGAGATCAGTCAAGATCATGGAGCCCGTATACGGAAGACGGAGAAAGCGGATATTTTGCGACATATAATCGGAATAAAGAAGGCATAGCGGTAGATCTATCTGAGCCGGAAGGTAAGGAGCTTATAAAAAGACTGTATAAAAATGTAGATGTTATTTTAGAAAATTTCAAATACGGAACTATGGATAAATTGGGCATAGGATATGAAATCGCAAAAAAAATAAACCCTGAAATAATATTTGCATCCAGTACGGGATTTGGTCAAACAGGCCCATTGCGCAGAAATACCGCATATGACAATGTGATAGAGAGCATGTGCGGATATATGGACATGACAGGATTTCCGAACGAACCGCCATTGCGCTCAGGTGCATCAGTCGGCGACAGCTTTACTGGGTTGATGGCATCATTTGCTGTTGTTCTTGCCTGTTATGACAAGAAGAAAACGGGAAAAGGGAAAAGAATAGATGTTTCCATGTTAGACACAATGTTTGCAATACTTGATGATGCCATACTGACTTATGCATTGACAGGCGAAACGATGAGAAGGACAGGAAATGCAAAGCCTTATGAACTGGTGCCTTATGATACATATGCTTGCAAAGACGGATTTGTAGCTGTAACAGTTACAGAAGAACGTATGTGGCCGTGGTTCTGTGAAGCTATAGGGATGAAAGAGCTGGCTGATGACCCCAGATACATGACCAATGATTTAAGGTGTAAGAATTTTAAAAGCTTTACCGAACTGATGAAAAAGGTTTTTTCGGAGATGGAAGAAGATTTTATATTAAAGCGCTTTGCTGAAAATCATGTGCCGGCGACAAGGATTTATGGCCCGCTCGAAGCGATGGAACACCCGCAGTTGTTATCAAGGGATATGGTTATTGAAGTCAATGATAATAATGTGGGAAAGTTTAAAACTTTCGGGATCCCTGTAAAATATAGCAAAACTGCCGGAGGGATTTTCAAATCTTCTCCAAGACTCGGGGAAGATACAGTTAAAATAATGCAAGAAGCAGGTTACAGCTTAAAAGAGATAAAAGAATTGATAGAAAGAAACATCGTAGGGATTAGCTGATCAAAATTGTGATTTATTAAATTGAAGAAAGGAAAATAAAAATGGATTCAGGTATTTTAACACTGATCCCGCCAATAGTCATAGTTGTTTGGGCGGTAATAACTAAAAAAACGTTTTCGGCTTTAATTATCGGGACAGCTTTGTGTTATATAATCATGTATGGCGTCAACTTTTTCACACCAGCTGTGGATGGAATGTATGCGGTGCTTATGGATGGCGACACTGTATGGGTGATATGCCTCACAATATTTATCGGAGTATTTATACAGCTGGTCACAAATTCTGGAGGAGTTGATGCTCTCACTCAGTATATATTGAGATTTGCAACTAATAGGAGGAGATCTCTGCTCAGTACTTTTGTTTTAGGCTTATGCTTTTTTATTGGAGACGTATCAAATATAGGAACTGTCGGTGCTGCGATGAAAAAAACCTGCGATCAGAATAAAGTGCCAAGAGAGGCATTGGCTTATGTACTTGATTCAACGGCAGCTCCTGTATGCATAATGGTTCCGATCAGTTCATGGGGAGTATACTTTGCCGGTATATTCATGGCTGAGGAATCATTGAATTTTACCGGAACAGCCATGTCAAATTACGTACATGTCATACCATTTATGTTTTATTCAATGGCGGCTATTCTCGTGGTAGGGCTTTTCTCGGGAAATATACTTCCGAAGTTTGGCATGATGAAGAAAGCATATGAAAGGGTGGACAACGGCGGAAATGTTTATAGCGATAACAGTGCATATCTAAATGAAGGGGAATCAGAAAAAGACGAAATTGATCAGATCCCCGCATGGAAATGCTTGCTTTTTATCATTCCGCTGGTAATACTGGTGATATGGGCAATAAAAGGTCTGTTTATGGAAGGCGCTATGATTGCTATAGGTGTTATGGCGATCATGTATATTCCTACAAAAATCATGACTTTAAGTGAGTTCTGCAATCATTGTATGGCTGGATTCAGAAACATGATATCTCCTATAATAATAATTGTAGGGGCTTTTATGGTAAGGGATGCCCTTGTGGCTATGGGGATGCCTGAATATATAAGCGGTGCTGTAGGTGGGATACTTAACCCTATATTTTTCCCTGCAATAGTGTTTGTAGTAGTAGGGGCACTTTCCTTTACGACTGGGAGCAATTGGGGAGTGCCTGCCGTTATGGTACCTATTATTGTGCCTTTAGCACTCAGTATCGGATGCGATCCGTATATCATTCTGGCGGCAATCGGATGTGGCGGATGCTTTGGAAGCCATGCTTGTTTTTATTCAGATGCAACGGTTTTCACATCTGCTGTTTGCAAGATCGAGAATATGGATCATGCATTATCTCAGCTTCCATACTGTTTGTTGTCTGCCGGCTTGGCGACATTAGCATTCATAGTAGCAGGAGTGTTTATTATGTGACAGCGTTTGGAGAGATGGACGTTAAAGCTATAGTATCAGGATCATCTTATACTATAGCTTTTTATATTGAAAGACCAGCCTTATAGTGTTGATGCATATATTCTCTACCTGTCTTTTCCTGTGATAGAGATCATTTTGTTTATAAACAGGATTATTACCCCTGTCACAGAGCCCATAGCAAGAAGCCCGGCAGCAATAGCGCCTGCGATCATAAGTGTAAGAGTGCCCGTTGATGCCATCTGCTCCATGTCATGACTGAGCATGGCCAGCATCGTATAATACAGACCTGATCCCGGGACAAGACAGAGAATACCGGGGATTATGAACATAGTCGATGTCTCCCTGAATATTCTGGAGCATATATTACTGAGAAGCCATACTATACATGAAGACAGGAAAGCCGCCAGCACCTGCGACATATCGAAATATATAAAAGTCTGATAAGACATCCAGCTCAATATGCCGATAGATATGCATATCGGGAATTTTTTCAAAGGGACATTGAAGATTATGCAGAAACCCAATGTGACCATAAGAGCACATGGTATTTGTACATATAATGATATCATAAGCTTATACCTCCGATGATATCCCAGAGCTTCAGTACTACTCCGGCTCCGGCCGCAAGGGACAATGCTGTAAGCACTGCCTCGATCAGTCTTGATACTCCAGAAAGCATATCGCCCGACAAGAAATCTCTTATAGAGTTAGTGAGAGCTACACCTGGGACAAATATCATAAGGGTACCTATTATTATCGGGTCATATGATGCATTGGATATGGAAGAGGCTGCAGTCATTGCGATAAAAGCTGCGAGACCGCAGCAGCAGAAGCCTGTCACAAAAGAATTGATGTCAAGAAGCTTTAAAAGCACTGCAAACATGTAGCAGGCGGCGCCGGAAAAAACGGCAACCAGCGCATCAATAAAGCTGCCCTGACACAGGAGACAGAAAGATGATGCAACGATAGCCGCTCCCAATATACGCACGGGAAGAGGATAAGTACTTTTTTTATCTATTTCCTTCAGTATCTTCATTCCTTCTTCTACAGAAAGATCTGTGGTTGTGAATTGCCTGGAGAAGTGATTCACCTGAGAAATTTTATTAAGATCTGTGCTTATACCTTTTATTCGTTTTATATATGTCTGGGTATCGTCATCTTCGGCACCCTTGTCCAGAGAAACGAATATTCCGGTAGGAGTTGCAAAGACTTCAACATAGCTGATGCCACATGCTTTGCATATGCGTGTTATCGTATCCTCGACTCTGTAGATTTCTGCACCGCTTTTCATCATTATTTCTCCGGCATATAATGCCAGTATCAGTACTTTTTTCTGAAATACATTTACCATTTTGACCCCGCTTGGAAAAGTGAACAGCTTAACTGATTTCAAATGGATTGATATCATATAAAATGAGTATACGTATATGATGAGTTTATTATAACAAAGAAAATTGATGTTGTGTTGAATATCGATCAATAAAAGATTATAAAAGGAAAACAGGCATTGGATTGAATGTGTGCCTGCCAATACCTGTTTCCCGGTCTGGAATAAATGTTGTATGTAATGATTTTTTATAAAGGTTTCACTTCAGTTTCAAGAGTTATATCAAGCTTCGCAGCATAATCTATGTACTTATCGCATTCCTCATATGTCAGCATATCCGAGGATATCAGCCCTGTCTGAGTATAGTCGTCATTTACGAACATCTTCGTGAACAGTGAACCGCATTGGCCCGTAAGATATTGTTCTCCGGTTATCCCTGCTCTCTCAAAACTTTCACGGCATCCAGGAGCATAAAGATATGTTTCCACCAGTATCTTTTTTCCGTCTTTTGTTCCCGTAGCCTCGACCACAAATGCCCCTTCATCTCTCACAAGCCCTTCATCCAGTATTTCCTTTATCTCATCGTGATACTTTGGTGCCGGAGGCAGATGCGATACTATTACATCAAATGGTATGAACGTGTGTCCCTTATATGTTTCTTCCTCACGCTTCAATAGCCCTGCTCTGTAAAGGGGTGTAGAAAACTCGATGCCAACTCCTCCATATTTGAAGTTTATGTTTTTCGCGCCTTTGAAATGAGTATCCTTATTGAGACCCATGTATACAGTTTCATCATGAGCGTGTTCTACAAGTGTGACTTCTCGCTCACATCCCTTGAAGCGCCTCTTGACAGGAAGTGAATGAGGCTCTGTTTCCACCAGCACTCCGTCCTTCAATGCAAATGTCGGATCTGTCATATCTGAAAGAGCAGTAAAAGGCGACCACCAGAACGGAAGAAACCTTTTGGCTTCAACCCCTTCGTATACCATCATCAGTATATTGTCGCAGGTGTCGAGGTATCTCATGGAGCTCTTTGTTGCCACACACATCATACCTGGTGCAGAGCCTGTACCTATGATGGCAGTTTTTCCTATCTCCGCGAATTTCTTTCCGTACTCGTCATACATAATCTCAACGCATTTAGGCCACCACTCATCAAGTACATCTGTTGCCGCAAAATCCTGATAGTTTGCCTTGACGGCAAGGGCCGCATCCAGGACATTAGGTGCGAATCTTATCGGCAGGGCATTGACTATAAGATCTACACCCTCTGCTGCCTTTATTATACTGTCTGTATCGTTGGCGTCGACATATGTGCCTTCTGCTTTTTTCAGTATCTTTACCAGCTCGTCTACAGCCTTATGATCTGAATCTGCACATATTATTTTGTCGACGTTTGCCTCTTCATCCATTCTCTGTGCTACTGTAGAGCCCTGAGCTCCCGTTCCCAGCACAAGTATTTTCTTTCCCATTTTTGATTCATCTCCTTAATGTTTTTATCAGCTTAACTTGTTTTCTTCTTTTTCAACAGCTTTTCCTATAAAAGCGATCACTATTGAGGCTGCTATGAGGGCGAGTCCTCCCCATTTGAGGATATCCAATATAGTAGGGATTATATCGCCGAAGGTATCGTAGTCTCCAGGACCCCATTCACCATAGTCTATTTCGTACCACTGAAGCCAGAGCTGGCCGAGGAAGGAGAATACACCCGCAATCAGCAGATATACACTCAGTCTGAAAGTGTCTCTGAATGCCAGTCTTGTTTTTTTATTGAGCGGATGATTCTCAGGATCAGTTTTATACATACCGCCGTAGATCCATTTGAATATCAGGTATACTATAGGACCGGTTCCTGTTCCTATTATGCCTATGAAGAAGTAGTCTGTTCCGTTTATCAGCAGAGCGATTATTGCTATAGCTATAGGGAAACCGCAGTAAAATACCAGACCTGCTTTTCCTCCAGGCATATAATACAATCCTTTTGCTTTTCTGTCCTCAAGAGGATATTTCTTTCTCAGTTTAATAACCGCTATAGGCAGGATTATGTACAGAGCCAGTATAAATACGACCTCCATGCTCACAAGTGTGGTAAAATCCGACTGTGCCAGTATAAGAGTAACTACTGCAAGAGAAAGTATGCCTACGTAAGGAACACCTTTCTTTTTGCTTACTTTTACCAGAAATCTTGGGCAGAGGTTGTCGTCTGCAAGCACGAAGAAACCTCTGGATCCTGAAGCAAGGTATGTGTTGAATATGGCACACTGAGAGATTATGGCAATGACCAGGAAGATATATCCCCAGGTCTGCCCCAGATGTGTAGTCAGTATTGTAGCATATCCTACTGATTCGCCGTTGAAACCTCCGTCTGTAGACCAGTTCTCCCATGAACCGGCAGGCATCGATGCAAGACCTCCAAGAGTAGGAAGTATATATGTAAGAGCAACCAGAGGCATCGCCAGAAGGAGCCCTTTAGGGATTACCTGAGGATTTTTTACTTCTCCGGCCATATTGGAGATGCATTCATATCCACAGTACATCCATACACATATACATATGCCGCCTCCAAGGCTGTCTAACAGGTTGTAATCTGGCGGCATCATAGGATCCATAGGGTTGGTTTCCCAGTTAATAAAGCCGACGACTGCAACCAGAGCGAATGCCAGAACTATGAGTACCGAAAGGATAGTGCTTACTTTTTCCACCTCTTTTACACCCATGAGGTTTATTACGGTAAATATCAGGATCATACCTATTTTAAGCACGTGTGATGCTGCTTCTGACATAGGTATGAACTGACTGACATATCCGGCAACAAGTGATACATATACGCCGTTGGTTATATAGGTGGAAACTGTTCCCCACCAGCCCGCCTGGAACCCCCAGAATTCTCCGAAAGCCTCCTTCACCCATACGTATACGCCGCCTTCGGAAGGAAGGATGGCACCGCATTCGGCAACCAGATTACTTATAGGGTATGCCCAGATAATAGGGAATATTATCAATAATAGTAATGTCATACCCGGACCTGCTTCAGGGATCATTTCTTCGATACCGAAGGCACCTGCACCTACCAGGCAGTAGAGCATAAATACTATACCGGCGACCTTGACATCATATTTCTTAAGTCCGGCGACGCCGTTAGTTCCGATTTCTTGTTTCATTTGATCTTCTCCTGTTCAAAAATAAATAAGAATAAGTCCTCATAAATTTAAAATACCTTCACCTCGCTTTCCTTAAACAGATCATTATGATATCCGAGATCAGTTTACTGATCATTTCGATATTACAGTAATTTCAGAATATTTCGCAATAGCACAATGGTGTTATTTACAAGTGCAAAGCAAAAATATTATAAATATAAAGCAAAAAAATGAAAAAGAGATAAGTTATGAAGTATTTGGGTCATTTCATATTGACCGATGCTCTGCCGGATTGTATAATTGTATACAGTAATGCAAAAATACGATGTACAGGAGGTAAAGTTATAATGGGAAAAACATTAGCATATAAAATTCTGGAGGCGCACCTGATCGATGGCAGATTGTCGCCCGGAGAAGATATCACCATCAAGATAGATCAGACCCTGACACAGGATTCTACCGGTACCATGGTTTATCTTCAGCTGGAGGCCATGGATGTGGACAAGGTCAAAACAGAGCTTTCGGTAGCATACATAGATCATAACACGCTGCAGACAGGATTTGAAAATGCGGATGATCATGAATTTATCAAGAGCGTTGCAAAGAGACATGGAGTGCTGTTCTCAAAACCGGGAAACGGCATATGTCATCAGCTGCATCTGGAAAATTACGGTAAACCGGGCAAGACTTTGCTGGGTTCTGACAGTCATACGCCTACCGGAGGAGGTCTTGGAATGATCGCAATAGGTGCAGGCGGTCTTGATGTTGCAGTGGCAATGGCAAAAGGAACTTACAGCCTTACTGCTCCAAAAGTGGTGAAGGTGGAGCTGAAAGGCAGTCTCAGACCATGGGTATCTGCAAAAGATGTGATATTGTATGTACTTAAACAGCTGACAGTAAAAGGCGGCGTAGGCAGGATAATCGAATATACTGGTGATGGAGTCAAGAGCCTGTCGGTGACAGATCGTGCCACTATCACAAATATGGGAGCAGAGCTGGGAGCAACCACATCAGTGTTCCCAAGCGATGAAAATACTCTTGAGTATCTCAGATCACAGGGACGTGAAGGAGATTATGTGCCTATGAGTGCAGATGATGATGCAGTATATGATGAGGAACTGATAGTGGATCTCGATGCACTCACACCGCTGGCGGCAATGCCTCACAGTCCCGACAATGTGGACAGCGTAAGCAATATAGGAGGTATAAAGGTGGATCAGGTAGCAATAGGAAGCTGTACGAATTCATCATATACTGATCTGATGAAAGTGGCTGCAATATTAAAAGGAAAGAAAGTACATCCTGATGTAAGCCTTGTAATTTCTCCGGGATCCAGCAAGATCCTGGCAAAGATGGCTGAAAACGGTGCACTTGCAGATATAATAAGCGCAGGAGCCAGAATAATAGAAAATGCGTGCGGCCCTTGTATAGGAATGGGGCAGTCGCCTAAATCAGGTGCAGTATCTCTCAGAACATTCAACAGAAACTTCAAGGGGAGAAGCGGGACACTTGATGCAGAAGTATATCTTGTCAGTCCTGAAACGGCAGCAATTTCTGCTGTGAAGGGTGTACTCACAGATGGCATGAGCAGCGGTGAGGAACTGCCTGATATAGAAATGACAGATTTCGTACCGAATGATAATTTCATTGTTTATCCTCAGGGGTATGACAGGAATAATACAGAAGTCGAAATGGGGCCTAATATAAAGCCATTCCCAAGGAATACATCGCTTCCTGAAAAGGTAGAAGCGAAAGTGGTGCTTCATGCAGGTGACAATATCACGACAGATGATATCATGCCTTCGGATTCAAGACTTCTTCCTTACAGATCCAACATACCTTATCTTTCCAATTACTGTTTTGAAAAGATAGACAGCGGATTTTCACAAAGGTGTAAAGACGCCGGAAAATGCGCCATCATAGGAGGAGACAATTACGGACAGGGAAGCAGCAGAGAACATGCCGCACTGGCACCTCTGTATCTTGGAGTCAAATTTGTAGTAGCGAAATCATTTGCAAGGATCCACAGATCAAATCTGATAAACAGCGGGATAATTCCGCTGGTATTTGACGATCCGGCAGATTACGACGATCTGAGCATAGGAGATGATCTGGTTATAGAAAATGCACCGGCCCAGGTGAGGTCAGGAAAGGTGGAAGTAAATAACCTTACTACCGGGAAAACCTATAAAACAACTACAAATTTCTCCGATAAGGAGATAGAACTGATAATCAGCGGCGGAAAGATAAATTATATGAAAGGACAGGTAAAATAATATGGAATATCTGAAAAGCTTTGAAAAGATAGTAAAAGAGCAGCTGGAAAGAGTGGAAAGAATGAAGGCGGCTCCTCAGTCAACCGACTATAAAAGCCTTGACAAAATAATAATAGGGATAATAGACGGTGACGGCATAGGTCCTATAATAACGCAGTCATGCAAGAAGATACTGGAACACCTGATGGCTGATGAAATAAAGGCGGGGAAAATAGAACTGCGTGATATTGAAGGATTGACAATAGAAAACCGTATCGAAAAAATGGAAACCGTGCCTGCGGATGTTCTGGCTGCAGTAAAAGAATGCCACGTTCTTCTTAAAGGACCTACCATGACTCCGGGAAAAGGCGATAATATGCCGAATCTTGAAAGCGCTAATGTGAAACTGAGAAAAGAACTCGATCTGTTCGCCAATGTAAGACCTGTCAATATACCTGAAAAGAATATAAACTGGACATTTTTCAGAGAAAATACGGAAGGCGAGTACGCACTGGGAAGTCAGGGAGTTGATATCAATGATGATATTTCAATGGATTTCAAGGTTACTACTACAATAGGCACCACGCGTCTTGCCAGAGCGGCTTTTGAATACGCAAAGGCCAACGGTAACCAGAGAGTGACTATAGTGACAAAAGCCAATATAATGAAGAAAACAGACGGTAAATTCCTTGCATTATGTTATGAGGTAGCAAAGGATTATCCTGAGATAGATGTGGATGATTACTATGTTGACATCACGGCTGCAAATCTCATAAAAGAACCGTCCAACAGCAGATTTAATGTATTTATATTACCTAATCTTTACGGTGATATCATAACTGACGAGGCAGCTCAGATGCAAGGAGGAGTAGGTACTGCCGGAAGTGTTAATCAGGGAGGGCGCTATGCTATGTTCGAAGCGATACAT
>CALCKF010000089.1 GCA_937966095.1 uncultured Eubacterium sp.
ATTCGCCAGCCAGTATGCTCCTAACGACAGTATTGCCAGTTCGAACAGCACAAATCCATCTTCTTCCAGTTTCCTAGGTATCCAGCATCTTATCCTTCTGCTAGGATTGTCCTCTGATCCGTAAGGAACTCCGTCAACCGTAAGTCTCTCCTCCTTGGGATTTGCTTTTCTCGCAGCTGCTTCCAGCAGATACTGGTCTTGAGCTCTAAGTTTACCTGTAAACTTCTTCAACATGATCGATGCTATAGGCTGACCGTACAGATCCACTGTACACATTATGATAGCAGGTATGCCTATGAGTGCCACCATACCTATATCAGTGAGCTTCTGGATAGCAAGTATTCCTGCGATAGCGCCGCCGCCGCAGGCAGCTCCGGCACCAGCCAGCATTTTATCAAATCCAAAAAGAAGACCGCCGATACCAACTGTAGTAATAAGACCTCCAACTAACGCTGCAACCGCTATCACAACACTCTTTATCTCCTTGATATAATCTCCCGGAGGTACCGATGTCCCCAAATGTACTATAAGGAACAGCATCGACAACTCTCCTATGTACGAGAATCCGGATTCTTCCGGGAATTGAGTAGGCATTCCCACCCAGGTCAATATCATATAGATAATAAGTGCTGCCGCCATGGACGGTACAAAAGCTTTTGTAAAATACGATACCATTTCGCCTACACCCAGTATTCCCAGACAAACTGCTGCTGCTAATACAATATCCATTTTCCTCTCCTTTCCTACTTTTATAACATACCTTTTAAACACCGTTTTTAAACGCAAAAAAAGCTCAGACATAATGCCTGAGCTTCGTTGCTCTTGATCAGTGACACTTCCTTGTGTCGTTTATTTTTTTTAAATTATACCTTATTGCGGTTCTCATGTCAATCGTATTATCACACTATTTAAAAATATCAGACTTACATACGTTCCTGCCGGACAAAACATATTCATGAACTGAAATCAAACAGTACTCGTGTCCCACTTTCATCGGAACTAAATGATATATGCCCCGCCAGTTTCTCTTCAACCAGTTTTCTTATCAGTTTGATACCAATCTTTTCTTCAATATTACTACCGCTTACATCTTTTATATCGGTGATACCCGTTCCGTCATCCGCCACGATCACGGAAGAAAAAAGCTTCCCATATAACAGAGTTATGTTCACGTTTCCTGCGCCGTCATCCCCGAATGCGTGTGTTACTGCATTTGTCACAAGTTCATTGATCACAAGCATTATAGAGGTTGCTTTGGCGGAATCCACAGATATATTATCTCCTTTAACCTCGATATTTATATCATGAGGTCCGTTTTCCAATTGGAACTGGTAAAGAGTTGCAAATCTTTCCACCAATGCTTTCAAATTAACAGCACCTGTATCTCCAATAAGCAAGGCTTCATGTATCAGTGCTATACTGTTTATACGGTTCATATCCTCCCTCAGCAGCTGCTTCGTTTCTTCCGACCTGCTTCTCCTCGCCTGCATATTCAGGATACTGCTTATCATCTGGAGATTGTTCTTTATCCTGTGATGCATTTCAGACACTACAAGATCATTGATTTCAACACCGTTATTTATACCGATAGCCCCATCTCCTTCATCATTAAGCAACAATGTGGTCAGCTTTTCGGTAGTCTGCCCCATCATCTCCATCTTCTTCTTCATCTGGACATTGCCGGTGATATCGCTTTCCTGTATTATCACCGCTATGATAACGCCTTCATCATTTTTTACAGGCACCACTCTTTGAAGCACTACCTTATTTTCCTGAGTAAACGCTTTCTCATCCCTTATAACGACTCCCGAATTTCTCGCCGCAAACACTATTGGCTCGTTCTGAGGCAATACATATTGACCTGTTATCCTTTCTTCATATTGTGAATTGGTTTCAGGTCTCTCATGTGCGACGACAACAGCTTTTGTTTCATCACGAAAAAAGCAGTCTATGAACATATCCGTATTAAGCATAAGCGAAAAATACTTCAATGTCTGCTCTATGGATTCAAGTATCGTTATATCGCTATCCGTAAGATCCGTATACCTATGACACAATTCTCTTAACATATATAATTCTCCATACTGCCCTGTCAGCATAAGCTTTCAAAGATATCTCTGTGTGGGTTGGGTATTGTTACCTTGTTCAGCAGAAAGCCATGTCTGCTGCCGGCTTTTGCACCGCTCTCCACACTTGTCTTCACAGCAGACACTTCGCCCGTCAGTATCACAAACGACTTGCCGCCAATACCGCTACCCAGCCTTACATCTATCAGCTTCACATCTGCTGCTTTGACCGCTGCATCAGCACACATTATAGATGATGTGACGCTCATGAATTCAACTATACCCACCGCATTTGCCTGTTCAGGTATATCTTCCGCCGAAATTGCTCTGATTACCTGCGGGTGCACTCTGGGGATAACTGTACTCTCGATGACAAACCCTTCAGCTATCGTCTCACCTGCTTCTATCGAAGATTTTACTGCCGCCACATCGCCTGTTATCAGCACATGATATTTACCGGGACAACTTGCTTTTGCCGTTATCATGCTCACTTCCGCTGACTTAAGCATAGCATCTGCCGCCTCTATTCCCTTGGCAATGCTGCTCAACTCCAAAAAACCTATAGTCTCCATTATAAATCACCCTTCTATAGTTATTCTATCACAAACGGACTTAACTACGCCATCTATTGACGCATGTTGATTGGCTCCAAGCTGACCTTCCGGGCATCTTGCGATAAGCTGTCCGCATACCACTTTATCACCTTCAGATACAACCGCTGTCGACTGGACACCAGCATTCTGTTTCAAAGGAATGATGACCTTTCCCGGATTCAGTTCCTTAAAATTTTCCAGATCAATGCCATAATATCCCGAAAGCCCGATGCGCAATGCCAAATGTCTTGTGGGTATCTTTCTGTATTCACGCATAATATCTGCTTCTATGCGCTCCTCCGATCTGACATACTTAACACCTTCTTCTCTGTAAAGCTCCTTTATGATCTGGTTTATTTTTCTCGGTTGCAATCCCATAGGGCACGCATACTCCTCACATATGCCACATTCGCTGCATATGAGCGCCTGTTTTACATCCTCATCTTCCATGATCTGTGATATGTCCGTACTTATCGCAAATTTTCTCATAATCTTGCTGGGCTTGATAGGATGCCCCAGCATATGTCGTGAACAAAGCTCAGTGCATATTGAACATTGTATGCAGCAGCTTCTGGCTCTTCTAAGCATAGTCCTCAAATCCGTACTGTAACGGCTGCCTATATAAGACTGACTTGGCAGCACAACTATCCCGGAAACTGTCTTTGTAATTACCTGCTTTTCTATCTCTCTACGTGTATATAAATGCCCCATCATAGGTCCACCCATTATATAATCGCAATCCTCATATTCAGGAATTGCATCTTCTACACATGCCATCATAGGCGTACCTATAGGCACTTTATATATACACGGATTCCGGACCGCACCCGTAACAGTCAGGTATTTGTGAGTGAAGCTTCTCCCTTCCATCGCATCACATACGGCATTCATCGTTCCGATGTTGGAAACAGTGACACCCACATCGGCCGGAAGTCCGGCAGGAGGTACGATTCGCTTTGTTACCTCATACACAAGCACCTGTTCATCTCCTGCAGGATAAAAGTTACCCAGCTCAAAAATCCTGATCCTGCTTCCCGTTTTCTCTATTTCAGCCGACAGTGCTGCAGCTTCTCGTTTATAATGTTCTTTCAGCGCTATTACCGTATCTTTCGCATGTAGCATGTCAGCGACCGCATCCGCCGCCTTTATTATACGTGCCGCATTATGTCTCATGAGGTACTTATCGGTACCCAACAGCGGCTCGCACTCCGCCCCGTTGACTATGAACACTTCTGCCGGATTTTCATATTTAACATTGGTAGGGAATCCTGCACCTCCGCACCCTACAATTCCCGCTTCAAAAATTCGTTCGCTAAGCTCCATGTTCTAAAGCTCCTCCCCATGACTGCCTTTATCGACTTCTATTGTATCAATAATGCCTACTATCGCTGCGTCGACCGGCAGATCGTCTTTACCGAAAGCTTTTCTGGCCGTACTCCCGCTCACTACCAACACACGTTCTCCTATGCCTGCTCCGACAGTATCCGCCGCCACAAAGCTTTCACTTTCATTCTTTCCCAATTCATCTGTCTGTTTTACTACCATGAGCTTCATGCCGTTTAGTTCCTCTTCTTTTTTTGTCGCCCAAATATTTCCGACGACCTTACAAATGATCATGAACACATCTCCTGTTATATAAATCTGATATCGATCCTTTTTTCATGTGCAACATCCATGGCCGATGGAGTTACGATAGTTCCTGATTTTAATGTCAGGCTACCGGCTGCACCTCCGTTCACTCTTTGGGAAAGCTCTTTCATTTTCCTCTCCGTTACAAGACGGCATTCTTCAACTGGCTCTCCATATTCATCGGCTCCGTCAATCTTGCATCCTTCCTGTGCCGCATCTCTACAGCCCCCCGCGCCACACGACACTCCTGTTTCTATACGACACACATCTCCATTAACAAAGCCACACGCATTAGCTTCATCATAATCAATATGCAATGCATTGCTGTAATTCTGATTGACTCTGACTATGACGTCATTGAATGTCACAGGTCTTGTTGTCCCCAGAGTCACTTTGACATGTTGTCCATGATGTAACATCAATCTCTTTGCATCCGAAGAATTTACATGCATGTGCATCTTGGCAACTATCACCGATCCTATGGCATCAACTTCGTTATCCTCTCGCTCAATGATCATATCAGCCGCTCCTCTCAGATCTCCTGACAGCCTCACGGGAGCATTTACCCCAAGCATCTTGGCATCCGTCATGGATATCTCCACCTGTGTCTTTTCTCTCACAGGCCCCAGAACCGCCACATTATCCATTCTCCCTTTAGGTCCTATAAGTGTCACACGTTCTTCACACAGATATTGCCCCGGCTGTGATATGTCTTTCTTTTTTGTTAATTCATATCCCTTACCAAAGAGTTCATCTATGTGCGCCCGGCACAGATGCACATGTCTTCCTGAAGCTTCTACTGGTATACCGCCTATAGTATCATGAGACTTTCCGGAGCATGTTTCATCAGGCAAAATACGCCTTTTTTCTATTTCGTCGATCACCTTCTCAACGACCTGTCTTATTGTTTCTTCCTTCATACTTTCCCTCAACTGTAATCTCCGACAAATGTCTGCAATAAATGATATATATCGCACTGCTCAACCTGTTCAGCGCTTTTAATATATCGTTTCTTACCACTCTCCTGTGTAAATAAAAAGCCTGTACTCCTGCAAGCTCAAGCTCCCTTGATCTTGCCCTCAGCAGATTGAGTTCGACACATACTTCTCCCATACTGTGATCAGGAGGCATATGATCGATACCGAAAAATTTTCGAGGATGCTGCGATACATATCTCAGTTCTTCATCATTCATTCCAAAAAGCATGATCTCTTTCATTTCAGTTTCGAGGACTTCTGCTGATAATATACTGCGACAATATGTCAGTATTGCTTCTAATTCCCCTTTAAGCTGTTCGTCACCGATCTTTTCAGCCATTAATTGTGCCTTGAGTATCTCTGCCTGAAATGTGTCCATCTTACCACGAAAAATGATTCTCGGATTGTCCTTGGATACCATTTCCTTTGCATTGAGATTTGTGATATATTCAGGCTTTTTATTTTTGACATAAACCGAATCGCAGTCTTTTCGCACGATTCTTATGTTGTTATCTGCGATATATCTCTCAGCTTTTCTCGAAATAAAAACATCCTCCGGAATTTCCACCTCACAGGCCTGACCGTTTTTTGCAAGCGCTTTTATGGCATCCAAACCAAATACCTTCATTGTCTTGACCTTCCTGCACTATTTAGCACCCGCTGTTCCTTTTGCCGCCGCTGATGTAACTGTAGGCAGAATAGCTTCCACCTCACCATGCGGTCTAGGTATAACATGTACGGAAAGCAGCTCGCCGACTCTGTCTGCCGCTGCCGCCCCTGCGTCAGTTGCGGCCTTTACAGCTCCGACATCGCCTCTCACCATTACGGTAACGAGTCCGCCGCCTACATGTTCCTTACCTATGAGTGTTACATTCGCTGCTTTCACCATTGCATCTGCAGCTTCTATAGAGCCTACCAATCCTTTTGTTTCGATCATTCCCAGTGCCTGTAATGTTGCCATTTTCTCTCCTCCTTTTCATCGATTCAATATACTCGTTATCAAAATAAATTTTTACAGTTTTGGTAAAATTGCTTCCACCTCTATATGCGGTCTAGGTATAACATGTACGGAAAGCAGTTCGCCGACTCTGTCTGCCGCTGCCGCCCCTGCGTCAGTTGCGGCCTTTACAGCTCCGACATCGCCTCTCACCATTACGGTAACGAGTCCGCCGCCTACATGCACCTTACCTATCAGAGTAACATTCGCCGCCTTTACCATTGCATCTGCGGCTTCTATAGAACCTACCAGCCCCTTTGTCTCCACCATTCCCAGTGCCTGACTTCTTTCAACCATTTTTTAATTCCATCCTTTCTTTAAGATACTGTTTATCACTTCTCTTGTTATCTTTTCTATCTCCAGCTTATCCAGCTGATCATCATCTTTACTGTCACACTGTCTTTGGCTCATATCGCCTGCAGTCCTCAGCTCTTCCAGTTCCTTGACACCTGCCGCAACACGCCGTATGTTAATAAGATTCATCGGCGTTACATTATCTGAAGTTGAACTGCCTCCTACCGCACCGCAGCCCAAAGTGAATGCCGGGGCAAGATTTGTCGTTGCACCCACCCCGCCAAGAGCTGCCGCCGTATTGACAAGCAGCCTGGAAATGGGTTTTTTTAAAGCAAATTCCCTTATTATGTCTTTGTCCTCCGAATGTATCGTCATCGTATGCCCTGCACCCTCGTTTTCAAGCAACGCTATGCATCTGTTACATGCACTTTCCCAATCGTATTCCGTATAAAATCCGAGTATAGGACATAATTTTTCACGGGAATATGGATGTGTTTTTCCCACTTCGGTCTGTTCTGATATCAGGACCCGCGTTCCGGCAGGGGCAGTTATACCTGCCATATCACAGATCTGTTCCACACTCTTACCTACTATAGCCGGATTCATGGTATTATTTGCACGCATTATGAACCGCTCTACTTTTTCACTTTCATCTTTTGTCATAAAATATCCACCCTGCTCCTTCAATTCATTTACCACTTTTTCTCTTATACATTCCTCTACAACGATCGACTGCTCAGATGCGCATATTGTTCCATTATCAAAGGTCTTACTGTCCATTATATGCTTTATCGCTTTTCTGATATCCGCTGTTCTTTCTATGAAGGCTGGTCCGTTACCTGGCCCAACGCCAATTGCCGGATTTCCCGAGCTGTATGCAGCTTTTACCATGGCTTCTCCGCCTGTCGCAAGTATTACTCCTGTATCTTTGTGCTTCATCAGAACATTGGTCGCTTCGATCGTCGGCAGTTCTATACACTGAACTATATTATCGGGGGCTCCTGCTCTTTCAGCTGCCTCTTTTATGATATTTACCGTATCGATTATGCAGTTCTTTGCATTAGGATGCGGCGATATTATTATCGCATTGCCTGCCTTCAGTGATATCAACGATTTATACATAGTCGTCGACGTAGGATTTGTCGAAGGTATAAGCCCTACGACTATACCTACCGGCACACCTATATCCGTTATCCTTTTCTCCTTATCTTCACGGATTATGCCGACGGTCTTCATGTCTTTTATATAATCATATGTCATCGTACTTCCCAGAAGATTTTTGAGCACTTTATCCTGCCATATTCCGAATCCTGTCTCGCTACATGCGCTTTTAGCCAGCCTTTCCGCATTGTCAGCACAAGCCTTTGCTATCACACGCACGATATCATCTATCTGCTCCTGCGTGTAACTCTGGAACAGCTTCTGAGCCTGTTTTGCTTTTTTCATCAGATCTCTTGCCTGCTGTATTGATTGTAGATCTTTGTCAAATTCCATACTTTCTCCTTCCTTTCCATTTAAAAAACTCTGGGATTATCTGAAATCCTCCTCACAGTTTCCGCAAACGCATAACATGCTTCGCTGCAGTCCTCCTTATCTCCCGTTAACAGCCCTCCTGCAAAATTAGTCTCTGTCGGTGGGCCATAAAACACTTTCATCTGCACTTTTGCTCTTTTGAGTGCCTCATCTAACCCGCATATGGCTTCACCGGGTGGTGCGATCAGATAGGCCAGCGCTTCCCCCTCTTTTATTCCCGCCTTTCCGGACAGATACGAACCGGTGCTGGATATACAGTGTGCAAAATATGTAATTGTATTTTCATCGTTTGCACTGTAAAAAAAAGCATCGTTTTCCATAAAGCTGATTGCAGCGGCGATACCGCTCTTTACTTCTTCCGGATCTGTCCCTGCCAATATCCCTATGAATTCACCCGCTAACTTGGTAGACGCGTTCAAAGATCCGCCATACAGCGACTTGGCATATACAACACGTACATTTGCCTTTTTCGTCGCTTCATCCAGAGCCGCATATGAGACATCATCCAGATCTGTCGTTATGATGCCAAGACTTGAAAATCCCTCCGGCACATCCAATGAGTCCACAAGATCCTTTTCCGCACTTGGAATCATCTGTATACTCAATATGTTGGCGTTTATCCTGTCTCCTCTCATTTTCTTCCCCTATAATTTCAGATCCACACCTGTAGCCTGTCTTTTCAATGCTTCACATATCACATCTACGGCATATGCTCCAGCTTCGACTGGCTGTATTCCTCTTTCGTGTATATTTGATATCACCGTACGCTTTGACTCTGGAATGCCAACCCTTGCTCTGTATGTTATATACGCACTCAGACTATCCGCCGCAGCCAATCCCGGTCTTTCTCCTATCAACACACACGTAAGATCGGAGGACACAACTTCAGACACCTGGTCCATCGTGGGCACTCTTCCGTATTTCAGGAAAAACGGTGTGCCTGTCTCAATGCCCCTGTCCTTTAATCCTTCAGTCAATACAGGAAGAAGATCAGCCACATTATTTTCCACAGCCATGTTACTGAGACCATCCGATACATATATCTGCACCTGCGGATTTTTGACGCATTTTTCCTTCAAAGTCATGACGGCTTCTTCAGATAACTGCCTGCCAAGATCCGGTCTTGTAAGGTGCTCCTGTATATCTCTGCATTTGCTCTGGACTTTAAATAATCCGATCCTTTCCAGAAATCCGTCATCCACACTCCTTAGTACGGCATCTTTCGCACATGCATGATCCGCTCTCAGTTTTAACAGTGTATTTGTTCTGAGACGCGGACCGGCCTTTCCAACTCCGATCCTCGCCGGTGTCTTCGTTTTCATCTGCTGCACTACAGCATCGTCGATAAATCCTTCACCGGACGCCTCAGTTCTGACGATCCTGTTTTCATCTTCCTCAGCAAGTGTCCTGAGGAGTTCTTTCGTTATGATGTTTACCAGTTCTTCCCTGTTCATATGCGCTCGCCTCCAACGATCATCTGTCTTTAAAAATACTCAGATCTCCGGCTCTTTCCGTAAGCTTTCCATCATGCATTATATCCATCTTTTCAAGCCATTTTTCAAATTCCGCCGATGGTCGCAGTCCCAGTATCTCTCTGACTGCCGCCGCATCATGATATGAGTTTGTCTGATAATTCAGCATGATATCATCTGATGACGGAACTCCTATTATATAGGTACATCCCGCAGAAGCCAGTAATAATGTAAGATTTTCTATATCATTCTGATCCGCACCCATATGATTCGTATAGCAACAATCACATCCCATCGGTATGCCTGTCAGTTTCCCCATGAAATGATCTTCTAGTCCGGCTCTTATCACTTGTCTGCTGTCATACAGAAATTCGGGCCCTATGAACCCCACTACCGTATTTACCATAAACGGTCTGAATTTTTTTGCGAATCCGTAACATCTTGCCTCCATAGTAACCTGATCGCTTCCGAAGTTGGAACCTGAAGACAATTCAGAACCCTGACCTGTCTCAAAATACATGATATTAGGACCTTTCACCGTACCTTTATCCCTGAGCAATTCTATGGCTTCCTCTACCGTATACGTACTGAACCCAAACGCCTCATTTCCTTTCTGTGATCCTGCTATGCTCTGGAATATCATATCCGCTGGAGCCCCGGCCTTTACCGCTTCCATCTGTGTAGTAATATGGGCAAGAACGCATTGCTGCGTGGGGATCTCCCATTTATTCTTAACTTCATCAAACCTTTTCAGTATCTCCGTCGTATTAGATACGGAATCTGTAACAGGATTGAGGCCGATGACTGCATCTCCTACACCATAACTCAAACCTTCATACAAAGATGCCGTTATTCCTTCGATCCCATCCGTCGTATGATTAGGCTGTAGTCTTGTTGCCATCGTTCCCCTTGTACCGATCGTCGTGTTACACGTGCTTTCTATACGTATCTTGTTTGCTGCGTAGATGAGATCAAGATTTGACATTATCTTTGTCACCGCCGCTATTACCTCTGCAGTCAATCCTTTACTCATTTCTTTTATCTCACGTTCTCCTGCATCATAGCTCAGTATCCATTCACGCAGTTGTGATATAGTCCAGTTTTTTATCCGGTTATAAGTATCTTCACATACACCATCCTGTATGATTCTTGTGACATCATCATCCTCATAATCTACTGCCGGTGAATTTCTCACATCTGAAACAAGTAATTCTGACAGGACTTCTTTCGCAGCCGCCCTTTCACTATCGCTTTCCGCAGCGATACCCGCCATTTCATCTCCCGACTTTTTTTCATTTGCTTTTGCCATGACTTCTTTCACGGAATCAAAACCGTAAGTCATGTTGCCTACTACTGTTTTATACTGCATCGCCGCCACCTTTACCCAAAAATCAACGTTTTAACAACTACCGGTAATGTCATACCATTCATTATCGGATTACCTATATCTACATAATCTCCTTCATTGACTTTTATACTGTCCATACATATCAGCTCTCTTGGCTTGTTCATAAATCGTTTTATAGCCTGTCCAAGAGATTTTGCCATATCCCTGTACGTCAATACGATCATCGGGCAGTCCGTATCGTTCATTTCATCTGCGCATCGTGCCAGACACATTGCAATATTACAAAGTTCATCAAATGTTATTCGCTCTCTGCCATTAAAGAAGAGCAGCATTTTTTCACTTCCCACTTGATTGGCAAACCATTCTATCTCTTCTCGCAAAAGGCCGCTATGCCCCTTGTATGCCGCACTTTCCGCATCAATACTTACTACAAGTACCGGCACATTCTTTAATGGAAAATGTTCATCACTGTAAAGTATTGTGCTTCCGCTCACCTCGATCAGATGTATCCCGGCACCTACCACAGTGGCTCTTATTGTCTCGCTGGCTTTTATGACCTTGCGTTCTTTCATTAATCGACTTTCTTTTATAGATTCCGCAAAGATCACACCGATATCATTGAACTTATATTTATCATCATTCTGACCATATATATAGTCCGATACTCCTCCCGAGAACGAGATCACATCCGCATCACCTATACCTTCCGGCATGCCGCTGCCTTTTGTCATAGCAATTTTGACCTGTGCTGCGCTTCTACCATCGATCAACTGCAAGAGAGTATCCGTCATTACATCTGCTATCTTCCTGAGTATCATATAAGTCATGACTGTCTTTCCTACCGTCAGAACATCATCTAACCTGCCTTTTAACAGTTCTGCCAGTCTTGGACTAATATAAGTCAGAACCTTATCTTCATCATACTTTATCAGCCGCCCCCCGATATCGAGACAGCTATTGCCGACGAGCCTGCCACATCTAAAAACAGCTATATTCGTGGTCCCGCCGCCTATATCGAAATTTGCTACAGTGCAGTTGTTTTCCTTCGAATAAATTTCAGCTCCGGCTCCTCTGCCAGATATTATCGATTCCAGATTCGGACCTGCCGTAGCCACCACAAAATCTCCTGCAAGAAAACTCAGCTTATCACTTATCTCTCTGGCGTTTTCCTTGAGCAATGATTCTCCCGTGATTATCACTGCACCTGACCCGACATCTTCGGCTTTTATACCGGCTCTGGCATACTCATCCTGCACTATACGTGTTATGGCATCCCCATCAAGATGATATTGATCCTTCAACGGTGTCATATATACTCTGCTCTTATAAATGATCTCTTTATCCAATATAGTTACATCCGGAATCATCGTACTTCCTGATATGTTGCCGAAAACTAACCTGCTGACCACCATATTAGTCGTCGTTGTTCCTATATCGATGCCAACGCTGATAATAGAATCCATGTCGACCTCCTACAAAAAAAACTTCTGATAGTGTTATCACTATCAGAAGCCTCTTCGCTTAACGATTGAACATCTTTGTACAATCACTTCTATTTGTTCTTTATTTCATCACTCAATATTATCATATTTGCAACTTTAATCATCGTGAGTCTCTTATCCATGCTGAGCTTTCGCATATATTCGTATGCTTCTTTCTCATTCATCTTTTTCTCGTTCATGACTATGCCCTTTGCTCTCTCGATGACTTTGCGCTGTTTCAGTTCCTTTTCTTTTTTCCGTATCTCCTTCTGAGCATTTATAAGTTCATTATACCTTTTCCATGCTATCTCTATAGTAGGAACGAGTGAATTCTCAGACACAGGTTTTATTATATAACCCATAACACCGAAATCTCCCGCTTTTTTGATGAAATTCGTATCGTTATATGCAGTCAACATCACAACACATATTTCCGACCCCTCCTCATAGAGCATCTTTGCCGCACTTAACCCGTCAAGCATCGACATTTTGATATCTAAAAGCAAAATATCCGGTTCCAGCTTATGACACAAATCTATAGCGTCAAACCCATCGCCTGCTTCTCCCACAACGATGTAACCGGCTCCTTCAAGGGCTTCCTTGAGATCAAGTCTCGTTATCGTATCGTCATCTGCGATAATAATCTTCTTTTCCATAATGCAAATTCTCTGTTAAGCATTTAAAAAAAGGCTCAGAAATAATATCTAAGCCTCATTGCATCTTCTTTCAGTACTCCATTGTACTGTAAATAAGTTTACAGTATACATATCCCGTTGTCAATACCGTTTCTAAGATATTTTATGTTTCTTATATTCCCACCGTAATTTTACAATAACTGCGAACCTTTTATAACAGGAACAGGAACTTATATATTAGAAACCTTCACGATTTAAAGCAAAGCATCCCAACCATGTTTTATATAATTTGCTTTGGCCAAACTATCTCAATGGTACTTTCCAAGTTATCGCTACTCAGACTGGTTTTCCGCTGCTTCAGCCACATGCTTCATCAGGACTGCTGTAGTGACGCTGCCTACACCTCCCGGCACCGGTGTTATAGCCCCTGCCGAAAGGACAGCCTCTTCAAAGTCCACATCACCGCAAAGATCACCGTTTTCATCGGTATTGATACCGACGTCTATGATGACCTGTCCTCTGCCCAGATGCCTGTCTTTTATCATCCTGCCTCTGCCGACAGCTGTGATCACTATGTCCGCCTGTTTTCCCGCTTCACAGAATACCGCTTCTCCTGTCCTGCTGTGACATATCGTTACTGTCGCATTCCTCTTCAGCGCCATCATTGCTGCAGGTTTCCCTATAACAAGGCTCCTTCCCATCACCGTTACACGCTTTCCTTCCAGATCATATCCGTAATGATCCAGCATCTCAATGCATGCTTCTGCGGTGCACGGCGGGAATCCTACCCCACTGTCCATGAACACTCCTGCTGCCGATAATGATGTTATACCGTCCACGTCCTTTTCCGGTTCCAGTACATCACATATGACTTTTTCGTCTATATGGCCAGGAAGAGGCCTGAATATCAAAACACCATGGACGGAAGCATCTTTATTGAGGCTCCTTATCTCCTGCTCAAGCTCTGACTGGGATATATCTCTGTCAAACACCAGATTCCTGACGATTATCCCTGTTTCAGATGCACGTTTTACGGCACCTCTTTCATATGCGATATCCCCAGGAGCATTTCCTATTCTGACTATCGCCAGAGTCGGCGTCATACCCATTTTTTTCAATCGCCTTATCTTCTGTGCAGTTTCCTCATTCAAACTGTCCGCTACAGTCTTCCCTCTCAACAATTCAGCCATATCCTACACCCGAAGCCTTTCTGACACCGTCTCAAACACCTGGTCTGCTATCCTGACGTATTCAGCCAGATATTTCTCACATCTCTCATTGAGTTCGAGAGCTCTTTCTCTGTTTTTCATAGTTCCTGTATTTATATATACATTCAGGCTTGCCGCCTGCAAGGCTCCTCTGCACAGCGCCGCACTGGCTCCGGCATCACTTACCGCAAGCCTTGATCCCTTCTCCGCAAATATTTTGGAAAGCTCTATCGCTCTTCCGCACTTTTCCATTATCCTTATAGGCACACTGCATGCTTCATCAAGAGCCTTTTCAAGCAGCCTCTCCTTATCCTGCTTTTCGCTTTCGGTCTCGGCTTTCATGCTGTAAAGCTCAGAAAGAGGTTTGAAAACATCCATATCCTCCTGCACCAGCTGCATGAGCTCTGTTATCAGCTGATCTGCCTCTTTTATCAGCTGCATCATCTCATTCTCCACGTTTTCGTATTTTTTCTTCCCCACGGTGAGGGATCCCACCATCCTGCCAAGAGCTGTACCGAGTGCACCGGCAAGAGCCGACACGCTCCCTCCTCCCGGCACGGGCGATTTGCTTGCTGCAGCATCGACAAACTGGTGACATGTTTTATCAGTATAAAGCATCGTTTCCTCCTAGAACAGGCCTGATATGCGTCCGGTCCTGTCAACGTCTATTTTCTCGGCGGCCGGTCTCTTCGGAAGTCCCGGCATCGTCATTATATCTCCCGTAAGAGCTACTATGAAACCGGCTCCTGCAGAAACTTTGAGATTTCTCACTGTAAGGCTGAAGTTGCGCGGAGCCCCAAGAAGTGTCTGATCATCGGAAAAGCTGTACTGGGTCTTTGCCACACATATCGGCAACTGTCCGAAGCCCAGTTCTTCCAGCTGCTTCAGCTGTTTCATCGCTGCAGGAAGTATATTTATGTCATCAGCGTGATATATCTTCTGTGCTATCGCTCTTATTTTTTCTTCTATTGACATCTCCAGGTCATAAGCAAATTTGAAATCGTTCGGTTCTTCACAGAGCCGCACGACTTCCTCAGCAAGCGCTGTGCCTCCGCTGCCTCCCTTGCCCCATCCTTCGCTCAGTGCAACATTCACTCCGAGCTCTCTGCATTTGTTTTCTACAAGTTCAAGCTCGGATTCAGTATCTGTAGGGAATCTGTTTACAGCGACTACCGCCGGCAGTCCGTATACCTTTGTGATGTTCTCGACATGCTGCAGGAGATTAGGAAGCCCCCTTTCCAACGCGTCAAGATCCTCTTCTCCCAGCTTCCCCTTCGCAGCTCCTCCATGATGTTTAAGAGCTCTCACTGTAGCTACTATCACTACTGCCGAAGGTCTGATGCCTGACATGCGGCATTTTATATCAAGAAATTTCTCTGCTCCGAGATCCGCTCCGAAGCCCGCCTCGGTAACTACATAATCTGCCAGTTTCATTGCCATCCTTGTAGCCATGACTGAATTGCAGCCGTGTGCTATGTTGGCAAAAGGTCCTCCGTGGATAAAGGCAGGTGTATGTTCCAGAGTCTGTACAAGATTCGGCTTCAGCGCATCCTTCAGAAGCGCCGCCATAGCGCCTTGAGCCTTGAGCTGACCGGCTGTCACCGGCTTGTCATCATAACTGTAGCCCACGATTATGTTTGATATCCGCTCCTTAAGATCCTCTATATCACTTGAAAGACAGAGTATAGCCATGATCTCGCTTGCTACTGTTATATCGAATCCGTCCTCCCTGGGCGTCCCGTTAGCTTTTCCTCCAAGTCCGTCTGTTATGAACCTGAGCTGCCTGTCATTCATATCTACACATCGTTTCCAGGTTATTCTCCTTGGGTCTATCCTTAGTTCATTACCCTGCTGTATATGATTGTCCAGCATGGCAGCCAGCAGATTGTTGGCCGCTCCTATTGCGTGCATGTCACCGGTGAAATGCAGGTTTATGTCTTCCATAGGTACTACCTGGGCATATCCCCCTCCGGCAGCACCGCCCTTTACTCCGAATACCGGTCCCAGTGACGGTTCCCTCAACGCCACCAGGACGTTTCTGCCTGTGAGCTTCAAGGCATCGGCAAGCCCTACAGTCGTCGTCGTTTTCCCTTCTCCTGCCGGAGTCGGCGATATCGCCGTAACAAGGATCACTTTGCCGTCACGGTCTTCTTTTTTCTCCTCAAGCAGGTTATAGTCGACTTTGGCCTTGTAATTTCCGTAAAGTTCTATGTATTCGCTGTCAAGTCCGGCAGATGCGGCTATATCCATGATATTTTTCATTTCTGTTTCCTGTGCGATCTGAATATCACTTTTGATTTCCATTTTCTTCTCCTTTTCAACAATATACATGTAATGCGAAAAGAGCCAGACTGTCCGGGCTCTCTGCCCAGACGGTCGGCTCACTCTTACATTATACTTCACGTGGTCGATTCCACTATTACCGTCAGTCGTATAACGATTTCATCTTATCATGAAAAAAAGATGCAGGCAAGACTTTATTACAGAAGCTTTTTCAAAAATGTCCTGCGATGGATATCACAGATCCCATTTTCCTCTATAGCCTGATAATGGGCCTTTGTCCCATATCCTTTGTTCTTTTCAAATCCATATCCCGGGTATTCAGCGGAATATCCTGTCATGATACGGTCTCTGGTCACCTTTGCCATTATAGATGCAGCCGCTATCGACAGTATTTTCGCATCTCCCTTTATGACTGCCTCCTGCGGGATATCGATATCATCGAGCCTGACGGCATCGATCAGGACATAGTCTATCTCCCGCCCTGTATTTTCCGTCGCCTTTTCCCGCAGTTTTTCCTCAAGCTGTTCCAGCGCCTGTTTCATTGCCTTTTTTGTAGCCTGCAGTATATTTATCTCATCTATGGTCCTATGATCCGCTACACCTATCCCGTATGCCAATGCTTTTTCCTCTATTACAGCGTACATCTGATCTCTTTTTTTCTCAGACAGCTTCTTCGAATCATCTATACCGGGGATATCGAAGTCCTCAGGCAGAACTACAGCAGCCGCCACGACAGGCCCTGCCAGCGGGCCTCTGCCTGCTTCATCGACTCCTGCTATATTACTGTATCCAAGTCCGTGCAGCCTGTTTTCCCATTCTTTCATCTCAGCCAGTCTCTGCAGTTGTTTTTCAAGACGTTCTTTTTTTGTCATCTCCCGGTTCCTTCCCGCACTTTTCCAGTGTTATCCTGCCTATCCTGCCGCTCCTGAATTCATCCAGCACCAGCTTTCCTATCCTCTCATAGTCTATTCTTTTGCCGGGCAGTATGCATCCACGCTTCAGGGCCATATTTTCCATATTTTCAAGAGGTGTTACAGCTATTTCATCCAATTTATACCGCTGTGAAAGCAGATCAGGATATCCTGATGCCAAAACTCCTATCAGTTCCATACCCAAAGTAGGCACATCCAGTATCTCGTCTTTTATGGAACCGCAGAAAGCCAGGTTCAGTCCTGCCTTCGGGTCTTCAAATTTCGGCCACAGTATTCCAGGTGTATCCAGCAGCTGCATATTGTTCTTTAACTTAAGCCACTGCTTTCCCCGTGTGACTCCCGGGCGGTCACCGGTCTGGGCACTTTTACGACCCGTCATTCTGTTGATGAGAGATGATTTCCCTACATTGGGCACACCTGCTATCATCAGCCTGAAGGGCTTGTTCATATTCCTATCACGGTTCTTTTCCGCCGCCATCCTCTCCATGATCCTGAACAGTTCTCCTACGCCTGCGCCGCTTACACAGTTCATGGAAAGCACCTGATTTCCCGCCTTCCTGAAATACTCTTGCCATACTTTCGTATCATCTTCATCGGCAAGATCACTTTTATTGAGTACTATGATCCTGGGTTTGCCGCTGACGATCTCGTCTATAACAGGATTCCTGCTTGAAACAGGTATCCTGGCGTCTATTACTTCTATAACGGCATCCACCAGTTTAAGATTTTCCTGTATCAGTTCCCTGGTCTTTTTCATATGACCGGGATACCAGTTTATATTTTCCATATAGTGCACCTCTGCTGCGTCTGTCTTCAAATCAAAAAGGGACCGAAAAGGTCCCTCTTTATCGCTATTTTTCTTCCTTTGCCTTGATCTTGGCAGATTTTCCTGTTCTCTGGCGCATGTAGTGAAGTCTCGCTCTTCTGACCTTGCCGCGTCTTACGACCTCTATCTTTTCAACCAGAGGTGAATGGATAGGGAATGTCTTTTCAACACCTACACCTGAAGCAATCCTTCTTACCGTGAATGTTTCACCGATCCCGCCATTCTGTCTTTTTAAAACAAAGCCTTCAAATATCTGAATTCTTTCTCTGTTTCCTTCTTTGATCTTAACGTGTACCTTTACAGTGTCACCCACGCTAAAAGCAGGGATATCAGTTTTGAGATAATCCTGTACAACCGAGTCCAATACGTTCATTGATCTTCCTCCTTCCCTCCAAGACGTTCTTGGCTATGACCTTTTCATAAAACCAGAGGACCGCCCGTAATACTGCATTATTATACAATAAAGCGGCAGACAGCGCAAGGATTTTTTATTATCTGCCCGCTAGGCTCTTGGATGTGCCTTGTCATATACATCTTTTATCCTGTTTTTTGTGGCTGACAGATATGCCTGGGTAGCGGTTATATCTTCATGTCCCATCAGCTCCTGCAAAGATTTGAGATCTGCACCGTTCTGCAGCATATGGACTGCAAATGAATTCCTTATGATATTCGGAGTCAGATTCTGCTGTATCCCTGCTTTGTTTCCGTATTCCTTTAAAACTTTCCAGAGACCCTGGCGCGTTATCCTCTGTCCGTAATAATTGACAAAAAGTGCTTTTTCATCACTGCCTTCCTTCACCAGTGCTTTCCTGCCTTCATATATGTACCTTTCCAATGCCTCTCTGGCAGGTCTTCCCAGAGGGACTATCCTGGGTCTGCTGTGCTCCCCGGCGCAGGTTATAAACCCCATCCTCAAGTTTATATCCTCTGTATTAGCATCGATAAGCTCGCTTACCCTTATGCCTGTAGCATACAGGACCTCAAGTATTGCTCTGTCTCTTATACCCTTTATTGAATCGTCAGGTGAATCAAGCAGCTTCTCTATTTCATCGAGACCGAGATACTCCAGTCTCTTTCTCTCTATCTTGGGAGATTTGATGCCGGCTGTAGGATTCTCACGCATAAGTCCCGCTTCTATAAGATATTTGAAAAAAGCCCTTACCGAAGCCAGTTTTCTGTTGATCGTGGCCTCCGATTTCCCCGATACCTTGAGCTGATGCAGGAATGCTATTACCTCTGTGCTTGATGTGTCCAAAAAATCGGTCATTCCCCGGCTTCCTTCAAATGCCACAAATTCCATTACATCCCTTCCGTATGCTTCAAGAGTATTCTGTGACATTTTCCTGTCCTTCTGCAGATAATCCATAAAATCCTTAGTATACATACATCCTCCCGATAAATAACCTTGATATGAATAGATTATAACTCTATACCATCTGGTTTACAATAATCATTTTTTATCTTTTCCAAAGCCTGTGTCATAAATACCTCAGCATCCGCATATCATTAACTGAACTGAAAGGGGACATACTTATGAAAAAACTCGGACTCGTATTCATATTCATTTTCCTTACCGGCCTTTTTTCCGGTCTCTTTTTCAGCACAGGCCTTTCATATGAAAACGGCAGCTATCTTTCCACACTGCTCACAGCAAGCCTTTCAGACAGTTCCGCAGGGTTTTCCGGTACTTTTTTTTCTCTGCTGTTTTCCAATTTTATTCTCGTGATCGCAGCTGCGCCTGCAGTCTTTACAAGATTTTTATGTCCGTTGCCCCCTATGGTCCTGGCATACAAAAGCTTTGCCATAGGCTTTTGCAGCGGTCTTCTGTTTCTCGATGATCCCGGAAGTGCATTCCTGATCTCCGCAACAAAGATATTTCCTCAGAATATCTTCATAATACCAGGCTTCATCATACTGTGCACTGCTGTTTTCTTCTGTTCAACTTATGAAACAATGAAAAAAAACAGATCCCATCATGAAAAAAAGGATCTGCTGATATGGCTGTCAGTATCTGTAGGTCTCATACTGGCCGGATGTCTTACGGCTTCATTATTTCATTCAGTCTCTCTTTAGCCATAAAAAGCCCGGCGACTGTCTTGGCATCTATCAGTTTTCCGTGGGATGCCATTTCACACACCTGAGCAAAGGGATATTCCACAACGTTTATCGCTTCATCCTCATCAAGTTCCTGGCTTCCCTCTGTCAGTCCGGTCATGGCGAAAATGTGTATCACTTCCTCTGAATATGCCACACTTGTGTTTATCTTGCCAAGATATATTATATCTTCTGCCGTATAACCGGTCTCTTCCTTAAGCTCGCGTGCCGCCACCACAGCCGGATCCGTTTCTCCTCTGTCAATCTTTCCGGCAGGCAGCTCCAGTACCTTGCTTCCGCAAGCATACCTGAACTGTTCCACCATAACTATGTTCCCGTCATCCTTCAGAGGTACGATCGCAACTGCACCGTTATGTTCGATTATCTCCCTGTATGCATGTCCGTTCACAGCAGTGACCGTATCTCTCCGCACATTGAGTATGGCGCCTTCATATATCATGCTGCTGCTTATCTTCTTTTCTTCAAATATCATTGCTGTTCTTTCCCCATTTCCACTGATCTGTCGACTGCAGCCTGGAACCCTTCTCTGACCTTGTCCATGAATCCGTTCTCCTGCAGTTTTTTTACTGCCTCGATAGTCGTACCGTTTGGCGAACATACATTTATTCTCAGCTGCTCCACAGACTCATTACTCTCCAGCACCATCCTGGCCGCTCCCAGTACTGCCTGTGCTGCAAATATCCGTGCTTTATCAGGATCCATACCATTATCCACTGCAGCTCCCATCAGAGCCTCTATATACATATACGTATATGCCGGACTGCTTCCGCTGACTCCAATAACGCAGTCTATCAGGTTTTCGTCAACTGCTTCGGCTCTGCCTATCGATGAAAATATGCTTGCCGCTTCATCAAAGACTGCATCATCCACGTTTGCATTCCTGCACATGGCTATCATCGCCTCCCTGACTTTAGCCGGTGTATTGGGCATTATCCTTATTATCGCCGCATCCTTTCCCAGGTGCTTTTCCAGTACGCTGATATTTATACCTGCCGCCATTGATATCACCGTCTTGTCCCGGCAGCTTCCGGATATCTCTTCCAGTACGCTCTCTATCACCTGAGGTTTAACACCGATTATTATCAGGTCCGAATTTTCGCATAAGTCGCTGCTGTTTTTGCACAGCTGCAGATGCGGCACCATCTCCTTCATACTGTCGCAAAGGCTTCTGTTCAGATCAAAAGCATACAGCTGATCTCTGCTGCTGCTGTCTGATGCTGCATATCCTGACAATATGGCGCCTCCCATATTGCCTATACCTATAAATCCGATCTTCATACTTGCACCTCTTTCTCCGCTACTTTCCTATCGTTCCCAGGAACAGCGTCCCTCTTCCTCTTCCGTCTATACTTTCTGCTATGATATTTTCCTTTGATCCGTTCAAAAGTATCATCGGTATCCCGAATTTGTTGACTTTTGCCGCGGCTTCTATCTTGGTCTGTATGCCTCCTGTACCGAAAGAGCTTTTTTCACCTATGGTTATCGTTGAGATCAGCTGCTCGGCATTATCCACTGTTTCTATAAGTCTGGCGTCATCGCTGCTCTTTGGATCTTTGTCAAATACTCCGTCTATATCACTGAGTATTATGAGAAGATCTGCATTCCATAAAGTGGCTGTGAGGGCTGCCAGAGTATCATTATCGCCTATTTTCATCTCATCGACACTCACACTGTCATTTTCATTTATTACAGGAACAACTCCTTCATCCACCAGTGTGAACATCGTATTCCTTATATTCAAGGTCCTGTGATGATCATTGAAATCATCTCTGGTGAGAAGTATCTGAGCGACATGTATGCCGTAATCCCAGAAATATTCCTTATATGCCATTACCAGCTCTACCTGGCCTATGGCACACAGCGCCTGTTTATAATTTATATCTCCTCTGCGGCTCCATTTATTTATCGCGCCTACTCCGCATATCCCCGCTCCCGAGGATACCAGTATTACCTGCTTTCCCATTCCTATCAGCTGATTGACCTGCTCAACTATGTTATGCATGACCTTTCTGTTGACCGTGCCGTTTTTATCCGAAAGTACATTGCTGCCTATCTTTATCACTATTTTTCTGCTGCTCTTAATAGTTTCCTGTAACTGTTCCATTTCACGCCTCCTGTTTGACTAGAAAATTATACAACATGTATCAGAAAAGGTAAAGAGGCAAGGAATAGAGCCTTATGCCGGTTTTCAAAACATAAAAAGATCCCGTGCCCTTAATCGGGACGGGATCTCTGTCTGTAGCTCAAGAGAGCTTATGCTCTCATTTATCTTGGCTCCACAATAAGTTTTATTGCGGTCCTCTCCTCGCCTTCGATCTCTATGTCGGTAAATGCCGGCACCGATACGAGATCGATTCCCCCTGGGGCGACAAAACCTCGTGCGATGGCTATTGCTTTGACTGCCTGATTCAACGCTCCCGCACCTATTGCCTGTATCTCTGCTCCACCTTTTTCTCTCAGTACTCCGGCCAGCGCTCCTGCTACCGAATTAGGATTTGACCTTGCTGATACTTTTAAAACTTCCATTTTTATTTCCTCCATAAATTATTACAATACTTTGTTGTTTACCGGGGTTACCCCTTTATTAAATAAATTATATATTCCGGAGCATGTTTTTTATATCTCATTCACTCGACATCTGCCGGCATAAAAAATCAGGAAATGATATCAAATAATATTTTTCGACTTTTACTTGCTTTTTTTTATCAAGTAAATTATAATCTATGTGAGGTTATCCCCCTGATAGCCTCATTAATCTCTAATCCCAATACCCCTTTTAACAGAAGAGACCCTTTCGGGTCTCTTCTGTTTTTTACTTTTCTATGGGGCGTGATGTCATTTCACACTTTATTTTATACACGACACTTGATATAATATTAGTTATTATGAAACATTTGACAAAGCGGCTCGACGAAGAGCTTTATTCCAGCAGAACACTGGATTTTTATTTCAATGGTCTGCATGCAGGCGTTCTCGATATCGAAACTACTGGGCTGAATCCTTCCCGGAACAAATTCATCCTCGGCGGTCTCTTTGACTTGCAGGATATGACTATGTATCAGGTATTTGCCGAAAACAGAAACGAGGAGGCAGATGCTCTCAGAGAATTTGCCGAGAGGCTTTCGGGGCTGGATATGATAATAACCTATAACGGCCGGCATTTTGACATGCCCTTTATCTGCAGACGTTCCGGTTCTTTTTCCATAAAAGTAAGTCAACCGTACAATCTGGATCTTTACCTTGTGCTGAACGGACATTCTCCCATAAAAAAATTCGTACCTAATCTAAAACAGAAAACCATAGAAAACTATATGGGACTTTGGCAGAGCAGATCTGATGAAATATCGGGCGGCGAAAGCGTAGAACTTTATAACATGTATGAAAAGACCGGGGACAGCAGACTTGAAAAAAAAATATTGCTTCACAACAGTGATGATGTACTGCAGCTTGCACGGCTGATAAAAGTAACAGGAAAAGCCGACTTTCACAAAGCCATGTTTCATCTGGGATTTCCGGCAGGACCTCTTACAGTCGAAAAAATACGTATAGACAGCGGTTTTATCACGATATCAGGCGTACAGAGATCAATATGCATCGACTATATAGGTTTTTCTGTAAGCGGATCCGATTTCCCTGCGGAAAGCCGCTTTGACAGCGCGACCTCACGTTTCGTCATCCGTATACCTGTCATAAGGGATCTCGGACTTGTCATAGTTGATCTTAAAGCCGCCGGCATCCCATGCTCTCCTTTTGAGATATACCCGGCCTACAGCAGCGGTTTTCTGGTGCTGGAGGAACATGGCTGCCGAAATTATATGGAAATAAATCACTTTGTAAAAGGATTTATAAACGTGTTCATTAAATCTTTATGAGAAAGGATATTGATATGGATTTTACAGACAGTATTAAAAGAGTCAAGGATGACAGCTTTGTCATGGCTTCTCTGACCGAAGAGACCCGCAACAACGCATTGGAGGCTGTAGCAAAAGCCCTTGATGCCAGCAGTGAAAAAATATTCGATGCTAATAAGCGTGACCTTGATATGGCAAAAGAAACCGGCCTTGCCGCGCCTATCCTGGGAAGGCTCAAATTTGACAGACAAAAGCTCACCACATGCATAACCGGTATCTACGATCTGATAGATCTTGAGGATCCTCTTTTCAAAGATCTGCTTAAAAGGCAGCTTGATGATGATCTGATACTGACTAAAACAACATGCCCTATAGGAGTTATCGGGGTCATTTTCGAATCAAGACCGGATGCCCTTGTCCAGATAGCTTCTCTTTGTATAAAGAGCGGCAACTGCATAATACTAAAAGGCGGAAGTGAAGCCAGACATACCAACAGAGCATTATACGATGTGATATATGAGGCTGCCGTATCTGCCGGTCTTCCTGAAAACTTTTCTGTTCTTATAGAAGACAGAGCCGATATCGACGAGCTGCTCAAGTGCCACGATTATGTAGATCTCCTGATTCCGAGAGGCTCGAATCAGTTCGTTCAGTACATAATGGACAATTCCAAGATACCTGTCATGGGGCACGCTGACGGCATCTGCCACATTTATGTGGATGGCGCTGCCAGTATAGAAAAGGCGATCCCGGTCATAATCGACTCCAAGACCCAGTATGTAGCCGCCTGCAATGCTGCGGAAACGCTGCTGGTGCACAAAGACATCGCTGATATACTGATACCTCAGCTGGCTGATGAATCTGCCGGAAAAATAAAATACAGATGTGATGCCCGTTCCATGTCTCTGATACCATGTGAACCGGCAACTGAAGATGATTTCAGCACAGAATATCTCGACTATATATTGTCTGTCAAAGTTGTGGATGATATAGACGAAGCGATAAAACACATAAACAGATACGGATCTCATCACACAGACTGCATAATAACAGAAGACAAGGATTCTGCGGATAAATTCATGGCTCTGGTAGATTCTGCAGGCGTATACCTGAACTGTTCAACAAGGTTTGCAGACGGCTTCAGATACGGTTTCGGTGCAGAAGTAGGCATAAGCACCGGAAAGATCCATGCAAGAGGGCCTGTCGGTCTTGACGGCCTTGTGACATATAAATATAAACTGGAAGGCAACGGCCAGACGGTTGCCGATTATGCCAGCGGCAGATCAACATTCAAATTCAGAGATCTTATCTGATATCTATATAATAATCCCATATGAATATAAGGAGCAGATCAAATCTTACACATGATTATCTGCTCCTTTTTTTATTTTTCCATACTTTTTATATAATCATCCAGCGCGCTTACAGCATTGTCTATATGATTTCCAAGAGAAAGCTCCTCCACACTGACTACATGTATATGACATCTGTTTATCGGAAGAAGTATCTTATATGTATGGCTTCCTCCTATCGCGGCGGCCATAGCCGGAGAAAGCTCTCCCATCATGGAATTGGCATTAAGTATACCTATGACTCCCATAACGACATCCACATGCTCCATATTATGTATTATCGCATTTTCTCCTGTCGCTCCTTCGTCGGCTCCTGCTTTTATCATCTGTCCTGTTGCTGCCGAATTTGTACCGAGAGCTATCACATTGTGACCTGGAAACGCCTTTTTTACTTTCTCGACAATGGCTTTACCTATACCTCCGCCCTGTCCGTCTACAACTGCTATATTCATAGCTGCCCTCCTCTGAAATCTTCATTTACCATCCTCTGTCGTAATCACGGAAACAATCGATACATACAGGTTTCCCGTCCATCACGCGCATCTTGTTTTCCGCAGCCGCTTCACCGCATATATTGCATTTTACCGACTTAAGTGATCTGGCTGTCTGCGGCATGTCAATTCTTGGTTCCCCCACATCGAATATCTCTTCTATAGGAGCTCCCAGCACGTAATTTATATACTCCTCACCATGCAGACCTTCTTTCTTATCCTTTGCCATGAGCCTGAATCTGTCTCCTGTCTTTCTGTTGAAGAAATTAAAGGCAAACTTTCCTGTTCCGTGGTATATGAGATTGCCTTTTCCCAGAGTACACCCCAGAACGTATTGTATACCATCAACACCGCAGGCATCATTTTCCGTAACGCATACCACTTCTTCATCGTATGCTCTTTCTATACCGAACCGTTTCTGTGCTTCCATGGCTGCCCTGACCCCCAACGCAAGGCCTCCGCATGTATGTCCATGAAATTCAACAGCTTTTTCCCAAATATCCATATCACAACTCCAGTTTATAATCTCCATCTTTTATTTTTCCGCTCTTTCTCAGTATCCTGTCTATTATAACTGTCAGGACAGCCGGCAGAACTATCTGCAGCAGCAGGACCTTCCATAATGTATCCAGAGTGAATCCCATATCGTTGAATGTACCTATCTGTCCTACCAGTCCTGATGTCCCCATTCCAGCTCCCACAGCTATATTCGTCATTTTGAAGACACATGTGGACAGAGGGCCTATTATAGCTCCTGCAAGGGTAGCAGGAACAAGTATCCATGGATTCTTTATTATATTTGATACCTGAAGCATTGATGTCCCCAGTCCCTGAGCTACCAGACCGCCAACTCCGTTCTCTCTGTAGCTGGCAACTGCAAAGCCAACCATCTGGGCACAGCATCCTACAGTTGCCGCACCGGCAGCCAGGCCGCTCAGATCCAGCATTATACATAATGCCGCACTTGATATCGGCGCTGTAAGAACAAGTCCCACTATCACCGATATCACTATCCCGAATATGAACGGCTGCCATTCAGTCGCCGTCATTATCAGATCTCCCAGACGAAGCATGCACCATCCTATGGCAGGACCTACCAGCTTCGCCGCTATCGCGCCTGCAACCAATGTTACAGCAGGAGTGACAAGTATGTCTACCTTTGTCTCCTTTGAAACCATCTTTCCCAGTTCCGCACCTATGGCAACTGCTATGAATGCTCCTGCAGGTCCTCCCGACACTTCTATGCCGAATCCCATCATGTTGGCCCCCATCATTCCTGTTACGACACTGGTAAACAGCACAAGGGGCGGACTCTTGAGACTCCATGCGACTGCCACACCTATAGCGGCTCCCATATATGCTTTGGCCTGTCCTCCCACTTCAACAAAAAACGAAGATACAGCATTGTCTCCGAATATATTTGCAGACTGCACGCCTATCGTATCCATTATTACCCCTATCAGCAGCGACCCGAACAATCCAAGAGCCATAGCCGACAATGCATCCTGCAGATACCTCTTTACTGAAAATTCTATATCCTTACGCTTAAGAAAGCTTTCCTTATGGTGTGTTGTTTCTATTTCCTTCATATTATCACGTGCGCGGCTTTCTTCTGCCGTTCCGCTCCTTTCTTTCTCCTGTTTTCATATATTGCCTGCAGCTTACCTACTGATTGTACCAGAGTGTATATACATATATCAAGATACTTGTATATATTATTTTATTTGATTAGATTTTGCCTCTGTGATATCATGTGGATATGGATAGTAATATTACCAACAGAGAATGGTCGGCAGCTGACCGCAGAAAATATATAATAAAAAAACTGAACGAAGCCTCAGGGCCTCGCACTGCCGCATATTTCGCAAAGGAACTTTCGGTAAGCAGGCAGATAATAGTAAGTGACGTCGCTATACTAAGGGCATCCGGCATCGATATACTGGCCACTCCAAAAGGCTACATCCTGGAGTCGCCGGAAAACAGGGACGATTTTCCATTTGTCGGTATGCTGGCATGCAGACATACAGCGGATCAGCTCCGGGACGAGCTCTACACCATAGTAGACTTCGGAGCTACGGTAATAGATGTGGTCATAGAGCATGCCATATACGGGGAGATCTCCGGCAATCTTTCTCTTTCTTCAAGATACGACGTGGATCTGTTTATAAAAAAAGTGGAAAATGAAAAAAACTCCGCCCCGATAAGTTCACTCACGGGGGGAGCACATCTTCACAGGATAGGCTGCAGAGATCAGAAATCATTTGCCATGATAAAAGCTGCCTTGAATGACAAAGGTTTTATTATCAGATAGCAGCATTCTTCCGGCCCTGCATTTATCCGAAAAGCGGAGTGGAAAAATATCTCTCTGCAGTATCCGGCAGTACCGTCACTACTGTCTTTCCTTTCCCAAGTTTTCTTGCCAGCTTTATTGCCGCTGCAACATTTGTCCCGCTTGATATCCCGCACATAATACCTTCTTTTGAAGCAAGTTCCTTTGATATCCTTATAGCTTCTTCATCTTTTATTATGCATATATCGTCGTATATATCCTGGTTCAGTATACCGGGAATTACTCCGTCTCCTATACCCATCTGTATATGAGTTCCTATAGAGCCTCCCGAAAGAATCGCTGCATGTTCCGGTTCTACTGCCCATATTTCGATATCAGGGTTTTCTGCTTTCAGCCCTTCACCTATTCCTGTTATAGTTCCACCTGTCCCTATCCCCGAGCAAAAGCCATCTATAGGACCGTCAACCTGCTGAAGGATCTCAACTGCCGTACGGTTTTTCTGTACAGCCGGATTGGCGGGATTTTCAAACTGCTGAGGGACGAACACTCTGGGATCTTCTTTCTGCATCTTCAATGCTGTCTCTAGGCACTCATCTATACACTCTCCTATATTGCCTGCATCGTGTATCAGTATCACTTCCGCCCCATAGTGATTCACCAGTTTTCTTCGTTCTTCGCTTACGGAATCCGGCATTATTATCTTGGTTTTATATCCTTTTACAGCTCCAACCAGCGCAAGGCCTATACCCTGATTGCCACTTGTCGGCTCAACTATTATCGTATCCTCATTTATCAGGCCTTTCTTTTCTGCATCACATATCATATTATATGCTGTCCTTGTTTTGATGGAGCCTCCTACATTGAGTCCTTCGAATTTTACCAGTATCTGCGCTCCATCCGGATCACCCATGCGGCTAAGTCTTATGACAGGGGTATTGCCTATCGCTTCCAGAATATTGTTATATATCATGTTTGCTTCTCCTCTGTTTGATGTTGACTGTTTTTTATTATACCAAATATTGTATGGCATTGCCATACAAACATTATATTCTGATACTATGCAGCAGTATATGATATGTTACATGTATTTTTACATACAAAAAAAGATGACCGCTTTCGCAGGCCGTCCCTAATGAGGACGGCCTGCCATGCGGCTCATCGGCTTATTATTCGAATATATATTGTCTACTGTTATTTAGAGCATGTTGCAATAGCCTTTTCAAAGATGTCAAGTCCTGCTTCCAGCTGAGCATCTGTTACGCAAAGAGGGCAGAGGAATCTGATAACATTTCCGTATGTTCCTGCTGCTTCAAGCATAAGACCGTTGTTCATAGCTTCCTGAACTATTGCGTTTACCAGTGCAGCGTCAGGTTCTTTTGTTGCCTTGTCTCTTACGAATTCAACGCCCATCATAGCTCCAAGTCCTCTTACATCGCCTATGCAAGCATACTTGTCTTTCATTTCATTGAATTTCTTCATGGCAACATCTGCTATGTGCATAGCTTTTGCAGGATAATCATCTCTTTCCATAACTTCGATTACCTTGAGAGCTGATGCTGCTGATACAGCGTTTGCTCCGAATGTACCGCCTATAGTTCCGCCTGTTACTGCATCCATTACCTCTGCTCTTGCAGTAACTGCAGACAGCGGCAGTCCTGCAGCAATCGACTTGGCTGTTGTCATGATGTCAGGAGCGCATCCTGCATCTGCGAAATACTGTGAAGCAAACATTTTACCGCTTCTTGCCCATCCGCACTGAACCTCGTCGCAAATCATCATGATTCCGTGCTCGTCACAGATCTTTCTAACTGCTTTTACCCATTCGATAGGAGCAGGAACGAATCCGCCTTCGCCCTGTACCGGTTCGAATACGATAGCTGCGCATGAATCATAAGGAGTAGCTTCGATGAATACTTCCTCCAGTTTGCCAACATAGTAGTCTATAGCATCCTTTTCCGACATGTTGCCTGGAGCTCTGTAAAGGTTAGGGAACTCTGCTCTGTATACACCGTCAGGGAAAGGTCCCATACCTACAGCGTATGCTTTCTTAGCTGTCATTGTCATTGTAAGAGTAGTTCTTCCGTGGAATGCGCCTGTAAATACTATGATGTTAGGTCTTCCGGTATAATTTCTTGCAATTTTTACAGCATTTTCATCAGCTTCCGAACCTGAGCATACGAACATACTCTTTTTCTTGTCTCCCTTAACAGGAACGATTCTGTTCATTTCTTCGGCAAGCTTTACATACCCTTCGTGAGTTGTGATGTTGAACATTGAGTGGAAGAACTTGTCTGCCTGTTCCTTTACAGCTGCAATACATTCAGGATTGCTGTATCCTATGTTCAGTACGCCAACGCCGCCGACCCAGTCAAGGAAAATGTTTCCATCAACGTCTTCGAACATGGCACCTTCGCCTCTTTCGATAACAGCTTTATAAGCTGTCCCTATTCCGTTTGGAACCGCAGCAGCTCTTCTGTCTAAAATAGCTTTTGCTTTTGGACCAGGTAATGTGCCTGTCACGATCTTAGGTAATGCTTCTCTTAACATAACAAACCTCCATAAAATTTTATAAAAATTAATTTATATCAAACTCAGAGAGTTTTCTATACAAGGTCGCTCTGGAAAGTCCCAGTTCCTTTGCAACGGTTTCCTTTACCCCGTTATGCTGTTTGAGCTTCTTCATGATTATCTCTTTTTCATAAAGCTTGATCTGCTCAGACAGAGGCTTATCCAGATGCTTGAACTTGACCATTTCTTCTTCCTTCTGCAGTATCCTGACCGGTACCTCATCAATATTTATTACATTCCCGAATGCCATATTGGTCCCATATTCAACGGCGTTCTCAAGCTCTCTGACATTCCCCTGCCAGTCATGATTTATGTAAAGTTCTTCCACCTCGGGCGAAAAACGTTCTATTTTCTTATTCATAAAGCTGTTGTATTTTTTGAGGAAATGATACATCAGCTGTTTTATATCCTCTTTCCTCTCTCTCAGAGGAGGAATAGATAATGGTATGACGCTAAGTCTGTAATAAAGATCCTCTCTGAAGCTGCCCTCACTTATAAGCTTTTCAAGGTCCTTATTAGTTGCTGCTATGACTCTTACATCCACTATCACACTTTTGCTGCCTCCAACCCGGTCAAATCTCATGTTCTGCAGGACATGCAGGATCTTGACCTGAAGATGAAGCGGCATGTCACCTATTTCATCAAGAAATATCGTTCCGCCATCGGCAAGTTCGAATTTTCCTTCCTTGCCCTTTTCACTGGCTCCGGTGAATGCTCCCTTCTCATATCCGAAAAGTTCGCTCTCCAGCAGATTTTCAGGTATAGCACCGCAGTTTACCGTTATGAAAGGCTTATCCCTTCTGGCACTGGCATAATGTATAGCTTTTGCAAACATCTCCTTACCAGTCCCGCTTTCTCCTGTGATAAGGACTGTCGAATTGCTGCGTGCCGTTATGAGTGCCTGCTTTTTAGCAGTCATTATACTCTCACTGGTGCCTATTATATCATCTACCGTATTTTTTATATTCCTTGTATTGAAATTATATATCAGTTTCTGAGCTTCTTCAATATCTCTGAAGGAAATTACCACTCCGGCTATCTCTTCTCCCGATAAAAACGGCTTTGCAGTTACAATAAAATGGTGCTGTTTCCCATCCACCTTGAAGATCTCTTCATTTTCCGTATAGCCTCTGCCTGTGTCAAGTACTTTTATAGCAGGGCTTCCCGGCATCAGATTATTTATATGTTTTCCTATCAGATCCCGTTTTGTAGTGCCGAACAAACCTGCCGCTCTGTTGTTGCAGTGCTTTACATACCCTTTCTGATCAAGGGCGAATATCCCCTCGTGGGCCGTTTCCAGCACAGTCGTCATCTCATCTCTGGAGCCTTCTACTATCTCCAGAGTTTCCTGCTGATCCGCCTTTGCTGACAGAAGATCTGCCATTTTTTCGACGAATACTATCATACTTTCTTTCTTTCCGGAAAGTATCTTTTTCTGTTCTTCATTGAATGCCACAAGACCTATGATACCTATTATATTCTCTTTGAGCACAATAGGCGTGCAGATCTCGGCCAGTTCTCCCAGCCTTGTATTCCCGACTATCGGGTGATCATATCCTTCATAGTTCTGAGCATCTGCTATGTACTGAGTCTTGCCGGTCCTGAGTACCCGGGCGTACAGATAATTTCCCTCAGTGTCTCCTCCCTCTTCCTGCTGGCCTATACGTCCCTGATAATAACCGGTGCCTCCCAGGATCATAAGTTTGTTATCAACTATTTCAACTTCAACGCCAACAGCGATGCTTATAGCTTCCGCAACCTGCTGCACGCTTTCCTTAATGCCGCTTAAAACAGACATTTTTCCACCTTTGTCAAATATAAGATTCACTAAATACCTGTTTATATTGTAACACACACGGCATATTTTTTAAAAAATTTTTTAAAGTTTTATCAGTTTTATTTTTTTTACATGGTTTTCTCTTGCTCCGACGTTCCTTTCGGATCCTCCTCACTGACTACAGATCCAAGGTTTATCGTTGATTTTTCGAGTTCGAGCACCATATTGTTTATCTTTGCAAGTTTTTCCTTAGAAATATCCTCTCCCACAGCAAGTTTCGTATTGTATAATATATCCTCTATACCTCTGTGGATCTTAAATAAATTGTTACGAAGATTGTTTAGAGTCTCTTCATCAACAGCATCTTCCATTACTTCTCCGACACTCATGGTACTGCCCTTCTCAAGTATGAATTCGGAATTTCCTCTTACGATCACCGGCTCATATCCCAACTGTCTCTCTATTTCTTTGGCAAACGATTCTTTAGCCTCGGTTTCACCATGAACAAGGAATATTTTTTCGGGTTCTTTCCTGAACCCCTTTATCCAGTCCATAAGACCGTTTTTATCTGCATGTCCCGAAAAGCCTTCAAGATTATAGATACGGGCATTTAC
>CALCKF010000090.1 GCA_937966095.1 uncultured Eubacterium sp.
TATCTCTGATAGTCAAAAGGAATGTCGAAAGCTTCCCAATCATCGGTTTCGTGGACACCTGATTCCAATTCAGCGCTCAGGTTTGAAATGGTATGTCCGGCACCGTCAAATGTTCCGTTGTAAGGTTTGCCGTAGGTTCCTGCCTTCATTGCCACCCAGTTCATTCCCTCCGGCATGGTGATGTCGCTGACAAGGCGGGCATTAAGATTATCGTTATCATCGCTTTCCGCAAGTTTTTCCGCAAACCAGAAGAGGTTGCCGGCGTTGCCGATCTCATAATACCCGTCGCCGGCCTGTACTGCCGGCTGGAAGTGTTCTTTATCCTCTGAAATGCCGTTCTCATCGTATACAAGAGACTGGACCTTTATGTATCGATAGTATCCCCAACTGTTTTCATTGTAGGCCTGAAGTACTTCCGAGCTATTAAAGATTGCCGTGGCTGAATATCCCTCATAATTACTGAGATCCGGCTTGATATTGGTCGCATAGCAGGAATAAGGACTCGTGGAATTTGCGTCCATCTCTATAGTGCCTCCGTTTATTTTAAAATAGCGGTCGGGAAGCTCGGTCCCATAAGAACCATCCACATATACGGCATATATTCCTCTTGTACCATCTGCGTCAATGGAAATGGTGCCGCTGTTTATAACAACTCCGGCTTCACCAGCGGTATATCCTGTTGCTATCGCTCTCGTTTCACTGCTTCCACTGCTTACCGTGATGTCAAGTGAGCCGGAGTCGCTGATATTTATAACTCCGTTGGCATGAATGCCTGACGCTATCATCCCGCCTGAGACCTTTATATTGTTCTCTCCTTTGAGGATAATGTTGATATCTCCGGCCGAATAGATGCCGGATGTATAATGATCACTGCTTGCATATGTCTGATTGATATTAGCACCATTCAAAGCAAGAGTATTTGATTCGGCGTCATAGCTTGCCGTGTTATTACTGAGTATGTTCCCTGCATTTTCCGATGTCACACGCATTCCGTTGACCCACAGTTCATAAGTCACAGGTTCTCCTGCAAAGGCCACAGTCGGCATCATGGTCAGTACAATGACAACACTCAGCATTATCGCCGCCAATTTTTTAATCATTCATGTCCCTCCTTTTTGATTCCCGAAAACATCCCGGTTCCTTCCTGCACTGCTGTTTTTTGCATCTGAAATTTATATTAATATAAATCACCATCAGAAATTCCGAGTTTTCCGGACAGATTTTATCATATTTGAGACCTGTTAAAAGACATTCGCCTGCAAATTGACTAACCCTTGATTTTTTCCGATAAACTTTGTCATCTGTCCGATGAAAAAATGGTATAATTGTCATAAATAAGCCTTGATGAAAGAAGTGAAAATTAAAATCATGAAGAAACTTTTATTCATAGATGACGATATGGATTTTTTAGAAAGCAACCGGCTCTATTTCTGCAGGAAAAAGTATGAAGTCTTTTGTGAAAACGATCCTAAAGATGCGATTTCTTTACTTTCATCCACTGCTGTTGACTGTATTGTCCTGGACATTGATATGCCGGAGATTACCGGTTTTGAAGTCTGTCAGGAGATCCGGAGCATAAGCGGAGCTCCTGTGATTTTTCTCTCCGGACTTGCTGACATCAAAAACCGCATTGCCAGTTTTCAGGCAGGAGGAGATGATTTTCTTGCCAAACCCTACGATATCCTGGAACTGGAATTGCGTATCGAGGCCAGGATACGAAAAAATGAACAGGTCTTTTTCTCCGATATAGTGCGCTTCGGAGATCTGTGTATAGATGAGGACCGCCGGATGATAACGTACAAGGGGAAAACAGGTGAATTCAGCACTTTACAATTTGATATCATAGCCCTTATGGCGAGAAATCCAGGTAAAGTGTTTTCATATGAACAGCTTTATGACCGCATATGGAAAGAACCTATTCTGAAAAGCCGCCACAATCTTCAGGTAGCAGTGGCAACAGTCCGGCAGAAATTAGCCCGGTTGTGCGACGGCAATCAGTACATAAAGACGGTTGCGCGGAAAGGATATTATTTTATCTCAGACGAATCACAGCCGTCACGGGCATCCGAAACTGACTCGAAGTAATAAAGTCAATATAAAACATATCGGCTTTCATACTGCATGACAAAAGCCGATATGTTTTATTTATTCTTGTTTATCTCTTTCGCTTTAAGATTGACAACACTACGGATCCGGCCAATATTAATACGACTGCCGATATACCGATAATTTTCTCATTAGCTGCGGCATCTGGATTTGCAATATCTGTTTCTGATGATGTTGTTTCTTTATCGGTTCCAGACTCTGACATATTTCTTTCGCTTTCTTCCGGATAATCTGTCTCATTATCTGTTTCCGTCCGTTTTTCCGATAATTGATCCTCACTATCATTTTCAAGCTTCTGAATACCGTCAGAAAGCTGGTCTTCACCTTCATTTGGGCTGGTCTCACCTCCGCGGCCTCCTTCTATGTCAGCCGAAGTAAAAATAAGGTCATCACTTAATTCCAGCGGTTCAGAATAAACATCTGTCCCGTCATCCAGGATCTGGACCATCCTGTAATATCTGGGACGCTGCCTGGCGGGATCCGACTCATCGTAAGAAAGAATCCACATAAAGCTTTCGTTTGCCTCCGTTTCAACAGGCGTATATCCATCTGTCCCTGCAATATCTGCCCAGCTCTGACCATCTTCAGATGCCTGTATATATATAGTTCCCTGCTCAGGTGACCTGCCATACATGAACACCATATCGTACCGCTTTGTCAAAGATTTCAGGTACACATTGAGGAAAAAGGGTTCTGTATCTGACTCAAAGATTACAAGGCATTTAGGCATACAGTCTTTATATTGAGAAAAACCGTCGACAAATCTGCCCTGCACTATGGTTCTTTCATGCTCCGAAGGAATCGAGTCTTCGTCCCAGACGACAGATATCTCTTCTTCAATCAGCTGATGATCTCTGTTAATATAAGCCCGTACTTTGTCAGGAAGCATATCGGCTGTAAAATCTTCTCCGTCCGGCACTGTGACAACCGGCAGTTCTTCACAGTCATAACGCCAGTATGCCGCCGCCGTCATAATCCCGGGACAGATGATCTTACCCACACATATAAATGAAGGCAGATCCAAAGATTCTTCACTTCCATACATCAGGAACGCCCCTTCCTCCTGTATGACAGCAATACCATTTTCACCGGCATCAAGGCAGATACTTGTCATCCACAGCTCCCCACCGGTGCGAACATTGAGAAGTTCATGCTGATCCCCATTTCCGCTGATTGTTAAAAAAGGCCAGAGTTCAAGGTATCCGTCAACATAAATGGTATGCCCTTCAGTTTGTATAACGATTTTTTTATGATACTTTCCGTTATTATAGATATATGATTCCCCGGCAGGAACCGTAATGTCCCGTGTCAGAACTATTGTGCCGCCGGTGCTTTTCAGCTCCTCAAGGGATGAGCAGAGTTCTTCAAATGAGGAAACTTCCATGCAGACATCCTGCTGAAGGGCGTAAGAGTCCGTAAGATGAAAAAAAGAAATAAAAAAAAATACAAGGCATGTTATAATGAGTCTGCAATATCGTAAAGTTGACGTGGATTTCATTTTTATCATGTTCTTTCTGAAACTGAGAGGTGCTCTATGATCAAAACTATGAAGTTTCGAGCCGTTACAACGGTTTTAATAACCTGCATCATGGCCTCGATATTCTTTGGTCTCCTGTATCATTCTGACAACAAGTATAGCACAGATACTGAACTATCACAAGACGGGGGGGTTATACTTTCTGATTGCCAAAATAAGGATGGCATTGACTCTGAAAATATCACATGGCTGGTCCGGGGATGGGACTTTTATCCCAATCGGCTGATATACCCGGAGGATTCCACCGCAGGGTCCGAATCAATATACATAGGGCAGTATTTAAGTTTTTCCGGATTTAACGAAACCGACTCGCCTTACGGAACGGCCACATACCGGCTTAAATTGCATGGCAACGGGATTTATACCATGTTTATCCCGGAAGTTTTCTCCGCCTGCACTGTATATGCAGACGGAAAACAGATAATATCCTCCGGCTCGATCTCTCCCTATGAACCTGATATTAAAGACCTTGTTTTTTCTTTTGAAATAAACGAAGAAGCGGAGCTGCTTATACATACGGCCAACTATTCCCACTATTATTCCGGTATTACCTATCCGCCGGCTATCGGAAGCAGTCAGGCAATAAACCGGCTGATTGCCATAAGGATGTTATTCTATGGTTTCCTTGTATTTACCTCTCTGGCACTGGCTCTCTTTGCCGCTGTAATATGGTGTGGTACAAGAAAAAGCAGGACTTCCGGGGAAAATTTCTGGCTGGGCATACTTGGGTTATCTTTCTCGCTCAAGGCTTGCTACCCGTTCATACACATGCTGGGGTTTTCTGCCGGAAACGCGGCATACGTACTGGAAAATACCATGGCGTCTCTAGGCCTGTTTTGTATCGTTCGTACCGTTTCTCTTATATGCCTGAAGGCGGATTCTTTAACGGAACGTGTCCTTAAGGGGATTGCCAGCGGGTTTGTTTTGATCGGGCTGGTCTTTTCCTTATGCATGGTGGGATATCTTCCGGGATTCGTACCTGTATACGGACAAATCCTGTACTGGTATAAGGTTGTAATTGCTGCTTTTATGATTTTCATTATTATCCGCCAGTTCTTAAAAGTAAATTCGGGGCAGGTACTTATTTTGCTTACAGGTCTGCTGATCTATTTTATAGCTCTGGTGTTCCACGCTATTTGCCTTGGTCATTTTGAACCCGCCTATACAGGCTGGTTTGAAGAATGGGGCGCATACATACTTATCCTGTGTTTTACCTGCCGCATGGTCTTGAGAAACATGGAGATCATCCGCGAAAACCGTCATTTAAATAAGCACCTGCAGGAAGAAGTCGGTCACAAGACTGAGTCCCTCTCCAGACTTCTGGAAGAAAGAAAGATGCTTTTGTCATGGTTTGCCCACGATCTCAAAACTCCTGTAACATCCATCACAACCTTTACACGCCTTGTGGAACTTGATAATACCCGGCTGGATGATGAGTCACGGGAATACCTTGATATTATAAGGCGCAAAACGAAAGAGATACAGCAGCAGCTCAGTACGATCAGCGAATTTACTCAAATGGACTCCCGGCCTCAGTCCTTTGAGCCACTTGATCTCTGTTTTCTCCTTCGAGATTTCTATACCGGAAATAAGCCGGACATCAATGTCAGCGGTGTATCTCTTGAACTTTCTATAAAAGGCAATCATCCCATAATGATATATGGTGACAGCCGAAAACTTGTAAGCGTACTGCAGAACCTGGTTTTTAATGCAGTAGATTTTACCCCTGAGGGAGGGAAAATTTTTCTTTGTCTTAAAAAAGAGCATGATTCTGCGGTGATCTGTGTAAAAGATACCGGCCAGGGTATACCTGATCAGGATATCCCACACATATTCGACCGTCTTTTCACAAACCGCGGAAATGATAAAAACAGAGGAATGGGACTGTTCATAGTAAAATCTGTTGTCACCGAACACGGTGGAACCATAGAAGCAGATTCTGCATTGGGCAAAGGCACTGTCTTTACTATCAGACTGCCCATCATTCAGTAATCCAAGTGGTGCAAATGCTAATAAAACTCAGAACTCAAGAACCGCAACCTTGATACACTTTCTATTCGCAACAGCGAACATACCCGGAAGCTTGTATACTGCGAGCGCTAAGCGCTTCTCAAAGATGCAGCCCACACATCCGCAGCAAAATGCGGCTTTTTATTACCCATTTCACCCCCGCAAACGGGCGATGTCAGAGACAGACTTTTCTGATATAATATTTTCTGATATAGTATATATGTACCGGGAAACGAGAGGAGGTCTTTCCAATGACGCGAAAACACACGGGAAAACGAATCGGAGCAGTTTTGATAGCTGTGATCATGGCAACGATAACACTCCCTCAACTGAGCACGGAAGTCTGCGGGACAGATACGCCGGATGAATCGGAAAAGCTGGATAGAACCCTGTTTGCAACTGTTGAAGATCTGAAGACGTTTAATACTGCCGGCGATACATCTTCTGCAAAGGTATACTTTGGAAGCCGCGGAGATCGTAACTGGTGGATAGCGGGAAGTCAGAGCCCTGACAGTTTAACACTGCTTTACGACTATGTTATGTTATATAATCAGAATTTCGCGACGGGAGGATATCCCCATGTAGAGTATGATGAAGAGTGGGGATGCGTTTACCCATATGGAGCTCCGGAAGAGGTCAACTCATGCCATTACGGTCGCAGCCTGGTAAGGGAAAAGCTGCAGGAAGAATTTGAGGGCAATAATATTTTCACAGACGGCGAAAAACTTATGATGAGACGTTCGACCATCTATACCTGGGATGGCCTAAACGAGGAGCCATATTATACAAGAGACTATCTGTATGCACCTTATGTAACTCCTAATGATACGGTATTCTTTAAAGACGACCCTAATGCCAAAATAACTGTAGGAGAAAACAGTATGGATGACCTGTCCGGCGGACTGCCTGTTTTTACCGGTCATACCTCTCATTTTGGTAATAAGTATTTAGGCTCAATTAAGTGGTGGTTTCGTGCTCCTTATGGCGGGTGGATGGCTTTGGAATATGATGCTTTTCCTTCTCCCAGGACTAAGTTTGAAGAAGTCTGGGACGCTGCAGGCCATTATGTGAAGCCTGCCTTTAAATTAAGTCTGTCGACCGTTACATTTGCATCTGCCGCACCTGCAGCGACGCAAGAAGGCAAGATGACATTTGCTAACGCAAATGGAAACGGAGACGGAGCTTTTACGCTGCGTTATCTTTCTTCCACTGACAGGTGGATGGCAGAGGTGTCCAATGATGGAGAAGAAGTGACTATAACCAACACACCCGCAACAGGCGCCTATCTGGTAGTGCAGGACAGCGAGGGAGCCTATGCGAAACAAGTCACTGCAAGAGAGGACGAGATAACAATTACTGCGGAAAACATGAAAAATATGGGCATGAAGGCGGACAACTTTAATGACTGCGAGGTTTGGCTGGAAAAAACGGATACGGATAATCGGATCACATATGCCATGAGGGCTGCACACGGACCCGGATATAATGTAGAGATTTCTGCAGGCACGGGGCTTGAAATATCTTCAAATAACGGAAGCCAACCAGTAAATTTAAACAACCATATAGATGAAATTACCGTAACCGTAAATGAAGGATATTCTCTGCCTGAGGATTATATTAAAGAGCTTAACGAATCAATCAAGCTGAAAGGATTGACGGTAACTGAAACCGATAATGGCTTTAAGATCAGCGGTATACCATATGGAAATATAGATTTCACACTGCCTGCTGCAACCTTCATTATAGACCCGCCTACTGACCTGACTGCCGTTTACGGAGACACGCTGGAGGATATCGAGTTGCCGGATGGCTGGACATGGAAAGATGAAAATGCTCCTGTTTCTGTAGGAGAACCAACATATCCCGCTCATTTTGATGTTTCGTCTTATATCGAAGAATATGATTTTAGTAATGTGGATGGATATAACAAAACCGGTAAATATGTGGAACGCAATCTGACAGTATACGTTGACAAGGCATACAGTACTCTCGAGATCGCAACCAAAAGTCTTAATAAGGAATACGACGGCAAGGCTGTCGAAGCTCCTGAAATAGCTAAGGAAGGAAGCACAGGAGACGTTTCATTCACATGGTGTAAGAAGAAAGAGGATGACGGAAAGGAAGATAACCTGCCGGATGGCTATGAGAAAATTTCTTCTGCACCGACAGACGCAGGAGAGTATCTTGTTATTGCAAGTGTGGAAGATGACGATAACTACAAGGGCGCTGATGCCGGATTGGCGTTTACCATCAGTCAGGCGGCAAACGAATGGACGCAGGAGCTTTCCATCAAAGGCTGGAGACAGGGAGACGGAGCAAATGCTCCGACAGCCGCTGCGAAATTCGGAGATGTTTCATTCACATACAGCGACAGTGAAGACGGCGAATATACCGATACCGTCCCTACAGACGCCGGGACATGGTATGTGAAAGCGGCGGTAACAAGCAGCAAAAACTATACGGGACTTGAAGCAGTCAAAGCCTTTGAGATCAAAGAAGCTTTGCCGGGCGGCGGTAGCGGCGACGGTGACAACGACGGCGGCAGCGGCTCCGCACCGACAGGCGATGACATCGATATCGCTCTCTGGGCGGGATTGGCAGGCTTTGCGGCTCTTGGCGCCGCCACCGCAGCTCTTTTCGGAAGAAAGAAAAAGATGAGATAAACAAGTGCATATTATAACACAGGGGACTGCTCATTAACACATAACCCGTTAATGCGCAGTCCCCTTTTATGTCCATACAATGCCGGTAAAGACATTAGGCTGTTTTCTTCATATCAGCCGTCTGCATCGCTGCAGCCTTTACCGCAGCCAAAGCCGCATCCCTGCTTGCAGGCACACTCTCCGGCAAGCGATTTTCCGCCCGCCTGCCACCATTATATCCCCGGCTTCCTTTTCGGTCAATCACCACAGCTCCATGAAATATGAAGATTGATGCCCAGCAGACGGTCCTGCGACGACTAAATCATGCGAATTTACGATTGCACCTCTCATACATTTCTTATTCAGCCGCAGAATACTTCAACGGATATGCAGTGTACTGGTCAAGTAAAATTGTAATACCAACAGGGAATTTTTAAGCAACCCTGGCAGGAAAGGTCCCACCATTGTATAAGTGCGGTCTTAAATTGTTGTACCATCCATATGCATAACTTCTCATAAAATCTAGTATTTTCAGGTGCTTTGTCAGTCCTTTCACTAAAAGCTTTCAAATATTTACTTATTACTTTGCGAGATCTTCCGCCAATCTTGTCTTCATTTGAAATCCAAGCTTCAATATCAAAACCGTGTGTATCAAAAAAATCTTCTAGACCATCACGGATTGCCTTTTTAAAGAAAACTTTTGCAGATTCGAGATTAGACGAGCTTGGAGAACGTATGAAGCCCGGATATATCACCGGTCAGTTTCCTAAATTCCTGGAGAAACATGGTTTCAGACATATGCGTTTCCATGATCTTCGTCATTGCTCGGCAAGTCTCCTTCTTGCAAACGGAGTTCAGATGAAGCAGATACAGGAATGGCTCGGTCACAGCGATTTCAGCACCACAGCTAATATATACGCTCATCTTGACTATTCGTCAAAGATTTCTTCTGCTGAAGCTATGACAAATATACTTGAATTGCCTGATGACAGCTGCTTTGAAAGCAAATGGAAAAACTGCTGAATATTATTGCGATTTTCGATCCGGTACAACCGGTATTTTTCAAAAATCGCAGAAGTTCTGCCCAGGTATTCAGCAGTTCTGCCCACTGAAAATCGGGCAAAAACAGCGATTTCCAAAAAATTCAAAAGTCTGTAACCATTGCAATTACAGGCTTTATTGGCGGAGAAGGTGGGATTCGAGCCCACGTGCCCTTGCGGACAACCGCATTTCGAGTTTTTTATGCAACTGGTATATGTGATGATACTGCTGGTCGCTTGAGGTAATCTTGTCTGCCCTCTGATGCTGTTAAAAGCAATCGATTACGGCGTTAAAGGGAGAAGAACCATTGAAAATTCAATGAGTTCGAAATCAGTTGGTTTTTACCCTGTTTTTTGACCTTTGGGCAGAACTTCGGGCAGAATCGGGCAGAACAAAATTCAGCGGCAATACATAAATTTATGACAAAAATGGGCAGAACAAAGTTCGAAGTTATTACATAAATGCGGACAATCTCTTTGCTGATATATTTCTGATATCATTTCTCGCCAGCTATGCGAACGATTTTCTGCCAATCTCACAAAAAACAACTCATCCTTTGCACTAAGCAAGATCTGTTCAATAAATGATTTCCTGTTGTCATTAGTAGGTGCCTTCTGCCTTAGATCATGTTTAAGAATTAGATTCCAATATATCTCTGTAAATTTAGAGAACAGTTGATTGAATGATAGTTTTAAGTTTGTGTCTGCATTGTACAGGTTATTGATAATAGCTTTAAGGAATCCATATTTGTAACTTGAATCATTTCGAGATCTCGAAGAAAAAACACAACCAAACGCTGACCACAGCTCATCTTCAGAGACTTCTCTCTCTTCATAAAATTCTTCCTTTAGATCAAACCCCGCCATTAAATTCCTCGTTTCTTCTTCAGCAATTTTATCATAGACTCTGGATCATCTAAAAATGATTTTATTTCCGTATCTATTTCTCCTGAATTATTCTCTTCTTCAGCAATATCCTGAATAAGTATCGTCTCATTATGCTGTTCTGCTTCTGACGCCAATTTCTCTATTTCTTCCGCTTCAAATAACATCTCCATAGTATTTATTCGAGACGATTCTATCTTAAATAAATATTCATCTGCTTCAGCCACGCGATCAGCGTAAGTCTCTTCATATTGTTCTTCGAGTCCCCAAAAGCATCTTTCTATTTCTAACGCAAAGCTGATACCGGTGTCATGTTCTATTTCCCACAACTCATCCATATAATTATACGCTGGTCTTGAGATCTTTCTATTCCTTACAAGATATTCAGCCGCCACATTCTTAAATCGAATGCTTTCCCGGACATATAAATAATACTCTATGAATCCGGTATGGTTCGTAGAATACATTAGGTTATCGTACAGTTCTTCCATCTGATCATAGTTTTTTATAATATCCGATATGTAATAATTGCTGCCTGCGGAATCATACGCCTTGCATGTAAGGATAATGCCTTCTTCCGAGAATACAACACAAATATTAAAGCCATCACTGGCCTTATTGATAATCTTTGTAAAGGCAATACTAAATTCCACAGAATCCAATATGAAATTCTGCGTCACAACGACCTTACAAGGGATCAATCCTCGCTTTGTTTCCTTATAGAATTCTGTAAAAGCGGCTATATCACCCGCTGCAGAGATAAACTCTATCTCCTGCTTGGTATATATTTCATCTTTGTTTCCATATAAAAAGACAAATTTTTCGAAGGTTCCGGCATACTGTGTGGACTTGTCCATCAGCAATCCCGTTGGCAGGAGCAATTCAGCTACCGTATCGACGGAATCGTATTCATATGCTGATAGCACAAATTCGTCGCATGCATCTGCCTCCTTGCTCCAATCTCTGCTCATATCTCAATCACTTATTAAGAATCGAATCAATGCTTGCCTTTAACGCCTCTCCATCTTGTTCTTCGTTGAATTTCTTTACATAATCAAAAATTCTTCTAAGGTAAGAGTCATCATCGGTACATTGATCAACAAATTGCTCATGAAGAACATCTATACCACCCAGAAAATACTCATTGAATATTTTAATGTTCTCTGCAATCTGGGTTTTATCCTCCTCTGAAGTCTCTGATAGCCTAAATGCACGATATATCCGCTTCTCCTCGTCAGGTTCCGAATCCTCATCAATTAGCATAATTATCTGATAGACAAAACGAAGTTCAGCCTTTCTCTTAGAGATCTGCTCATACAAAATACCAACATCACCATCAGCAGAAGATCCCATAGGAATTCTTCTCCTATACTGGTAGCCGATCAATGGGCATACCGTGTAAGCATCCACATATGATGTGAAGATTTTGAAATTATTATGCTGAGCTCTATCCGGAACATTACCTCTCAGCTCGCACAAGTCCTTTAAATAATTAGCCTGTACACCGTAAAAGTCCTGATTTCCATCAAACATGAGAACCCTCCTTCCTGATATGCGTGGAAGTATCAATTTCTTTGCCTTGGCCGTCTCTGTCTTTCAGAATGGTATAGCTGATTCCGACATACTGGTCGAGGTTTTTAGCTGCATATTCCCAGTCCTTCTGCATAACAGCCATAATCACCTGATTTGCTGTCTTGGGAAGAATCTTGCAAATGTTATCAATGTGGATCTCATCCACGTTTGAAAAAGGTGCATCCATCACAAGTGGATAAACTTGTCCAAGTTTCATTTCACTATCGTCTAGGATTTTATCTTTAGCCATTGAAACAAGGGCTGCAATGAAAGCAAAACTCTTTACGGCCTTCAAACCATCCGACTCTTCAGTCGTTATATCGCTATATTTTACTCGGTATTTATCATCAATAATGATTGATCGTTCACCGTGGTACATGCGAGCAAAGTTTTCATTAACTCTATTCTGCAGCTGATCTCTAACGATAACTTCCTTACTTTGATAAGTTTGAATCAGCCAATCAAGTACTTTTTCTGCATATGCAATGTATCTAGCCACTTTGGAATTCTTGCTGCTACTCTTTGCATATTTTTCTATAGCATTTTCGCAGTTTCTGATATTGGCATCGCAGCTTCCAATTTCAGCATTAATCTGATTATAGTCATCCAGTGCTTCTCTGTACTTGGTGCTTGCTTCCCTTCTTTTTTCCTCTATGATTTTTGCGTCAGTATCATCAATAATCTGATCCGATGCCACTTTAAGGTCATCTTGAAGCTGACCAATCCTGCGTAATGTCTCTCTATAATCTTTATACTTTTCAGAGAGACCGTCGCAATATGATTCACTGCCAGCAAGATATCCTTCAGCCTTATTTTTATAGTTACTTACAAGCGTTCCTATCTGTTCAGGAGGAAGTTTTTTTCTCTCTGCCATAACAAGATTGTAAGGAGCAGTATGTGGATCTAACCTGGTGCCGCATATGCACACACCTCTTCGAATCAGGTAATCAATAGACTCTTGTTCCATTGCCGGTACACTTTCAGTGGCACCTTTAACTGAATCAAGCATATCCAATGATTTTTTGATAGCAGGCATACCGAAAAATGCATATGGTCTAGTATTAAACGCAACTATCATAGCTTTTTTGCAGGCTTCTAAACGATCCTGTTCTCTCTTTAGCGCACTCTCAATACGATCACGTTCCTGTTTTGCCTTTTTCACTTGCTCAACATTGCTCTTTGAAAGCTCTGCACTATACTCACGCTCTTTACCATGCCAGTAATCGCGTTCTTTCTCAGCATTCTGAAGATTATCCTGTAATATGGCCTTTTTCTTTTGATAAGTTTCTAGGCCATCTCGCGCTTTCTCTGCAGCAGCATTGCCGGATGTATCAATCATCCCGTTAAACTTTTTTGCCACAGCCTGAAGATGATCTCTAGAATGCTCAAGCACATCCAAACGCATCAACCCTCTAACTGCCTTAGAAAGGTCTGTTCTGTTCGCAATACCAGATATGCGCTCACCACCAAAGAAGAAGTAATCGGACAAGTCTGTAGGAAGAACGCGATCAATCGACTCTGCTATATTGTTTCTCTCTACGTTTGTTTTTGTCTGTCCATCCTTAAGAAGATATTCCAGAGTGAGATCTTCATCTGGCTTTTTATTTAGAGTTACAACAACATCATCACCTTCTGTACGCCTGTCGCTACATACATATGTAAAGGATCTCTTCAGAATATACTGCATATCATCATGAATAAAACTGACCGCGACATATGTAGTCTGAGTATCCCCCACATGCATGTTTGAACGGACATCACTATTAAGTAGAACCGGATCTTCGAAACCGTTCTTTCCGTAGAGACACCACTCAAAAGCTCTTATGATTGTCGTTTTACCAGAGGTATTAGCACCAATCAGGACCGTAACATTTTTCTTCTTGTCAGTGGAGAATTCTATCGACTGCTTTCCAGCATATTGCCGGAAATTACACATCTCAATGCTTTGTATAATCATCGCTTCTCCACCTCCGTCATAATCATTCTTTGGATTTTGTCAATCATAGCCGGATTAGATTCTTTCTTTACGATATTATCTGTTTCCATCTCCAGCAATCTTAACTTGATGGTATCAACTTTCTTTTCATCCAGTTTGTCATTCAAATTCATCTCCATCGATGACCTCCTCTGTTTCTCTTTCTGTAATTCCAAATGTTACTTCTATATCATTGATAAGTTTATCGGAATCTCGTGTATTTTTTGCTATCTTTCCGAACTCTTTAATTCGTTGTAATTCTCTCTTAGCCAATGCCTTTTCACAATTAAAGTCAGGACTATAAGGGTTAACATCCTCCATCGGTTCGGTCAAAGTAACAAAGTCATATATCACAGCATATGGTTTGTCCTTTGCAAGCCTCAATACACGACCACGCCTTTGAATATACTCTTTTGGATTAGTTGTACTTGCCAGTATAAAGGCGATTTTGATACTCGGTATATTAACGCCTTCATCTAAACACTTTATTGCAATGATTGCCTGATATGGAGAGGCTGTCGCAAAACAACGTTTTATCACTTCGCGCTCTTCTGCTGACTCGTTTGATGTAAAGTGAGTAACCTTCATACCTAAATCATTTCCAAGCATTTTGGAAACCGAAACAATCTGCCTTTCACCTTCCTCATCTCTCTCCGTATAATCTGACGAGAAACCTTGTGTTCGTGTTGCGCCGCAATAAACCAGAATGTGCGTATCTTCCTTATAGTCCTCCATCAGCTCGCGAAGCTTGGACAGCTTACTCTTGGCTCCAGCTACGACTCGCGCTCTCTGAAGCAGCAGTCTTTTTCCCTTATCTGTTATTATTAGTTTCCCATGTTTATCTTTATGGCACTCCTTTGATGCGAGATATGAAAGTTCTTTATATCTTCCATACTCGTCTTCATCAAGATAAACAAGAACGGGATAGTAATAGTATGGTGTAAGCTTTTTTTCATCAATAGCTCTCTTAAGATCATATTCTATACACTTGTCGCCAAAGTAATCTTTAAGAATATTCGTTCCTTCTTCATCACCATGCCTGTCTAAAGTTGCAGATAAGGCAAGTCTGTACTGAATTCCAGGATAAAGCTTTGTTCTCAAATTGGGAGCGCCAAAATTATGTGCTTCATCTACAAGCAGTAATGTATCCTTGCCAAGTTGCTTCATCTGCTCGCTAACAAATTTTGAAGAATATGTCGCATTTGTTGTGACAAAGCAAAAAGTATTTATAACTCCCAGAGAAAAGTCAAGTATGTCATCTTCCAAGCGTTTTTTCCAATTCTTCTGCTTGGAAGCGGAGTATCCAATCGTAGGCGTCATATTGAATAGCTCTATATCTTCTACCCATTGTTCAACAAGATGCTGATAAGGGCACACAATAATAATGGCAAGCCTCTTTGTATCCTCATATAATCGAGTTACAGCCCCAAGTCCAGTATATGTCTTACCAGTACCAGTAGCCATATCAAAAATTCCTCTATAACCATTCTCTACCCATTTATTTATGGCTTCTGCCTGGTACGGTCTAAAATTAAATCCACTCGGAACGTGAGGGATACCCTTATCTGGAACATCTACATAAGTATCATATTCTTCTTCCTCTTCGGAGACTTCCTCCTTTGTGAAGAAGGAGTCTAACTCTGGCTTTCTCATTACTTCAAATTTGTCTTTTAATACTTTTGGGAAATCTAAAATTTCCAAATCATTATCCTGCTTATTCCAGAGCTGCTCAAAATCCTTCTGGATATCGTCCACATAAGATTTTGATTCTTCCCACGATTTGAATACTACGATAGATTCTGAATTCACATGGAAAGCATTTATTGTTTCGTTGAGCGAGCCTGTGAAAACAATTTTATTACCGTTCTCGTCAGTTATTATGCCTACTTTTTCATGATACATACCCATCGATTTGTTCGGCGGGGTGAACGCAACCTTAATATCCAAGAACCCCTCTTCTATTAAGTATGCAAGGAAATTAAGCCTCTCTTCCTCAAAATAATTTTCTGGTTCCTTGAAATCTCTCATAAGAGCCCTTCCAATTATTTCTTTATGTTCATAGCCTTTGTTTATTGCCTCGATATCTTCCTCTAACAATCTTGGAGAAACAATAAACTGAATTTTACCCTTATTTTTTGTTAATCCCTTTAACCCTTTAGTAAGGTCAATCAACGCTCCCGATGTGAAAAAGCCAACTGCCCTTTGATAAAGAACGGCTTCTTTCAACACGGGTGTGTAGAATTCTCGCACAACATTGTTCTTATATGTTTTGTAATATCTGAGCAAATAAATGTCCCTGAATGACATCTTATGCCTCCTCAATCACTTTAAATTCAATATCTTTCAACAACTCCAAAGCATTTCTCTCCTGAGTCATGATGCAAACTCCACAATAGGCTTTATCCTGAACAGGTGTTGGAACGACTTGACATTCAACACCTGCATTTGAGAGCAATTCCTCTGCCTTAAATACATTGCTCGTGCTGTAAAAAACAATATACATTATCCACACAACTCCTTTATGGTTTCTATGAACAAACCCACCTCTTCAGCAGTATTCTGATAATCCAGACTTACACGAACTGCGCCAGTTCGCACTGTATTGATTGCTTCATGTGCCAATATTGCACAATGAATTCCACCTCGAACACAAATGCCTTTTTTATCAAGAAATGCCACAACCTGATCGGACGGTACACCTTTAACATTAAAGCAAAAGGTTGAAATCCTATCTACATCATGATCATAGATAATAACTGGATCAAGTTTATCTAACTCTCTGATCAGCAAAGTAATCAGCCCTTTTTCTTTTTGAATTATCGATATACGTTCTCTTTCAATAAAACTCAAACTGGCTTTAAGGCTGTATATGGCAGGCATATTTAATGTTCCAGCTTCATATCCTTCTGGAAAAATATCTGGATTAACATATTCTTCGCCATGAATACCTGTTCCTCCCTGTATCAATGGTTTAGGTGTTTCTTTTGACTCGCAACACAGGCCTCCAACCCCCGGAAGAGCTAACAAATCCTTATGTCCCGTAAAGGCAAGATAGTCTATCCCTTGTTCTTTTATTGACAAGTGAATTTTCCCTCCACCTTGAGAAGCGTCAACAAATGTCCTCACACCTTTTTCTTTAAAGAACTTGAAAACATCTTCCCTAAACACGATTCTGCCCGTAAGGTTACTTGCAAGTGTAAAACCTATTAGCCTAGTCCTATTTGTGGCATATTTGTTATAAATGACCTCTGGCGATAAAGCTAAGTCATCCATCCTCACAACCGAATAATCAATTTTCCCTATCCGTTTAAGCGTTTCCAGGGGTCTAAGTACGGCGTTATGCTCGAAACATGAAATGATTACATGATCTCCTTCTTGAAACAAACCATCAAACAAAAGATTGATTGCTTCCGTAGAATTCTTCGTAAAAATCACACGGTCCGGCTCACTAAGTCCGAAATATTTTCCTACAGTGCATCTGGTGTGATACAGTATACGTGAGGCTTCAATACCAAGTTGGTAGCTTCCCCTTCCGGGGCTTACACCAACATCTTTCATATATTCAAACGCCGCATCATATACTTCACGTGGCTTGTTTTTAGTTGTAGCTGCATTATCAAAGTAAACCATCATAACCCCTTCTTTGCCGATAATACATCACACATAATGCACCCATTGTAGAATTTAGCAATGCACTGCTTGCAATGCGTACATTTTGTCTCGTCTATGTGATAAGAGCCATGTATTGTGTCTATAGCTCCATTATGGCAGATTGAATCACATGCCGTACATCTGATACAGAACTGATACTTTCTCATCTGGCATTTTATTCTGTTAACTAGATTAGTTGCATCGATTCTATCCTCAGGAAGTACTTTTATTATATTTGTTCCAAATTTAATGATCAGTTCACAAGCCTTTCTGTACTCATTTGACTTATCGTAATCGAATACAGATATATATGTGGAATCTCTCTTTTCTACAATTTTCAAATCCCCAAGCGGCTTAAATAGCTCAATAACATCCTTGGACAATTTTTTATCTATGATGATATTTCTCGCTTTTTCCGAAAGATTACATGGTGTATCTGTAATAGAAACGTTTCTTACTTTTAAGCCGCTTGCGCCTCTTCGTGTTCTCCAGCGACCTTCCTCATAATAGTCATCCGGATCCTCCTTGCCTGTTTTTAATGCGAAGTCATACACCATATCCTTCCATTTCTGCATGTAATCGGGATGATAGATTTCTGTCAGCATCATCGACCAATTAGAATTATTTGGGCAGCACCAGCACCCAACTCTCTTATAGCCGTACTGATAGCATGGATTAACAGTCATCTTTTTATACAGTATGTAAAGCCACACATCATAATCTTTCCATTCGATTATAGGCATCGCATTAATCTGCGACGATATTTTTGACTCCTCGCGAGTCCTTTCATACCTTGATCTTGCGACAGATTCACTATGACGAATGCCAAGGAAGGTAAGACTCTTCCCTGGAAGATTATCGAATTCCTTGTTTAGATTGCTCGTCTTAAATATCGTGCAACACCAGCGTTCATGCTGACTCGGGGGACCAAATACTTTGCAAAGTTTAAAAAAGTCATTATCTGTCTCCGTTGGCAGTAGCGCAACTCTTGGATTCTCTTTTCTGAATCCTCCATTTACATACTCATATGTTTCCGGAAATTCCAACGTGGTGTCACCAAAGAAATGTATTATTGAATCTGTCTGCAATGCATCCATAACAATCCGGCTAACAACCGAAGAATCCTTTCCTCCTGAAAACGAAATAGTTGGAATATATTCCGGTGAAGGGTATTTTGTTATAGTCTCATGAATATACTGTTCTGCCTCAAATACAATGTTTTTTATGTATGTCTCATTTGCACGAACAACATTCTGATACCCTTCAGAGTCTTCAATCTCTATCTCATTACGCAATTCCTCAGCGTACAACAGGTGTTCTTTATTTTTATACCAGTCCCTATATGAAATTCGTTTTATTTTTTCATCATAATAATAATTGCTTCCACCAAGGTACCAGATGTCCTTGCTCATAAGATCTTCCCCTGTGATTTTGCTCAAAAGCTTCCGCTCTTGCTTAAACACCGGGTTGCAAATAGAGCTCTCGGAGATCTTAATAACCTTTCCATCGCAGATACACTCGTGTAAGCCTTTATCAAATATTGGAACTCCACATTTTTTACACCAATAAATCATTGTCCTTCACTCTCTACTAATTATGTCCTTAAAAATCAGCGACATAACATTCAGCTTCTCTTCATAGCTCAATGATTCACCGAAATTCTTAATTGTTGACTTCATCTTATTAAGCATCATCTGCCCATTTGTACTAAGTTCTTCTTCTGAGAATCTGGAAATCACAGGAGCCTGGTTGCCATATTCGAGCGTCATCTTAACTTCTCCATCGGTCAACTCATCTGTCGGTACATAATCATCCAACTTAGCCATAATGGTTCTAAGTATCTCAGTGAAGTCCTCAATCTTGCTATCTGACCAAAATTCAATTTCAAAGCCAGTCAAAATTTTGGCTAAGGATTCTATTAACTCTGTATCTGATGTCTCACTCAGCCCGGCAAGGTACTCAAGAAGTGAATTTGTACTATAGTCAAAAGCCTTTGAACTCTTCTCCTCCCACTCAGCCTCATATAAACCAGTGAGCCCTTGTGTAAGGCTTATTCCATCATCAATAACAAAAACATCTCTTATTGCTTTTTCGGCCTTTTTTATGAGCTTTTCTGGCACAGCTTCAAGCTCGTTTTTAATGTTCTTAATACGAATATCCAGCCTTTGAGTATCACTATCAATTTCTGTAAGTGTCTCAAAGAAAAACCTGTTGTAATCGGTATGCGTAACATTCAAAATATCACGATACTTCATTGCCTCAGTAGAAACATATTTTTCAGTAGTTCTTGCGCTCTTGGAAATAGATGCATAATGGCTATTCATAGCGGTATAAAGCCTTTTTAGACGATTTGTACCTTTAGTGCCTACTAAGTATTTTTCAAAAAGGCTCTCTAGATTTTCAATATATTTCTGCTGTTCACTATTCCAATTGCAAATATATAAGGTGTAATTATCTGATTCTCCCAGTGCCTTTACAAGCTCTTCCTCTGTGTAGTCATGTTCTGTTCCATGAAAATAAATAGAGACATTCTGGTACTCCCGCATTGCAAACGCCAAAAGGACTGGAATATATCCATCTCTGAGCCCGTAAGGCTCTTGTTTTAGTTTTTCATAGATCTTACTAAGTTCATATTGACCCTGTTCTGCCTTATGTACGAACCTCTGTATCTCGCGCATAACATATTCACCTGATACGGTTCCATCTTCAAGGCGATTCATCTTGTCTTCAGGGATTCCAACTGCATCACCAATCCCATTCATTGATAAAACCGAACGAATAATATTGCTCTCAGGAGAAAGCGGAGTACAATCAGCATACATATCGCCTTCGTACATTATGCCTTCCAAAGCCTTTTTACGCGCCTGTTTAATTGCCCCTGAAACATTGTTCTTGTTAACAATATCATTATTAACAATGATGGTCTGAGAGAAAGTATCAAACATTAACTCAGAAGCAAGTCTAGACAATTCCCATTCTGAAGATATATCTCTCACCGTTCCATTTAGAACTGTAAATATTTCTTTTGCCTTGTAATTACGCCAGTTACGGATTATTTCTGCTATAACAGCCCTTTGCTCATTCAAATAGAGTTCAAGCTCCTTAACAACAGTCGGATCATCATTGGCTAGTTCATTTCTCTTGGAATAGTAATACTGAATCGCAAGGTATCTTTTCACTTCTTGCTCAAGAACTCTGGATTTACCATTTATGTGAAGAATTGCTCTATCTGGAGCGATTTTCAATCCTTCATACTCTTCCTGATGCGCATTATTATCAAGCACAAAGATTACTACTCCATCATAATATTTTGGAATAGAATTAAATGGAGCCCGACGGCTCAAATCTTCCTTCCTTGCAAATACTGGCAAGAAAACTCTATTCATGTGAAATCTTTCATTATAAGCATAAGGATAAACCGCAAAATCAGAGAAATCATCATTTAACACGGTAATAACCATTTCATCACTTACTCCAGAAAGCTTCTCCTCGATCATTGTGTCTAAATCAAAGATGCTACTGTCGAAATAATCGTAATATCCATACTGACGCATGAATTTTATGATTTTCTTTTGTTCTAGCATATCTATAGCCGACGAAAGCTTATCTAAGGGAGAATCCACAACATGAATCAGCGTCTCTCTATCCGAAACTAATACTGAGCTGTCTCCGATTATAAAAATTACTGCCATAGCTTTAAGTATTCGCGCAGGAAGGCTCTTGTGATCCAAGCTCAGCTTACTTATTGCATATTGAAGCTTCTTATAAACTTCATATGACTCGTCTGTTTTATATGCTCGAATATTAAATTCAAAATAATCGTATATCGCATCAAGGCCAATAAAATGAAACTCTTTTACATCATATTGCTGCAGCTGATAAGACAGTGAATAGTCTTCATCACCGGCAAGATATGTAAAGTACGTTCTTTCATTTTGAGCAACCTTCTTAGAAAGGCGATCCAGCGCATAGAGTGTAATTGGATGTAAAGGGTATCCGCCTTCAAGGTACCCTTCCTTCTCTTCATCGTTCCCTGCTGGAGTCAAAAATCCTTTAAAATCCCACGCCTGGTTATACAGTTCATTAAGCCTGCTCCCAAATCGTTTCTTAAAGTTGTCCCAGTTTGCGGTTTTAGGAATAATATTACCAATCAATGAAAGACACTGATCATACTTAATGTTGATCGATGTTGCTTTAAATCGACCTTCAACCTTTTTCCATTCATCACTAACAGCCTTCTTCATATCATCTGTATACATTGAAAGCTGCTTGTGGGAGACAAGTATAAGGTGGTTCTCATAATCAGAATGATCACAATACTCCGCCATGTCCTGAATATCTTTCACTCGGATATCATCACCGTTATCTTCAATATAGCGACCGAATTCGTCAAAAATGAAAACAATCCCCTTATACTCTCCTGCAATCGCTGCATTTGCTTTATCCAGATTTCCAATTAAGCTTCCTGCAGTTGTATTAAACTCTGCGCCATAAGATATGGCCCCATATATTTTTCTAAATATTTTTTCGTATTTTGAATCATATGCTTCAAGACCACGCTTAAGATCTGCAACCGACAAGGACAATTTTTTACATTCCTCTTCAACCCTTTTCTTCGACTCAGAGCCTTTTAACCATTTTTTCAACAGAATAAGTGCTTCATCAAAGAATCCGGAAAATGCCACTTCTATGTGCCTTGCTTCCAGTTCTTTCTTAAGCGAATACGCAATACAATTACTGAAATCCGGATAGTCAGTGTAAATTGGTACCACAAGAAACGCTTGCTTTTCTTGTGCAAACTCTCTCAAATCTGACGCCAGATCCGGATCGTATTTATTTATCATCTCAGTGAACTGTTTGAATTCGGTTCTGTTTGTGTTGATATGCCCGAGGATTGCTCCAAGCACAGTAAGTAAATGAGATTTTCCAGTTCCATATGAGCCATATAATATTCTTGAGTGTGTATTTGCCCTTCTCTTAATAATGTCACCAACATACTCTCTTAGAATTCCTATAGTTGTTTCGTTCGGAATGAATCCTGAAAGCCTGTCCGCATTACGAAGGTCAAAGCAGACATTCGCTGAGTATTTATATTGCTTATTTCTTGTAATAAGGCTTGTGTAATTCATTCTTAGTTTTCCTCACTAACATAATATTGTCTAAGCAAATTCTGATACGGATAATCTGTCATTTCTATATGACGGTTCCCGAAATTATTGCTCAAGATAAGCATCTTTTTGTTTTCAGCTTCCATCAGCATTTCAATTAATTTCGAGTATCTCATGTTGTAATACTTCCCAATTTGAAGCTTATCTTCCATAAGTTGATCAATGCTGATCTGTTTTTGTTCCCATCCCGTTTCTTCATCTCCGTTATCATATGCGATGGAATACAGAAGGATTTCAAGAGGCATCTCTGCCTTAGTGGCCGGAACCTTTTCAAACTTTTTCTCATCATTCACTCTCAGCAAATGCAATGGGGCAAGAAACGGATAGGTGTCCTCATCAACGATGGTTTTTCTGTCAAACTTCTCATCACCAATATAGGTGTTCTTAAAGCAATTGAATTCCTTTTCTATTGCGGTCCTCTTAACGTTTACTCCATTGACACCCAAAAATGCATGAAATCCATCTACAAATTCCTCCTTGGTAAAAGTCTGGGCTTTTAATTCATTAAAAGCCCAGTACCATGCCGTAGCATTCTTTAAATTTCTGGCAAGATTCCTATGCATAAGTAGCAAAGATCCTATTCTTTGATAATAACGATCATACATATCAATCAGGTCAAATAAAGCAGTTCTTTTTTTATATACACCTGCAGGCCTTTTGGCTTCCTCTGTTAAGCCCATTGCATCTGACCAATATCTTAGGGCTTTTATCATCACGCGGCCAAGGCCAATATTGTCAACTGCTGCTTGTTCATTATTGGGTGAGAATATAGCCTCATCTTCTTTAACTGCATCAATGATTTTTGTTCCCCAACCGCTTCTTAAATAAAAGCTGCCATGTTTATTAACAACCATCCTTATTCTCCTGTTTATTTAATGTGTTTGCGTGTTCTTTACTCAAGCATAACACTTTAATTTTTCCATAATCCGAATTTTAAACTAATTCTTAACTATTTAATACCTTCATGTTTAATTTCGACAATATCATATAGTTCACAATCCAATGCCAAACATATCTTTCGAAGCACATTAGTAGAAACATCTCCGCCTTTTCCCATCTTTGCCATAGCATTCGTGGAAATCCCGGCCTTTTCAATTAAATCTTTCTTTTTCATTTTTTTATCAATTAATAACTTCCAGAGCTTATCATAATTCATAGTATCCATATTTTACACCAGTTTATCTCCCCAAAAGTCAAGTACAAGTATTTATACCATATTATCATTTCAATTTTACAAAATCAATTTTAATTTGAATTTTCCAATTCATTATGTTAAATAATATATTAAATCACTATACTTTCTTTCCTTATTACTATAATCATCAAATTACTTTCCATAATTTTAACTAACTAAAACATCTTATTTTTATTGCAAGTTTTTAATAGCTACTCCATCATTTTGCTAGAATGAATTTTTTGCTTCTCTATTCTGAACAATAAAAATACCAAAGCTTTACGCAGCTGCAAGTTTTCCCCTTCACTAACACCTTATTAACTTGTTAAAAAAACTCTGTCTTACCACTGTTTTTTAAACACATAAATTTATTCCGCATAAAAGACTCGTGCTATAAACGGAATTCTTACCATTCTCTCAACAATCTTACTATCTTTATCTATTTCTTATTATTTTACTGTGTCATTTTCTATTTTTAATCGAGTAGGGGCTAACCTGTAGCCCCTCTCACACCACCGTACGTGCCGTTCGGCATACGGCGGTTCAATTCAAATAATAATCCATGCAACTTAGAAGTCCTCGCCTCGCGAGGATTTCTTTGCTTATGAGGTGCAGTCCTGTAGTTTTAGCTACCGCTTGGTAATGGTCTCCAAATCCCACGGACTGCTTTGCCATCCACTCCGGAGCTCCGAGTTTTCTAAGCCCCCAGTATCGTTTAGTTGCCTTCTTCCATTGTTTCCATATGACTATCCTCATGCGGGTTCGTAAATGCTCGTCTATTTTCTGTAGTGCTGTTTTCATGCTTCCTATCCTGAAATAGTTTATCCACCCTCGTATCACCTGATTCAGTCTCTCTATCCTGTAGTCCATGCTTACAGGCCAGCTTCTCTTTGTCAGCTGTTTCAACCCTCTTTTGAATTTCAAGACAGAGTCCTGATGCGGTCTTGCCTTCCACCCCTCCGCGTCTTTCCAGAACCCGAATCCGAGGTATTTGAGTCTGCCCGGTTTCGTGACTTTCGTCTTTGTCATGTTCACTTTAAGCCCAAGCTTTCTCTCTATCCAGCTCGTTACTGTGTGCATCACTCTGTTTGCTGCTGCACTGCTTCCTACTGCTATCACACAGTCATCTGCATACCTGACAAAGTGCAGTCCTCGTCTCTCAAGTTCCTTATCAAGCTCATTGAGCATGATATTGCTTAAGAGTGGTGAAAGGTTTCCTCCTTGTGGTGTCCCCTTGCCTGTCTCCTCATATCTTCCCTTTATCATTACCCCTGCATTTAGGTATTTCCTTATCAGGGACTCTGTATCAGGGTCATTTATGAGTTTGTGTACAAGCGTCATGAGTTTATCCTGTGGCACATTGTCGAAGAATTTCTCCAGGTCGATATCCACTACATATGTGTAGCCATCATTGAAGTATTCCAGCAGTTTTATCACTGCCTGCTGTGCTCTGCGTCCCGGTCTGAAGCCATAGCTGTACTCACTGAAATGCGGTTCTACTATTGGCGTCAGCCTCTGCGCTATTGCCTGTTCGATGATTCTATCCACTACTGTTGGTATCCCGAGGTTTCGTACTCCTCCATTCGGTTTTGGTATCTCTACTCTCTTCACCGGCTTTGGCTTGTACTTTCTCCTCCGGATCTTGTCCCGGATATCTATCCAGTTTTCTTTGAGATACTTATCGACTTCCTCTATTGTGATTCCATCGACTCCACCTGCCCCTTTATTGGCTTTTACCCTTTTGTAGGCAAGCAGCATATTCTCTCTACTCAAGATTTCCTCAAGCAACTGCGACATGGATCACGTCTCCTTTCTCTGCTATGCTTCGTATCCTTTCCCCTACATTCTGTGGAAGTTTCGCTCCGTTACGTCTTTGCTACTATCTTCCTCGTCGGATATGGATACTTACTTTTACAAGTCCATTTGACTTGAATTGTTCGGCCCTTCGCTCCACTCTCATTACAAGAGCTTCCTCACTACTATGGCTTCTGCTGACTCCTCATAGTTCGTTGTTACTACAGTTTTATCTGCCTATGAGGTCTCACGGGGTAAGCTCGCCAGTCTTTCCTCGTCTACCTGCCTGATTTACCTGCATGGGTTACGGTTGCCTTTTGGACTTCGTGACTTTTGGCTCACTTATCCGCCATGCAAGCCTTGGTATCAGGTTCCTGTTCGTCAGGCTACGATTTCGCTATCCCTTCTTCTCGCCCATACCTCGCGATATGAACCTTGGGAATCGCTTTCAGGTTCGTCGGCAACTACGCCCTTTGTGGACTTTCACCACAGACTGACGGCATGCCCGTCATACCAAAAACACCGATGCTTTCGCATCGGTATCTCCCCATTGCCTCTTCTAAATCAAACATAATTTCCAACACTCAGTTATATATCACCTCCTCCATCACGATCTCCTCTGCCAGACTGAATATATTATTCATCTCCCCTACCCATCTCATAGGATCCTCTGCTTTCAGTTCTTCTGTTATTCCTCTGATTTCCTTTGTGTCGTTTACGATCCTGTCCATCAGTTCCTGCGCCTGCCTGTCTGTTTCCGCAAGATGCTCCGACAGCCTGCAGCTGGTCAGAAGCTCCAGGTAAAAAAGCTTTCTGTGTTTTTTAAGGTATCTCCTCCTTCTCTGTCCCCATATACCTATATGTACCTCTTTCTGCTCCGGCAGCTCCAAATCCGGATAAAGATAGCCTTCTTTCTCTGTGTAAGTGATATTCCTGTTCATGATATTCCCTCCTTTATTCTTCATAAACCTGCAGTGCTTCTATTATGAATCTCACTCCAAAGCATACCCCCTGCCTGAACACTTCATCACAGTAAATAGAATCGCTTCTTTGTTTCGCATCTAAAAATGCTTCGAAAATTTCCATCTGATTTTCTGTAAGCCCTTCCTTCAGTTCTTTTTCTTTTATTTCTGCGACCTCAAGCTGCCTGTAATATTCTTCATCTTCCACCCTCATCTTTTCCGCATAGCTGATCGCTTCACCAAACAATTCTTTTATCACTGATACTTTCATTTTCGTTCGTCTCCATTCCTATCATCAGGATAATCTTAATGCCTGGCTGTTAAATCATCAAATGTACGGTTTTATAAATCGTACAATGGACATGCGATACGGATTTCAATATCATTTGCAGAAGAGAAAGGAGTCAGCATATGGAGAAAAAACATGTCAGCTGGGATGACTTACCTGACACACTGTCAAAAGAGCAGTTTTATAAGATATGCCATATCAGCAAAAAGACCGCAAGCGACCTTCTCAACAGCGGAAAAGTGCCTTGCATAAAAAGTGATAAGAGAACTCACAAATTCAAGATCAGGAAAGCAGATGCTATAGAATATCTGAAACATAAAGAAGAGCTTACTGCCTATCCCTCTGCAGACTATAAAGAAATAAAAAAGACAGACCTTATAAAGTTTTATACAAAGCTCCTCAGAGCCTGTCCTGATGTCATCACACCTTCAGATATACATGATATCACAGGTTTCAGAAAGGAAACCGTCCACAGATGGTGTCAGAAAGGCAAGCTGAAAAGCTTCAAATCACATAACAGACTGCAAATACCAAAACGATATTTTATAGCATTTCTGGTTTCCCCGGAATTCAGTAAAATAGCCGCTGCGAACCAGTGGTATAAAATGGTCATGATACAGTTTTACATAGAAACCAGACGAAGCAGACGCAGTCCGTAAAATACTCCTGTATTAAAATTTTCTATGATTTTTTAGTGATATTTAAAAAAATACATTTTATGTATTGACGAACATCTGTTCTTTTTGCTATAATCTCTTTACTTTCCTATCTGCTGTTTTCTAAAATATAAAACAGCTTACATAACATATTGACGGGAAGTATAACGACAACTGAATAAAAACCTTTACGATCTCAGAGCCGATTCATCATAACCATATACTGATAAAGCTCCGGATCGGAATATGCGGTCATATGCCTGCCATGATTTATAACGTGTCGTGACGTGCACTATATATGATCCCGGATGCAGATATTCAGCGTGACATATTATTTTACCTGCAGAACTCAACGCCCATCCGGTTGAGAAACCGCTGAACCCACTTTTATCATATTTTATATACTTTATGTATATACCCCTATCAGAGTATTAAATAGATTAATTCATAAAACTATTTAAGAGTCTGACTTACATATTTTCACACTTAAACGTTATTTGTTTTGTGCTGACTATATGTAAGATCAGGCTCTTTCTTTATGTGTATTTTGAAAGTCCGCCTGAAGAAACAATGCCGTGTCATAACGGGCCCTGAATGATATCGGCATCAACTTATGGAAAAGGAGGATTTAAGAAATGACAAAAAACGAACTAAAAGAACTCTACACACTGATGTTCCCCGAATACCCGGACATCATAACCGTACCACAACTCCAGACAATGCTTGGGATAAGCAGGCATTTAGCCTATGAGCTGATCAGTAAAGGCTGTATCCCTGGAGTCATTATCGGCAGATCCTACAAAATTCCCAAAATAAATGTCATCAAGTACTTACTGAGTATGAATGACCAGAAGGAGGCAAGCTGATGTCCGAAAATCTGATGATAATGGATGCTGATACTCTTCTTTCAACACCGATGCAAAGAGCCTCTTTTATCATCGATGGCTTCCTTCCACAAGGTGTAAGCATACTCTCAGGCGCCCCTAAGATCGGAAAAAGCTGGCTTATGCTTCTGCTCAGTCTGAAGGTATCACAGGGGCTTCCGCTGTGGGGCATGAAAACAGATAAATGTGATGTGCTGTACCTATGCCTGGAAGATTCCTTTCAGCGAATACAGGACAGGCTATACAGGCTTACTGAATCAGCACCTGACAATTTGTACTTTGCCGTTACAAGCGGTCAGATAGGGAATGGACTCCAAAAGCAGATACACCACCACCTGAAAGAATATCCGGCTACCCGCCTCATCATAATCGACACACTTCAGAAAGTAAGAAATACGGAAAACGGTAATAAAGGAATGTATGCTGCCGATTATGATGACATCACAGCACTTAAACGGATCGCTGACCGATATTGTATCGCCATTGTCATCGTACACCATTTGAGAAAGCAGAAAGACATCAGTGATCCCTTCAATCAGATTTCAGGAACAACAGGGATAATCGGAGCTGTCGATTCGGCATACGTCATCACTAAAGGCAACCGATTTGATGATACGGCACTGATGACAGCCAGCGGCCGTGACATTGAACATCAGCAGCTGATCCTGAAATTTGATGATTGTGTATGGCAGCTCATAGAACGCAAGGATCAGGAGAAACTTCGGGAAGAAGAGATACCTCCTGTCCTTTTCAGGATAGTCAGATTCATAAAAGATGAAAAGATATGGCAGGGAACGGCTACACAGCTTCTTACAGCATTAGGTGATACCCAGACCTCCCCTGTCATACTGACTCGCCTTATCACACGTCACTATTATGAAGTCTTCGTTCCGGAAGGCATCGAATACAAAAGCAGTCGCACAAGTGACAGCAGACTCATCCATCTGAGAGTCAATGACGAAAATGACACAAATGACAGAAACAGCTTTATATAGTTTTCCCTGTCATTACCGTCATAACTGTCACAGTCAGAAAAGGAGATAAAAAAATGGAATACAGAAAAATACGCAGTATATGTAAATTAGGAAACAATAAAGAACTAAACATCATGCAGTGGGGACATTATGCGCCTTCATATGATATCCGCAAATGGTACGAAGGGAAACCGGGTAAAGGCATCACCTTATATGAGGAAGAAGCCAGACAGCTTCTCAAATATCTGAAGGAGGATCTTTCCGAATAATGATCCTGTTATAGCTTCATAAAAGTCAGCAGACTTAATGCCGTTGAGCAGCATGAGCCTGTGTTCCATACAGATGTCCTTTGGTGTAGCGAGCATAGGCTTTGTGTTGCCGGCAACACACGCCGCGGTCATATGACCGCAATGGGAAATCCCCTTGAACCCCTGATCAGAGAAAGGATGATATCAATGAACAACAGAAAAAGAACTGTAGGAATCAATATAAGAGTTACACCTCAGGAGAAAAAAAGAATCAGTAATCTTGCTGGCAAATGCAGACTCAGTGTCTCTGAATATCTGCGTCAGCTTGCTATGGGACATGCCCCTGCCCTGCTTCCGGATAAAGATATTTACAATGACTGTATTCTCCTTCAGCATATCATAAATAATACTGATGATCCGGCATTGAAATCTGTTCTTCAGAGAATATTAACTGACCTGTATTCTCTGTTTTATCCTGAACGCGAGGTGAAAACAGATGGCAACAACAAAGATATGGCCTGTTCATGACAGTCTGAAAAGGCTTGTGGAATATGCGGGCAATCCGGAAAAAACTGAATTCAAGGATCTGTCTGACGCAATAAACTACACTGGGAATGAAAGCAAAACCGAAAAGTTCTTCTTCGTCAGCGGAATAAATTGTTCTCCTGATAAAGCATATCAACAGATGACATCGGTAAAAAAACACTTCGGTAAGCTGCATGGTAATGTGGCCTATCATGGTTATCAAAGCTTTTTTCCCGGAGAAATAACCCCTGAGGAATGTCATGAGATCGGCAGGAAACTCGCTACGTTTTTATGGGGAGACAGATATCAGATCCTTGTTGCCACGCATCTTGATAAGGAGCATCTCCACAACCATTTCCTGCTGAACTCCGTATCATTTATCGATGGTAAAAAGTTCAATGACAACAAGAAAGCCTATTATCAGATGCGAAAGGAATCTGACCGCCTATGTGCAGAATACGGACTTTCTGTGATAAAAAAGCCAAAGGGAAAAACGCCCCGCAGCATATATTTTGCTGAAAAAAGCGGAGAACCGACGAAGTTCAATCTTATGCGTGAGGCTATTGATAAGGCGATCGAAAACTCAGTGAACATTTCAGAGTTCAAAAAAGTATTGCTGAGCCTGGGCTATGAACTGAACAACGACCCCCGCAGAAAATATGCGACCATAAAAAAATTCGGATCACAAAAAGCAACGAGGCTCTATCATCTCGGAGAAGCATATGACATGGATGCTGTATATCAGCGTATAAGGCAAAAGGTGCGCACTGTCGGTCCCTCACCTTTTTATTTATATCGTCAGTCGATTATGTTTTCGCAAAAGCGAGTTGCCAGAGCAAAAGTAAAAAGCCGCCCAAAACGAAAAATAGGCGGTCTCAGAGGATTATATTATCACTACTGCTATCTCCTGGGTTATTTGCCAAAAGGAACGAAAAGAAGGCCCTTATCTCCCGACATGAAAGAGGCTTGGCGCAGGATAGAACGGACATCTGAACAGATAAGACTGCTGAGCAGATACGGATTCAATGATCTTGCTTCCGTGGAAAAGTTCATTGTCTCAGCGGATGATAAGATAGCAGCCCTGACAAAAGAGAGAAGTAAAGTATATAACAGGCTGCGGAGATGCACCGACCCGGATATCATTTGCCGGCTTAAAAATGAACGTGATTCATATACAGAATCTCTCCGGATTTTACGAAAAGAAATCAGGACCGGCAGAGGAATACTGGAAGACACCCCGAAAATAAAAGAAGAAATTTCAAAGGAAATGCAAATGAAAGTTTTACAGCAGCAGGCACTGAATAAGAATGAAAGAAAGCGAGATTATATATTATGAGCAAAAATAAAGAAACCTTCGATTTTAATCTTCCTACCCTTGATGACCTGTTTTCTACACAGGAGGAACGTGATGATGCAAAACTTGAAAGAGTCAAGATCTTACCGGTCAAGGAACTCGTTCCTTTCAAAGATCATCCGTTTAAGATACTTGATGATGAAGATATGCATAAACTGATCGAAAGTATAAAAGAATATGGAGTCTATACGCCTTTAATGGCACGCCCCCTTCCTGACGGTAACGGATATGAACTTATTTCCGGCCACCGCAGGCTTGCGGCATGTGAATCGCTTGGTATCGAAGAAATACCTGTTATCGTAAGAAACATGTCTGATGATGAAGCAGTGATAGCCATGGTAGATGCAAACCTCCAGAGAGAAAGTGTTCTTCCCAGTGAGAAGGCTTTTGCATATAAGATGAAGCTGGAGGCAGTCAAACATCAAGGTAAAACTTCGTCCCAATTTGGGACGAAGTTAAGGTCAGATACTCAAATTGGTGAGAAATTCGGTGATAGCAGAAATCAAGTCCAACGCTACATCCGTCTCACTCATCTTATTCCCGAGCTGTTGGAAAAGGTAGACAACGGCAAGATCGCATTCAATCCTGCCGTAGAGATATCCTTTCTTACAGAGGAAGAGCAGACAATGCTGAACGAGGCAATAGAGCTGAACGACTGCACCCCATCCCATGCCCAGACTATACGTCTCAAAAAACTGTCGCACGACAGTGAGCTTACCGAAGAAACGATCAACGAGATAATGTCCGAAGAAAAGCCTAACCAGCGAGAGCAGATAAAATTTGACCGGGAGGATTTCCGTAAATACTTCCCTTCTCACTATACGAATGAACAGATAAAAAAAGATATCCTCGAAGGCCTCCGGCTACTAAAGCGAAAAAAAGAACGCAACATGGATGCACGTTAATTCGAATCATACGCGCTTTTTATCAGAATACATTATGGCAGAACTCCTTGCTGACAGATATAATACATCTGTCAGCAAAGGGACTGTCCTGATGTAAAGGAGATTTAATAATGGTATCAGGACACCTGGAAATAAAGAAAAATTATTATTATGCAGTATTGAATTACAAAGACAGTAACAATAATAGAAAGAGAAAATGGTTATCAACCGGAATACCTGCCAGAAAAGGTAATAAACGAAAAGCTCAGGCAGAGCTTGCAAAGCTTCAGGCTGCTTTTATGACGGAATTTGAGGCAGATGATTATATTGACGATCAAAACGTCGGCGATGATATGTTTCCTGAGATGCTTTACAGCGATTATCTGGAAAAATGGCTGGAGATAACCAGGGTAAAAATCAAGGTCACTACTTACAGTTCTTACAGGAACATGGCAAAAGCAAACATAATACCCTACTTCAGCAAGAAGAAGATCAGACTTAAGGATCTCAAGGCCCAGCATATACAGGCGTATTATACTAAAAGGCTTCAGGAGGTCAAGCCTAATACAGTGATACATGAACATGCCGTTATATTTCAGTCATTGAAATATGCCGAAAAAATCGAGCTTGTTCCCAAAAATGTTGCCGTACAGGTTGACCGACCCAAAAAGAATGATTATCAGCCTGTATTCCTCGATGCTGTGGAATTGGAGAAGATTTTCAAAGCTGCCAGAGGCACACGCCTTGAACTTCCGATAATGATAGCAGCCTTTTACGGCCTGCGCCGCAGTGAAGTCATCGGTTTGAAATGGAGTGCTATAGATTTCGATAAGAATACTATCACCATCAATCATACTGTTACAACTGCGAATCCGGATGGTAAATACGAAGAAGTCGCGCAGGATTCAGCGAAGACCAAATCGAGCCTGCGAACTTTGCCGCTTGTCGGTAATTTCAAAAGGTATTTTCAGGAGCTGAAAGAATCACAGGAGCTGAACAGGCAGATATGCGGCAATTCCTATAACTATGATTATATAGAATATATATTTGTAGACGAGCTTGGAGAACGTATGAAGCCCGGATATATCACCGGTCAGTTTCCTAA
>CALCKF010000091.1 GCA_937966095.1 uncultured Eubacterium sp.
TTCTGGTCAGAAAGAGAAAATTCTCTATGAGAGGTATGTTTGACTTATCAAAAGATGGAATATATTATTATTCAAAAGGATTCAATATGGCTGGAGCTGTTGCTTTTATTTTAGGCGCGATCGCATATTTTGCAGTCTATGATCCTATTAACGGGGCAGGGCGCAATTTCGTTTTTGAAATACTTACTGGAACAGGGACATCATGCCTTGTGGCAGCGATAGCATATTATATATTTTCCAGGATCCCAAAAATAAGAAAATATATATTGAGTGATAAAAATAAAGAGAGTGAGGTAGAATAATGGAATATCATGTTCAGGAACATCTGCATTATGCAGGCATCGCAAGCTGGAATCACTGTGAAGTGACACAGGATGTTGAGGGCGCTGATATAGTGGTTATGGGAGTACCTTTTGACAGCGGAGTCACTTTCAGACCGGGAGCCCGTTTCGCACCAAGAGCTGTAAGAGAACAGAGCCTTATAGCCTGCTGTTTCAAATACCCTTGGCCTTATAAACTTACTGATGAAGCACACGTGATAGATTATGGAGATGTAGGCTACTGGGTAGGTGCAAAAGCTACGGAGTTCATGGTGGAAGACAGCTATAAACATGCAAAGAAAATCCTTGATGCCGGCGCCAGCCTTATGACTATCGGAGGAGATCATACTATCCCTTACGGACCAGTGAGAGCAGCAAGTGAAAAATTCGGCAAACTGGCTCTGATACATTTTGATTCGCATCAGGACAGTACTCCTAGTGAAGTAAAAGAAGACGGAACTAAGAATCTGTCACATGCCAACTTTGCATATGACCTTCAGGAAGAAGGGTGTATAGATCCTTCCCGATCGGCACAGGTGTTCATCAGAACTGAGTTTACCGAATGCGGGTATAATCTTATACCTGCCATGGATGCCCTGGATATGACGCCTGCTGCGCTGGCAGAGAAGATAAAAAGAATAGTAGGAGATATGCCTGTATATCTCACCTTTGATATCGATGCGCTTGACCCGTCAGCGGCTCCCGGAACCGGAACGCCTGTAATAGGAGGGCCTTCATCAGATTTTGTCAGAAAGGTGCTGCAGGGTCTGAAAGGCATCAATATCGTTGCAGCCGATATGGTGGAGGTGCTTCCGGATATGGATCACAGTAATATTACCGCGATAGCAGGAGCAGCGATAACTCAGGATATAATGTATCTGATGAATGAAGCAAGAAAGCTCAGAAAACTATAGGCGGGACGTTGTAATATTTGATAAAGTTTATTAATACATAGCTTTGCGGAAAAGAGAACCATATTTAATCAAATGGTTCTCTTTTGACATCTGGGAAAATACCGAAACGGGAAGGAACTGAAAGAACAGTTATAAAAGCATAAGGGCCGATGCAATAATGTCGCAAAATATCGTTCAGGTATTCACGGAGGCAATGACAGATGATATAATAAAAATCTGTGGACTGTGCAGGTAAATGACCGATGTGGTTTGATATAAAACGTTAAGGAGGGGAAATATGGATTTTTTTGAACTGGTAAAAGAAAGATATTCAGTGCGTTCATTTGCGGATAAACCCATAGAACCCGATAAGATGAAGAAGATACTGATGGCGGGTCAGGTTGCGCCAACAGCTCTCAATTTCCAGCCGCAGAAGATATATATACTGAAAAGCGATGATGCTATAGAGAAGATAAGATTTCTGACGAAATATGCGTATAACGCACCTGTCGTGCTTCTTGTATGTGAAGATGAGGAACTGGCGTGGCACAGCAGACAGGATCGCGGGTACAGCTCGGGAGTTATGGATGCCAGTATAGTGTGCACACATATGATGCTGCAGGCATGGGAGCTTGGTATAGGATCAGTGTGGGTGAGAGGATTCAGGGCAGATGAGGTGGCAGAAATGTTTAAGCTGCCGGAAAACGTGAAGCCTGTATGCCTTCTTCCGATAGGATATCCTTCTGAAGACTGTGTCCCTAATGAGAAGCTGCATAATACATACAGACCTCTCGATGAAATGGTGGAGGAACTTTGATGGTGTTTGCAGACAGGAAATATGTGATATTCGATATGGACGGGACTCTGATTGATTCGGTCGGCATCTGGAACCTTATAGATGAAGAGCTTATAAAGTCATATGGCGCAGTGCCTCCTTCAACAGATAAGATTCAGCAAGGAAGGGATGACGCACTTGAAAGGAACCGCAGTGCAGAAGATCCGTATAGGGAGTACTGTATATATCTTAATGAGCGTTATGCGTTTGGTGAAAAGGATCCTGAGGATATAAAGAAGAAAAGGTATGAGATAGCACAGATGTATCTTGAAAAGAATGTGGACTACAGACCGGGAGCTGACATATTCATAAGAGCTCTTAAAAAATCCGGTAAAAGGCTCATCATAGCCTCCACTACAAAAAAGACAAACATGGACGTGTACAGAAGACTGAATAATAATATAAGGTCGAAGGCGGACATAGACGAATTTTTTGATATGGTATATACGAGGGAGGATGTCGATGTGATCAAGCCCGATCCTGAAGTGTATGAAAAAGTTATTGCAGAAACCGGGGCAAATCCATCAGAATGTGTAGTTATTGAAGATTCTCTCGTCGGGGTGGAGGCGGCAAAGGCGGCAGGACTGTTTACGGTAGCTGTCTATGACAGGTATTCTGACAATGATGGCAAGAGGATCAAGGAGCTTGCTGATCGGTTTATAATGGATTATGATGAGGCGCTAAGCATACTGCGTAATGAATCAGAACAGTGAATGGATCGTTTTTCGGACATGACAGGGTGTATTTTATAGTGACAACTGACAAGAGCGAGGAAAGCCTTGAAAAAGCGATATGGAAAGCAAGGAACATGGCGGGACCAATCCTTGAACATCTATCTGAAAAAGATGAACGATATCGATGAGACGGAAGTGGTGCTGATAGATGGGAAACCTGAATTTTAATATGTTTCAGGATAGTTCTCTTTTGACATCTTAATTGCAAAAAAGGATATAAAAGTAGTATAATATATAAGTGTATGCCTGATAAAGCAAAAGTCTTTGAAACAGTGCATTAATTTTTAAAATATACGGAGGATAAAAATGGTCGATATAAGGAAAGAAAATGTAAGAGAGGCGTCGGGAAATGAGGCGGTCTCCAATTTTATCCATAATATCATAGATAAGGATCTGGAAGCTCAGAAGTACGGGGACAAGGTTCATACCAGATTTCCGCCCGAGCCTAACGGATATCTGCATATTGGACATGCAAAATCCATATGCCTTAATTTTACTACAGCTGAAAAATACGGCGGCAAGTGCAATCTCAGATATGATGACACGAATCCGGTAAAAGAAGATACAGAGTATGTAGATTCTATAGAAGAGGATGTAAGATGGCTGGGGTTTCAGTGGGACAAAAGGCTCTGGGCATCAGATTATTTTGATGAGATGTACGATTGTGCCATGACACTTATAAAAAAGGGAAAGGCATATGTCTGTGATCTTAATGCAGATCAGATAAGGGAATACAGAGGTACTCTGAAAGAACCCGGAAAGGAAAGCCCGTACAGAAACAGAAGCGTTGAAGAAAACATCAGGCTTTTTGAGGAGATGAGATCAGGCCTTTATAAGGATGGAGAGAAGGTGCTGAGAGCGAAAATAGACATGGCTTCGCCAAATATGAACATGAGAGATCCTGTCATCTACAGAATAGCTCATGTAGAGCATCATAATACAGGTGATAAATGGTGTATATATCCCATGTATGATTTTGCACACCCCATAGAGGATGCGATAGAGGGTATCACACATTCGATATGTACTCTTGAATTTGAGGATCACAGACCTCTTTATGACTGGGTGCTAAAGGAAATAGGCAAATGGCCGACGCCTCCGCAGCAGATAGAGTTTGCAAGGCTGAATCTTACAAACACGGTCATGAGCAAAAGATATCTTAAAAAAATGGTCGATGACGGCACTGTTGACGGGTGGGATGACCCAAGGATGCCTACTATCGCAGGGATCAGAAGAAGAGGTTATACTGCTGAAGCAGTACGGGATTTCTGTGAAAGGATCGGTGTGTCAAAAGCCAACAGCACTGTAGATATCGGCCTTCTTGAGCACTGTGTGAGAGAAGACCTGAAACAGAAAGTGGAGAGCAGATATGTAGTGGAAAATCCTGTAAAGGTGATCATAACCAATTACCCTGAGAACAGAACAGAAGAGGTAGAAGTGGAAAATAACAGAGAAGTCCCGGAGATGGGAAGCCGTAGAATTCCTTTCGGACGGGAACTCTATGTTGACGGGGATGATTTCATGGAAATCCCTGCAAAAAAATATTTCAGACTTTTTCCCGGAAATGAAGTCAGATTCAAGGGTGCATATTTTATAAAATGCGAAGAAGTTGTAAAGAATGAAGACGGCAGCATAAAAGAGCTTCTCTGCACTTATGATCCTGAAACGAGAAGCGGAAGCGGGTTTGAAGGACGAAAGGTAAAAGGGACCATACATTGGGTGGACGCAGGGACAGCAGTAGAGATAAAAATCAGAAATTACGATTATCTTATGATAGATGACGAGAAGGGACAGCAGATACTGAACCCTGATTCACTTGTGGAAACTGTCGGATATGCCGAACCTCTTATTTTAAATGCTATGCCGGGAGAGAGGTTCCAGTTCTTCAGAAAAGGATATTATATAGCAGATACAGAGCTTACAGATGAAAAAAATAAGGTTTTCAATAAGATAGTAGGACTTAAAAGTTCATGGAAGAAATAGAGGTGATCATTTTAGATGGATTATTATAAAGAATCGCTGAAGATGCATGAAGAGAGCAGGGGGAAAATGTCTGTTTCCAGTAAGGTTAAAGTGGAAACGACAGACGACCTTTCTACCGCATATACGCCTGGAGTTGCGGAGCCGTGCAGAAAAATATATGAAAATCCGGAGAATGTCTATAAATACACGAATAAATCAAATACAGTCGCTGTGGTATCAGATGGCTCTGCTGTTCTGGGGCTGGGCAACATCGGCGGTCTTGCCTCCATACCCGTGATGGATGGAAAATCTCTGCTGTTCAAGGAGTTCGCAGGGATAGATGCTTTTCCTATATGTCTGGAGACACAGGATGTGGATGAGATAGTAAATATAATCAAAAATATATCACCTACTCTTGGGGGTATAAATCTTGAAGATATTTCTGCGCCAAGATGCTTTGAAATAGAGGAAAAACTCCAGGCTCAGGTGGATATTCCTGTATTTCATGATGATCAGCATGGCACCGCTGTAGTGGTTTCTGCAGCCGTTATAAATGCGGCCAAATTTACAGGCAGATCCCTTGGATCCATTAAAGCCGTGATAAACGGTGCGGGAGCCGCAGGAACGGCTATAGCAAAAATGCTCATGAATCTTGGTATAAATGATATCATTGCGTGTGACAGCAAAGGAATCCTTACGAGAAACCGTGACGATCTGAATGAAGCGAAAAAAAGGCTTGCTCAGATAACAAATGACACTCAGATATCAGGTACGCTTGCAGATGCTGTGAGGGGACGTGATCTGTTCATCGGAGTTTCTGCAGCAAGAGTGCTTACTGAAGATATGGTAAAAACAATGAACAAGGATGCTGTAATTTTTGCCATGGCAAACCCTGAACCGGAGATATTGCCGGACATTGCAAAAAAAGCAGGAGCCGCAGTGGTTGGGACCGGGAGGTCTGATTACCCTAATCAGATAAACAATGTGCTCATATTCCCTGGCCTGTTCAAGGGAGCGCTGGCAGCGAGAGCTAAGAGAATCACTGAAGAGATGAAGACAGCTGCTGCTTTTGCCCTTGCTGGTATAATAAGTGAAGATGAGCTGGAATCGGATTACATAATACCTAGTGCTTTTTATCCGGGCGCTGCAGATATAGTAGCAGCTGCTGTAGAAAAAGCATGGAAAGAATAAAAAATAAACAGACAGTTCGAAACCATCCTGTCTTAAAATAAAACTAAGGAGATAAAAAATGAATAACGAGATTTTACTTGCATTATCCATAATAGTAATTTATGGATGCGTGCTTTTGATGTATCGATACTTTGGCGTTGCAGGACTTTTTTGCTGGACATGTGTTGCTACTATACTTGCAAATATTGAGGTTTTGAGAGTTGTAGATGCTTTTGGTATAGAGCAGACTCTGGGAAATGTGCTTTTCGCATCTACTTTTCTGGTCACGGATATATTAAGTGAAAACAATGGAGCGAAGGTGGCTAACAAGGCGGTGACGATCGGCATAATCGTTTCGGTCGTGTTCATAGTCATATCACAGAGCTGGCTATTGTATACACCGTCAGAATCAGATTGGGCTGGAGAAAGCTTTGAAATAATATTTTCCAATACACCGCGTCTTATATTGGCAAGTCTTATAGTCTATGCGATATGCCAGAGATTCGATGTGTGGCTGTATCACAGGTGGTGGAAGCTTACGGAAAGGCTTTGCGGAGAAAAAAGAAAATTTCTGTGGGTGAGAAACAACTTTTCTACGCTTGTCTCACAGGCACTGAATACTGTGCTTTACAATGTGGCGGCATTTTGGGGAATATATGATGCGGCAACTCTGATAAGCATATGTATAGGATGCTATGTGGTATTTATAGTTACCAGTCTTGCGGATACACCTGTTGTATACATGGCAAGAAAGATGAAGCCTAAAGTGACAGAGGTATACGAAAATCGGGCTTGATGCCATTGCAGCCTATGGAAAGAATCCTTGTTCATAAAAAATAAAGGAGAAAGGATAGCAGATCCTTTCTCCTGTTTTTATTGTTCTGTTTTACCGCCGTTATCTATTTTCGATTCTCTGCTGCCGGCCCATTTTATAACGAACACCTGTATTATCCCGGCAATAGGAACAGCAAGGATCATTCCGAGTATGCCGCCGAAGTATCCGAATACACTGACTGACATGAGAACCATAAGAGGGTGGAGACCTGTTGAAGTTCCGACGATTTTAGGATAAATAAAATTACAGTCTATCTGCTGTATGGCGAGCAGGATAAGAACAGCCAGGACACCTGTCCAGAATCCTTCGGTGCATAGCCCCATAGTAAAGGCGGGAATCATGCCTATGACCGGACCGAAATAAGGTATCACATTTGCGAGCCCCGCGAATATGCCGATGAAAACAGCAGCTTCGAGCCCCATTATTGAAAGCCCTATGGAAGAAAGTATAGCGACTATTAATGCATCCAGAAGAGCACCTCTTATAAACTTTGAAAGGACTCCGTTGATCTCGCTCAGAGTTTCGGTAAGCACTGCATGAGGCTTTTGAGGCAGTGCAAGATGGAGGAACTTTCTCCAGAGCCCGAGGAAGAAGTCTTTGTCTTTCATCAGATATATGCTGACTATGATGCCTACAACGATATCAATGAGACTGCCGCTTATAGATGTAAAAAAGGTTATTATGGAGGTGGCGCTTATATTGTCACTTATCCATCCTATGATGATACTGGTTATATCGGAAAGCTTTTCAGAAAGTACACCGTCAGGAATATTGTTGGAAATCCAGTGACTGAAAGTGCTTTCATATTTTATAAGATCCTCTATCAGATTAGTGGCAGTTATTGAGATGCTGGAAGTGATCGTTTCTCCGAAAATCATCGCTGCAAAGCCGTACAGTATAGCCATAACTGCAGCTATCGCAAGCAGATATGTGATCAGTACACTGAGGAGATGACGGAGATCTTTCTTTTTTTTAGCCTTTATGGGATCAGATGGCAGTTTTATCACTCTGCTCATAAGTTTTGAATCTATTATCTCCGAAAGAGGATTCAGCAGATAAGCGAGGATAAGGCCGAGGATAAGAGGCCAGAAGGCATCTACCATTACACTAAAGCCGTGGCAGATAGCTGAAGTTATAGAGCCGATATTTTTGATCACGAAATATATGACGTATAGAAGCACGGCATTGAAAATTATGAAAAAGCTTCCTCTGATGAAGCTGTTGTCTTTCATAAGTTCTTTAAATTTCTCCATACACTTTCCTCCAATTTGAAATTATTATATACTAATAAAGACAGTTTATCAATAATAACTGATGTCTTCTGAGAAAGGAGCGGCGTACAATGAGGAACTTGAAAATACCGGAGCTGCTGGCGCCGGCAGGAGGCTGGCAGCATCTTAGAGCCGCAGTTCAGAACGGAGCTGATGCTGTATATGTAGGCGGTCCTCTTTTTAATGCCAGGATCAAGGCGGATAATTTCGGGGACGATGATATGGAAAAAGCTATCTGCTATGCCCACGACAGGGATGTTCGTATATATGTGACTATAAATACCCTTATAAAAGATAGTGAACTTAAAAAGGCTTTTTCATACGTGAATTTTTTATATGGGGCAGGTGCAGATGCCGTCATACTGCAGGATATGGGCCTTGCCAGGATGATAAGAAAGTATCTTCCGGATATGGATATGCATCTTTCGACGCAGGGGACTTTTTATAATAAATGGGCATTGGGCAGTGTCAGGCGTATGGGGTTCTGCAGAGCTGTAGCTGCAAGAGAAATGTCGCTGCATGAGATTTCAGAGCTTTCGAGGGAATGCCATAGCAAAGAGGATCCGTGTGAATTGGAAGTGTTCGTACATGGTGCATTATGTATGTGTTATTCCGGGCAGTGCCAGATGAGCCGTGTTCTGGGAGGCCAAGGCGGGAGAAGCGGAAACCGGGGCGTCTGTGCACAGCCCTGCAGGCTCCCGTACATAGATGAAAATGGAAAGGAACGATATCTTCTGAGCCCGAAAGATATGTGCACGATAGATATCATACCTGAGCTGTGCAAGGCCGGCATAGATTCATTAAAGATAGAGGGCCGATTGAAATCACCGCAGTATGTGGCCGTTGTTACATCTATATACAGGAAATATCTTGATATGTACAAAATGACAGGCAAAGTACGTGTGGAAAAAAGAGATAATGAAAAACTGATGCAGATCTTTAACAGGGGCGGATTTGGCACAGGATATCTCGCAGGGAATCCGAAAGCAGGCATATTGTCGGGGAAAAGTCCTAAAAATCAGGGGATATATATAGGGCGAGTGTCGGGCCGCAGCAAGGACAGCCCCCTGGTAGATGTCAGCACATACGGAGCAGCATCTGCACGCTCTGATGCTGTATCGATAGGCGACGGTGTTGAGATAAGAGGGAAGGATGTCACCGGAAATGTGATAACATATGTCAGAAAATTAAAAAATGACGTTATCAGGATAGGGGATATAAAAGGAAAAGTATATATAGGAGACAGGGTTTACAAAGTAACAGACAAAGATCTTCTTTCGGAAGCGGAAAATTCATATTCAAGTGATTATGTGAAAAAGATCCCGGTAAATATGGAGTTTTCGGCAGAAATAGGTGATTTCCCGGTACTGAAAATGAGCGAAGCCGTGCCACCGTATATACATGAGAAAAGCCCGGTGTCTTTTGTGTATGCAAAGGCAGGATATATTGCAGAAAAAGCATTAAACAGGCCAATAGATGATAAGCGGATAAAGGCACAGCTGTCTAAGCTGGGAGACACGGTTTTCAGTGCTTGCAGTATAACAGTTGATATCGGATCTGATGTTTCGATACCGGTATCGCTAATCAATACGATGAGAAGAGACGCAGCGGAATCCATGTTGAGACAGCGCAGACAATATTATGAAGAAAGGAAGCCTCTCAGCGAAGAAGACCTCAGCAGAATATATCAAGATGAACTGACTTCGGATGGGAGTGAAGGATATCATCTGATGCAGCATGTGGCGGGGATACATGTATACAGCATCAGCTCTGTAAAAAGAGCTGATGATATCATAAAATCTGTGAGGGATAAAGGCATGCGGATATATGTTTATATACCGCTGGAAATATACATGAAAGAAAACGCCGGAAAAGATTTCCTTAAAAAGTACAAATCATATGGGGTTGCAGTCATACCTTATATACTTAATATCATCTGGCAATTGAGGTGCCGGGAGTGGATTGTTCCAATGAGT
>CALCKF010000092.1 GCA_937966095.1 uncultured Eubacterium sp.
TGCCTGTAGTCAGCACTCTCTCCTTCCGCAAGAGAAAAAGCTATGAATCTCACATGCCTTCCTGCTGTTATCTCGTTATTGAGCTGCCTGACTGTACCGCTGCATAGATTCCTCGGGTTTTTATATTTTGCATCGGCATCTCCTATCGTCCTGTTTATCTCCTCGAAATCCTTATAGCTTATTACAGCCTCTCCCCTTATGACTGTTCTCTTTTTATACGGTATCCTGATCGGTATATTTTCGAAGACCCTTGCATTATTGGTGATAACTTCTCCTGTGATCCCGTCGCCTCTGGTAACCGCTTTGATCAGGCTGCCGTCTTCATACGTCAGGACTATGGTCAGACCATCCAGCTTCCATGAAAGCAGTCCTTCTTTTTCCCCCAGCCAGTTTTCAAGCTCTCCTATATCCTTTGTCTTGTCAAGCGACAGCATCGGTGACGGATGTCTTTCCTTCGGAAGCCCGCTTATCACCTGATATCCTACATTCACAGTAGGGCTTGATGCCAGAACGATCCCGGTTTCTTTTTCCATCCGTTCCAGCTCATCATAAAGCCTGTCATATTCCTGATTTGATATAAGCTCCCTGTTTTCCTGATAATATGCCCTTGCGGCCTTATTAAGATATGCCACCTTCTCTTCCATGAGTTTACGTTTCTCATCCATATGACCACACCTCTTCCCGTCTTCTCAGCTATGCAGCTTCTTTAATGGAGCAAATCCCACCGCCATTTTCTTTGTTTCGCCATCAAAGTTCACTGTAACAACCTTTCCGTCACATGAGACTACTGTCCCCTCTCCGAACTTGGTGTGGGAAACCTTATCCCCTTCCGAAAATTCACTTTCTGTATCCATCGCTCTTTTTACAGTCTGCTGTCTTGCATACTTCAGCTGATCAAAAGGCCGGAAGGGTTTCTCTTCGGTGATACCGTCGGTAAATGCACCATGTCCGGCATCGCTTTTTTTCTTCTCAAATATAGCATCCCCTTCTATAAGCCTTTTATCCATTTCCCTGAGGAACTGCGACTCTCTCGTATAGTCCGTCTTTCCGTACAGTGTTCTCTCCTGAGCACTGGTAAGCCATAGACGTTCTTTTGCTCTGGTTATACCTACATAGCATAGACGCCGCTCCTCTTCCAGCCCGTCTTCCCGGTCGAATGCCCTCCATCCCGGGAACAGTCCGTCTTCCATACCCGGCATGAAAACAAACGGAAATTCAAGCCCCTTTGCGCTGTGCAGCGTCATAAGCACAACAGCATTCTCATTTTCATCATGGTTGTCTACTTCCGACAGCAATGCTATTCTTTCCATAAATTCGGAAAGCGATATATCGTGATCCTCCTCCTCATAATCATATATTACTGATTTGAATTCCATCAGGTTTTCTATGCGGCTTTCCGCTTCAACCGTTTTCTGTTCCTCAAGCGATCTGAGATACCCTGATCTTACAAGTATACCGTCATAAAGATCTGATACTCTCATGTTCTCCTTTTCTCTGCTGTAAGCCGATATCATATCAGTAAATTCCTCTATATTAGCGCATATCCTGGAAGAAAATGATGAAATCACATCACGATCCATAAGTGTGTCCATCAGGCTTTCTCCTCTTACTGATGCAAGAGTCTGCAGCTTTTCAAGAGTCTTTCCGCCGATTCCTCTTTTAGGCTCGTTAATTATCCTGGTCAATGACAGATCATCGTCTTTGTTCTGCACAAGCCTCAGATAACACATTATATCTTTTATTTCTTTTCTGTCATAATACCGGAGTCCTCCCAGCACTCTGTATGGTATATCTCTTCTTGAAAGAGCCTCTTCAAAGGTTCTTGACTGTGAATTGGTCCTGTATAATATTGCAAAGTCACTGTATTTTCTTCCGGAAGATTTCATCCTGTTTATCTCACCAGCTATAAAATATGCCTCGTCCCGTTCATTATCAGCTCTGTAATATGTGACTTTACTCCCTTCATCCCTGCTTGTCCACAGTTTTTTGGCCTTACGGCTCTTATTGTTTGATATGACAGAATGGGCGGCATCCAGTATATTAGCAGTAGATCTGTAATTCTGCTCCAGCTTGACAACTTTTGCCCCTCTGAAATCTTTTTCAAATTCCAGTATATTCCTTATGTCAGCTCCTCTCCATTGATATATGCACTGGTCATCATCTCCTACCACACATATATTTCCGTGAGATTCCGCCAGCATTTTTATGAAGGTATACTGGATCTGGTTAGTATCCTGATATTCATCGACCATTATGTATCTGAATCTGTTCCGGTATTTTATAAGCACAGATTCATCTTTCTCAAAAAGCTTCACGGTATTTAAGAGAAGATCATCAAAATCCATTGCATTGTTCTTTTTCAGCCTTTTTTCATATTGTTCGTATACACGAGCCACTGTCTTTGCATTCGTATCATCTCCGTAAATATCAATATATTCCCGTGGTTCTATTCTCTTTTCCTTACATTTGCTTATTATACTCAGAAAATAAGCGGGAGTGTATCTCTTGCCGTCAAGACCGATTTCCTTTAATATACCTTTTATCAGAGTCTTCTGATCAGTCGGATCATATACTGTAAAATCCCTGCCATATCCCAGCAGCTCCGAATGAGACCTTAATATCCTCAGGCATGCGGAATGGAACGTCAATATCCACATATTCATTCCCTTTCCAATAAGAGACTCCACCCTGTCCCTCATCTCCTTCGCCGCCTTGTTTGTAAATGTTACTGCCAGTATATTGTATGGGTTTACATTTTTTGCCTCTATCATATATGCTATGCGGCAGGTCATTGTACTTGTCTTTCCGCTTCCGGCTCCCGCCAAAATAAGGAGCGGCCCTTCAGTGTACATAGCCGCTTCCTTCTGTTTTCTGTTTAAATTGTCAAGATAATCCATATTTTACAAGTCTCCGATCAAAATATAAAACTGCTAAATAATTCCATCATGTATGATACACAAGGTGATATTATCCTGCCTGTTATACCGAATATTATAAGTGCTATCAGTATCCAGTCTCCATATCTGTAGACCGTCCAGTAAAGTTCCGTATGTTTTATATTGAATATTTCCGATATTATCGAAAACCCGTCCAGCGGAGGACAAGGTATAAGATTGAATATCATCAGCACAAGATTTATCTGTATCACATATATCACCATCATCCACAATACACTGCCGAAGTTTCCCGAGAGGAAAACAGGCCCGGCTGTCATATACAGTATCTTAGCTATAATGGCAAAAACAACTGCAATCAGAAGATTCATAGCGACTCCAGCCACAGATACCAGCAGTTCATCCCTTCTCCTGTTTTTGAAGTTAGCAGGATTGATCTGAACAGGCACGCCCCAGCCGAATCCTGCAAAAATAAGAGCTGCCAGACCAATCGGATCTATATGTGACAAAGGATTTACAGTTACCCTGCCCTGCATTTTCGGCGTGATATCTCCGAGCTTATAAGCCACTTTTGCATGGGCAAACTCATGAAACGCCAATCCTATGATTATACCGGGAAGCATCATCAGCTCATTCATGATCCAGCTCATAGGATCTGAAAATGCTCCTCCCCTGAACGAACTGAAAGCAAGGATAACTATAAGAATCAAAAACGTTATATCAAAATTACGTCTCAACAATATACCTCCAATCATATACCTCAAAACAGATTTATTTCTATAGTATATCATCTATCATGTAAAATTAACAGTGAATTTAGATATATGCAATTTAATTGTTTTCTTTTCATCATATCAAAAATGCCGCTTTCAAAGCAGCATTCTATCATTATCTATTTCAAATTTTTCCACCAGTTTTTCCACAGTCATACTGTCACGCTCCTGACCGCTTATATCCATCACTATCCTTCCGTTTTTCATCAGTATGGTCCTGTTGCCGTGTTCCAGAGCCGCTTTCATATTATGAGTGATCATCATAGTGCACATATCGTGATTTCCTGCAAAATAATCTGTAAGCTCCAGTACCTTTTTAGCAGCCGAAGGATCCAGAGCAGCTGTGTGTTCATCCAGAAGAAGCAGGCTAGGCTTTGCTATGACAGCCATAAACAGAGTAAGAGCCTGTCTCTGTCCTCCTGAAAGCAGCCGCACCTTTTCTTTCATCCTGTCTTCCAGACCCATATCAAGAAGTTTCAGCTTTTCCCGGAACAGTTCTCTGTCAGCTCTGCTTATTCCTGCCTGAAGCCCCCTCCTCCTCAGCTTGTTATATGCTATCGAAAGGTTTTCCTCTATGGTCATATCAAAAGCCGTCCCTTTAAGAGGATCCTGAAAAACTCTTCCTATCATTTTCGCCCTTTTATACTCCGGCATTCCTGATATATCTTTACCATTCAAAATCACTTTTCCGCTGTCGGAAGGAAACACTCCGGCTATACAGTTCATAAGTGTCGATTTACCGGCTCCGTTACTGCCTATCACAGTTATAAAATCTCCGGTTCTTCCGTGAAAGTCCACTCCATCCAAAGCTTTCATCTCGTTTATGGTGCCTTTTCCGAACACTTTGGTGAGATTCTGTATCCTAAGCATTTTTCTCACACTCCTTAGATTTTTTTCTCCATAATGAAAAATTCTCTCCCAGCATTCCCATCGAAAGAGCTATGGTGACTATCACGGCAGACACCAGTTTAAGATCTGTAGGCGGCATACCTACATAAAGTGCGATACCTATTACCATACGATATACAACTGCACCAAGAGCAACCGCCACCAGCCTTCTCATAAGATTGCTCGTCCCGAACAGCACTTCTCCGATTATGACTGATGCAAGTCCGATAACCACCATCCCTGTTCCCATTCCTACATCTGAATATCCCTGATACTGGACAAGAAGACCTCCGGCCAGTCCTACAAGGCCATTTGATATAGAAAGTCCGAGCATTTTCATATTATCACTGTTTATCCCGGCAGCTCTAACCATTTCCTCATTGTCACCGGTAGCTCTCAGAGCAAATCCCTTTCTCGTCTTTAGAAATGCGAACAGGATCAGTATTACGACAGCAGCTATGAACATACCGAATATTATCGAGCTCCACTGGAATCCTCCGAACATCTCACTGACTGTCTTATACAAAGTCGGCGCACTGTTGAGATTGATATTGGCCTTCCCCTGTATCCTGAGATTTATGGAATATATTCCCAGCATAACCAATATCCCCGCCAGAAGCGGCTGTATCTTAAGCTTTGTATTAAGAAGTGCAGTAATCATCCCTGCACCCATACCCAGCAAAAATGCCAGTATAAGCCCCGCCGTACACATTATACACTGCGCCACAGGATCCATATCCTGGGCCAGTGTACACATTACCGCTGAAACAGCTCCTCCGGTCACTATGCTGCCATCAACAGTGAGGTCAGGTGTATTGAGTGTTCTGAATGACAGGAACACTCCCAGAGCCAGTATTGAATATATCAGTCCCAGCTCCAGCGCTTCAAGTAACATTATTATAAGCATTTTATAAATCTTCCTTTGCCAGATCAGTTGCTTTTTCCATTACGCCTGCAGGTATATCTATCCCCATGTCTTCCGCAGTCTGACTGTTTATATATATCTGCATCTCATCCATGGTTCTTACAGGCATTTCTGCAGGATCCGACCCGTTTATGATCTCTATAACCATATTAGCCGTTTCCTTACCAAGATAATCATAGTCTACTCCATATGTTGCAAAAGCACCATCCTTTACCATAGAATCAGCGCCTACATAAAACGGTATCTTTGATTCTATAAACACCTGATTGGCTGTCGCTATCGCTGAAGCTACCGTATTATCAGTAGGGGAGAATACTATATCGCATTTTTTAGCAAGGTTTTGAGCTGCCGGCTGTATTTCATTGGCACTCGTTATCGCGGATTCTATGACTTCAAGATCATTGTTCTTCGCATACTCCTTAAGATCTTCTATAGCAGATACCGAATTAGTTTCACTCGAATTATATAAAGCACCTACTGTCTTGAATCCCGGAGTTATTTCATTGGCAAGCCCCATTATCTTTTCCACCGATATTACATCAGATGTTCCTGTGACATTCCCTCCCGGTTTTTCCATGTCGCTCACTACTTCCGCAGCAACAGGATCAGTAACGGCCGAGAACACTATAGGAATCTCGCTTGTTTCACTCATGGCAACCTGAGCTGCCGGAGTGGTTATCGCAACAATAATATCTACCTGGTCTGCAACAAAGCCCTGACATATCGTCTTAAGATTTGACTGTTCATTCTGTGCATTCTGGTAGTCTATCTCTATGTTGTCCCCATCTACATATCCTTCATCTTCAAGCTGTTTTATTATGGATTCTCTTATCTGGTCAAGCGATGTATGTTCTACCAGCTGCACTATGCCTATCTTTACCTTATCATCGCCGCCTCCGGAATCCCCACAACCTGTCATCACTACAGATACCATCATGATCAGTACTGCCAGTACCGCCAACAGACTTTTCTTTCTCATTCTCATTTTCATTTACCGTATGATCTGTGTCATACTCTCCTTTCTTTGCATTTGATTTAGTTTTTCTTAAAGAGTCTCTGCAAAGATGTCGCCTTGTAAAAGTCCGGTACCGGTAAGCCACAAAAAAACGCCTGTCCTTAAATCCAAGGACAAGCGCTAGCCTGCGGTACCACCTTGTTTAATGCAAAATGCATTCTCTCTGCAGAGTGCCAACACACTCCCTGCCCGTCACGCCGGCATCACGTCTCAGTTACTTGAAAAATCTCCGGATACTTTCTTTCGCCTTGCCCTCGGAGGCCCATTTACTGAAACTGCATCTGCCCGGATCACACCATCCCGGGTTCTCTGTGAGATCGTCCCTCAGTTTTACTTCCTCGTCTTCGGTTTACTATTTATCTGCTGATATACTACCATCTGTTTTTTTATATGTCAATACCTTTATTTTATTCTTCTTCTATCGTAACCTTCTTCATTATCTGAGGTTCATCAGGCTTATCCATCATGTTTCTTTTCTGACCCACTATCTTGTCTGCAGTTTCCATACCCTCTATGATCTTTCCAAAGGCTGCATACTGTCCGTCAAGATACGGCGCATCAGCTACCATTATAAAAAACTGTGAGCCAGCCGAATCAGGATTGGCTGCTCTGGCCATTGACATCACGCCTCTTTCATGCCTCAAATCATTCCTGAAACCATTAGATGAGAATTCTCCTTTGATACTGTATCCGGGGCCACCCATACCGGTACCGTCAGGACATCCTCCCTGTATCATAAAACCCGGTATCACTCTATGAAATATCAAGCCGTCATAAAATCCTTCTTCGACCAGTTTGATAAAATTTTCCACTGTTTTAGGAGCTATATCCGGATAAAGCTCTCCTCTCATAATATCGCCGTTTTCCATTTCAATCTTAACATATTTCATTTTATTACCTCCTTTATGTGATATGTGATTTCAACGCAGTCTGAAAACATCCAGGCATATTTCTTCCTTTTCTTCAAGTTTTTCCCATACTTCGTCTCTCAAGTATTCAGGATACAATACAGGAATATTTTTTATTTCTTCCCTTGTCATGAACCTGACTTCCTTCAATACCTGACTGTTATCATCAAACTCCGGGTCGTGCCCCAAAGCAAGTTTTCCACCTTTGATACGTGCCGAAAAAAAATTAACGAATCTCTGTCCACGTGACGACACCTCTTCGACATGCCACAGCAAAGACAAGACTTCTATTTCAAGTCCGGTTTCCTCCCGAACCTCTCTCACAGCCGCTTCAACCGCATTTTCTCCGTCTTCTATGCCTCCTCCCGGCACCATCCAGACGTCTTTCCCCTCATGCCTTTGTCTTACAAGCAGCATCTTTCCTGATTCATCGATCAATATGACTCTTACTCCGCCTACCCACATAACAATGCTCCTATCAAACCCATTATTATCATAATCTTTATCGGACGTATCTTAAATACCCCAACAAGCAGCAGCGTAACTGCAAATATTCCGATTGGAATAAAATTGAAAAAATCGATGCCTCCCGTAAAAAGCTCCCTCGATACCAAATTTCCATTCACCAGTACATTTTCACTCACAAACAGAGCAGCTGCAGCTATCATCCCGACTGTAACAGGGCGTATCCCGGTGAAAGCACCCTGTATGCCCCTGCTGTCATTGAATCTGTCTATGAATTTCATCACCAGCATCATCAATATAAATGAAGGCAGACATACACCAAATGTAGCGATGACTGAACCTAAGATACCGGAATAATTGAAACCCACATAAGTTGCAGCATTGACTGCCACCGGGCCCGGTGTCACCTGAGACAGTGCTACAAGATCTGAGAATTCTTCCGCTGTCATTATACCAAAATCCTGCACACTCTGAAATATGAGCGGCAGCATGGCAAGGCCACCTCCAAAGCTGAAAAGACCTATCCTGAAAAACATGGTGAAAAGATAAAGATATATCATTTTTTCACCTCCGCGGACGGATCATCGTCATCCTTATTTCTGCCTGATAAGATACAGCTGTATATTATGCCGGCTATCGCTCCGCCTATCACAGCCCATATAGCTGTAAGACCGAAAAGTCCTATGGTCACAAAAGACAGCACAGCCAGTATCCATTGAAATGACGAGGAGAGACTCTGCCGTGCCAGTCTTACTGCAGTGACAGCTATAAGGCCGCATACAGCAGCCTTTATCCCCGTAAAGGCTCCCTGTATATATCTGTTTTCACCTATCGCATCAAGGAATGTCACCGCTAAAATTATGATTATAAAAGACGGAGCTACAACTCCCAGAGTAGCTGCAACAGAGCCTCCTGCACCTTTTATCCTCCGGCCTATATATGTCGCACTGTTTATGGCTATAACACCCGGCATGGACTGGCTCAGAGCGATGCAGTCTATCATTTCCTCTTCAGTAAGCCATTTTTTATCATTTACGGCTACCTGCTGTATCTGAGGTATCATTGCCATGCCGCCGCCTATAGTGAATATACCTATTTTAAAGAACTCCCAGAAAAGGCTGGCATATTGCTTTACGCTATTAAATTTTTCAATATTTTTCCCCATCTGTAACAGCTCCCGCAATAGCATCTATTGCACGCCTTATACTTTCATCTGCAGAGACCTCTTCTTTTTCAGTGTCTTTTCTCATTTTATACTCTACAACACCTTCTGCAGCTCCGCGGCCTACCGTTATCCTTATCGGTATGCCAAGAAGATCCGCATCCTTGAATTTTACACCCGGACGCTCCTTTCGGTCATCCAGCAGCACTTCGGCTCCTGACTTTATCAGACTTTCATATATATCTTCTGCCATATTTGCCTGCACTTCGTCATCAGGCTTTACTAAAGTTATTATCACATGATATGGAGCGACCGTCATAGGCCATATTATGCCGTTGTCATCGTGGTGCTGTTCTATTATAGCTGCCATCGTTCTGGTCACTCCTATCCCGTAACATCCCATAACAATAGGATGATCCTTCATATTTTCATCCTTATATAAAGCACCCATAGCCTCACTGTATTTTGTGCCGAGTTTGAACACCTGCCCCACCTCTATACCGCGGGCATGCTTTACCGGTGCGCCGCATACGGGACATGGATCACCCTCTGCCAATACCTTTATATCAGCTATGATATCACCCTTATAATCCCTTCCGTAATTTATATTGACAAGATGATAATCTTCCCTGCATGCTCCTGCACAGAGATTTTTAAGTCCCGGCAGTTCACTGTCCACAACTATCGTACAGTCATGAAGCTTTGTAGGCCCTGTAAATCCCCCGACACAGCCTGTAACCTCAGCCATCTTTTCCTCATCGGCAAATTCAATGGCATGTTCAGGTATGCCCAAAGCATTGACAAGCTTTGTCATATTGAGTTCACGGTCTCCTCTCACGAACGCAGCGACATATCCGTTTTCATTTCCTTCATTATCATAGGTGACAAAAAGCAGTGCCTTTATCGTCTGTCTCGTATCCAATCCCAGGAATTCAGCAACACTCTCAATGGTCTTTGTCCCAGGAGTATGCACTTCTTCTGCAGGGAGCATCTGTATATCGTCCTGAGTATCAGCATCCACACATTCGGCACGTTCTACAGTAGCTGCCATCGAACACTTCTCGCAGTAAGCTATCTCGCTTTCACCAACTTCTGAAATTGCCGTGAATTCATGAGAATTGCTGCCGCCTATCGCTCCGGTATCTGCTTCTACAGGTCTGAATTCCAGCCCGCACCTGGTAAATATCTTCTCGTATGCCTTGTACATATCTTCATAGCTTTTATCAAGGCCATCCTGATCACGGTCGAATGAATAAGCATCCTTCATTATGAATTCTCTGCTTCTCATAAGTCCGAACCGGGGTCTTGCTTCATCTCTGTACTTTGTCTGTATCTGATACAGATTCATCGGAAGCTGTCTGTATGAATTCACATCACTTCTTACTATATCTGTAAAGATCTCCTCATGAGTAGGGCCAAGGCAGAATTCCCTTCCGTGCCTGTCCTTTATTCTCCACAGCTCAGGACCATACGCGTACCATCTTCCCGATTCCTGCCAGAGCTCAGCCGGCTGTATAGCCGACATATGTATTTCCTGCCCGCCGGCCGCGTCCATCTCCTCTCTTATTATAGCTTCTATTTTCCTCAGGGTGCGCCAGCCCAGAGGCATGAATCCATAAACTCCTGAAGCAAGTTTCCTTATCATTCCCGATCTCAGCATCAGGATGTGACTTGGGATTTCCGCTTCATTAGGCACCTCTCTCAAAGTCTTTAAATGCATTTTTGATAATCTCATAAGCTGTCTCTCCTTACCTGTATATTGAACATACCGCCTGGGCGGCTATTCCTTCCTTACGTCCTATAAATCCCAAACGCTCTGTAGTAGTCCCCTTTATATTTATCCGGCTTTTTTCAACCTTCAGAACATCAGCTATCCTCTCGCGCATATCTTCCACATAAGGACTTATCTTCGGCATCTGGGCCATTACAGTAATATCGATATTCCCTATATGATATAAATTTTCCTCAAGCAGAATCTTGACTTTTTCAAGGAGCAAAAGACTTGAAATACCTTTATATCTGTCATCTGTATCAGGAAAAAGACGACCTATATCCCCCAGAGCAGCTGCTCCCAGCAGGGCATCCATAACAGCATGGATCAGCACGTCCGCATCAGAATGACCCTCCAGTCCTTTCTCATACGGAATGCTGATCCCCCCTATCACCAGTTCTCTGTCTTCGGAAAAAGCATGTACATCAAAGCCTGTCCCTATCCTGTTTTCCATAGGCATATCCTCTCTCGTGGTTATTTTTATATTGCCATAATCCCCTTTTACCAGGTCTATCCTGAATCCCGCTCTTTCCACCAGATCCGCGTCATCCGTACCGTAATACCCGTCCTCAAATGCTTTTTCATACGCATTCATTAGATTCGAGAATACGAACCCCTGAGGAGTCTGTACAGCAAAATACATGCTTCTGTCTACACTTATGCTGCGAGCCCCTTCGAGCTTTCTCAGACTATCCTTCATTGCGACGCATGCAGATGCAGCGCCGTTTTCAGCAGCAGATCTCAATACAGCAAGTATCAGGTCTCCGCGCACAAACGGCCTCGCTCCATCATGGACTAAAACATATTCAGTATCAGGAGATAAAAGCTTTATCTCCTTCAAAGCATTATAAACCGAATCCTGTCGTTCCTGTCCGCCTTTCACGACAGCTGCCACCTTATACATACCGTTTTCACGAATCAGCTTTTCACAGATATCCGTATATCCTTCTCCAGCAACTACAAATATATTATCGACTTCATCAAGCTGCAGAAATGCCCTTATCGATTTCAAGATAACAGGCTCTCCGCCTATTCTCATATACTGTTTAGGCACAGGTCCGCCCAGACGTTTTCCCTTCCCTGCAGCCGCAATTACTGCCGCAACCTTTTTACCATTATACATGTCTATCCTCTGACGTCTGCCGCAGGTTTGGCAAAGATCATCCTTCCCGCCGAAGTCTGCAGCACACTTGTTACAAGGACCCGTATAGTTTGTCCTATAAAACGCTTTCCATCCTCTACAACTATCATTGTACCATCATCAAGATATGCTACTGCCTGCCTGTTCTCCTTTCCTTCCTTTACAAGAGAAAGCACCATTTCCTCACCCGGCAGTACTACCGGTTTTAATGTATTGGCCAATTCATTTATGTTAAGCACCTCAACACCTTTTATCCCGGCAACCTTATTGAGGTTGAAATCGTTTGTAACGACCTTGCCGTTCATTATCTGAGCAAGTTTCAGCAGCTTTACATCGACCTCCGGTATCTCATCAAGGGCCTTTTCCGAAGCTGTATTGTATATTTCTATCCCGTACTCATTCTGTATTTTCTTAAGGATATCAAGACCGCGTCTTCCTCTGTTCCGTTTGAGAGCATCAGACGAATCAGCTATATGCCTAAGCTCCACAAGCACAAATTCAGGTATCACTATAGGCCCCTCCAGAAATCCTGTTTTCATTATGTCCGCGATCCTTCCGTCGATTATGACACTTGTATCAAAGATCTTAGGAACAGCATCGGATTTTGTCCTGCCTGCTTTACCTGAAACAGGCAGCATCCTGCGTTGCGTCAGAAAATCGTTTTTTATGTCTTTTCCCTTTTTGGTCGCAATGACTATGCCCAGATATCCTAATATTATGTATGTGAAAATATTGAGTATCACATCTACATAAGGGATCTTGATGCCTACATATATCTGGCTGATCAGAAAGGCTATTATAAGTCCGGCTATGAGACCTATAGTCCCCATTACAAGCTCGCTCACGGAGACTTTCTGAAGATCCGATTCGATATTGCTGGCCACTTTATTGCCCTGCTTTTTAAGGGTCGGCGTCAATCTGAAAAATATTAAACCAAAAATAATTACAAATAAAGCGGATACACATATTTCCTGTATTCCCGAAAGATCGGCCAGTTCCTCATATCCTGCAAAATTTATGAGAAATTTAGCCAGTAAATATAACCCGTACCCTACAATAGCACCTGCAAGAGTAAAAACCGCTCTGACTAGTTTTTTAAGCATTTTCCGCACCTCCTTTCTCTTTGGATTGACACATGCACATGCCATGAAATCTGATTTTCAAGAAAAATTCATTTTTCTGGCCACACGTATTATGATTATATCACAAGTTCTGTACCTAGCCAACAAAATATGGTAGAATCATTACAAAAGCTTCATACATAAAACACATGCAAATTTTATTCTTAAATATATACACAAAAAGGAGGATTTGACTATGGCTAAGATTTTAGTTGCCGATGACGAACAAAAAATAAGAGAAGTCATCAGAGAATATTCAGAATTCAACGGTCATGAAATCACTGAAGCCGCAGACGGTATGACTGCTCTCGGTCTCTGCAAGCTCAATGATTACGACCTCATCATAATGGACATCATGATGCCAAAGCTTGACGGTTTTTCCGCATGCAAGGAAATTAAAAAAATTAAGGATATACCTATCATAATGCTTTCTGCACGAAGCGAAGAGTATGATAAGCTTTTCGGATTTGAGCTGGGTATAGACGATTATGTCGTAAAACCTTTCAGCCCAAAAGAGCTCATGGCCAGGATAAATGCTGTTCTGTCAAGAAACAGCGCTGCAGAAAAGCCTGGAGAGAAGGTTATGAAATTTGACGGGCTTGAAATAAACATACCTGCCAGAACTGTGTATGTCGACGGAGAAAAGGTGGAACTCACTCCAAAGGAATACGATCTTTTATTTTATCTGGTAGAAAATAAAAATATTGCTCTTTCAAGAGACAAACTGCTGTCTGATATATGGGGATATGATTTCTTCGGTGATGACAGGACGATAGATACCCATATTAAAAATCTTAGAAACAATCTTGGCAAATACAGAGATTTTATAGTTACATTAAGAGGGGTAGGTTATAAATTTGAAGCTTAAGCTGGACTACAGAAGTATAAAATTCAAGACTTGGCTTTACTTTATACTGTTTGCCATATTCCTGATGATCGTGCTGTGGTTTTTTCAGGTATTGCTGCTGAACAAATTCTACAGTGTCATGAAGGATGAACAGACAAGAAGCGTTGCCAAAGATATCGAATCTGCATATAAAACAAAAAGCAGTGATAAGTTTTTTGAAAAAGTGGAAGATATTTCAAATAACAACGATATGTTCATATATATCGTTTCATATGATGGAAAAACAATGTACTTCAAGCCTTCCGGGGATGACACCAGCGCTCAGTATTACACTGATCAGATAGAGACCATAAACCAGACCATGTTGGCGGAAAAAAGCGATTCGGCATATAAACGAATAAAAAGCATAGACGAATCAAAAGATGTCCTTGCTTTCGGAAAGCTTCTGACCACCAGTGACAAGGAGCCTCTGCTGGTGTATATCTTTTCACCGCTTTATCCTGTGGATTCCACCATAGATATACTTACAAGCCAGCTTATATATGTAACCGTACTTTCCCTTATGGTTGCATGTCTGATATCCTTCTACCTGTCAATAAGGATAACAAGGCCTATACGAAAGATCACACGCTCAGCGGAAAAGCTGGCTGACGGTGAATACGGCATAGTATTCAAAGGCGGGCATTATACGGAAATAAACAATCTTGCCGATACACTCACAAGAGCTTCCATAGAGCTGGAAAAATCAGATATGCTCCAAAAGGATCTCATAGCTAATGTTTCTCATGATCTTAGGACACCGCTAACTATGATAAGATCATATGCTGAAATGATACGTGATCTCTCAGGGGACAAGCCGGAAAAAAGAGAACAGCATCTCCAGGTCATAATAGATGAAACCGAAAGGCTCAATATGCTGGTGGGCGATCTGCTTTCACTTTCAAGAATGCAATCAGGCAAAATGGTTCTGCATACCGGTAATTTCAACATAACTCAGGCAGTTATAAGTATACTGAACACATATAAGATCATGGAGGAGGAAGAGGGATACAAATTCAATTTCATCTGCAATGCCAATTTCATAGTCCGCGGGGATGAGGAAAAGATAAAGCAGGTGTTCTCAAATCTGCTGACAAATGCTATAAAATTTGCCGGAGACGATAAAACTGTCAATATATCACTCAAACGCCGCAACAAATATGTAGTATGCCGTGTCGAAGATCACGGTGCAGGAATCGCTCCCGAAGAACTTAACCATGTATGGGAAAGGTATTACCGGGCAAGTTCAAATATGGTAAGGGCATCCGAAGGTTCCGGCCTCGGTCTTTCAATAGTGAAGGAGATCCTTACTCTCCATAAAACCAATTTCGGAGTAGACAGCACTGTAGGCAAGGGCACCACTTTCTGGTTTGAACTTAATTTTGTAAAATCGGAAAGATTTCACCCTGCCATTGCAGAATCCGCTGCAGCAGCTGAAAAAGATACAGAAATACGTAAAAAGGATGAAAAGGATGGTGTACAGACCAATGACAAAAAATAATGACAGCTATATGATAAACTGTGACTTTCATACTCATACCGGTTTTTCGGATGATTGCGATGTTTCGGTTGACGACATGCTCTGCGGGGCTGCGCAACAAGGTATAAAGATACTGGCCGTCACTGACCATTATGATCCCGGTTATCCGGATCCCGCATTCCCTTTCACCATAGATTTTGAAAAATACCAGCGGACCATGATGAAGGCACGTGAAAGGTACAATGGTATCATGGATATAAGAATAGGTCTTGAGGTCGGCATAATGGAGGGACAGCTGGACGAGGCCCGCAAGATCATAGATGCCTTTCCGTATGATATCATAATCGGTTCATTCCACTGTCACAGAGGGTACGACCTTTATACTTATGATTTCACCGGAGTGGATGGTCCGTCAATGCTGAAGGACTTCTATTCATATATGTACGACTGCCTGAAAATATTTGATGACTACGATATAATAGGGCACTTCAGCATTCTGGACAGATATATAGGCAGGATATATGATTACGGGCCCTTTTACGATATCATAGACGAGATACTTAAGATAATGGTTAAAAAAGACAAAGGCATCGAAATCAATACATCCAGTTTCAAATACGGAACCGGGACATGGCTTCCTCGTGAATCGATACTCAAACGGTATCGTGAACTCGGCGGCAAGATACTGACCTTCGGTTCTGATGCTCACTCTCCTCAGTATTACAGGTATCATTTTAATGATGCTGTTGAACTGGCACGTTCTCTCGGATACAGATATTACTGTACCTTCAGGCAGCGAAATCCGGAATTTACGCCGCTTTAACGATACAAAACACCCCGGGCCATTGACCCGGGGTGTTTTGTATTAAATTAAATGGGGGAGGAATTTACATTAAAAAATATAAATTCTCTGGTTTTCTAGTCTTTAACGGGATCATGACAGGCATTCAGCCAGAACTTTAAGGAATTCACGGCAGTCTTCAGGATAGATCTCACCCATGTTTGCAACCTGAAACATACCCATTTCCTCGTATTTTCCCTTGCCGCTGTAGACAACATATCCTCTGTTTTCCATATCTGCAAGGAACTGTTTCAGCTCCCTTCCTTCAGGAAGAAATACAGATGTCACTGTATTAGCCATCTTTTCTTCGTCATCCAGAAGAAACCTAAGTCCCATATCTTTCATTCCTTTTCTCAATATCCCGGCGCATTCCTTATATCTTGCTACCCTGGCTTCAATACCGCCGTCTGCCAGAGCATTATCCAGAGCAGTATCAAGAGCCCAGAAAAGGTTCACATTAGGAGTATTTGGCGTCTGATTTTTCTTTTCTGCAGATTCATAATGTTTGGCAAGATTAAGATAAACATTTTTACCCATATCAGGAGTGAGTGTTTCAAAAGCGCTCTTCTTACCGCATATATACGCTGACCCCGGATATGCACCCAGACATTTACCTCCTACTGATGTGGCAAATGTAATATTGAAATCCACTATGTCGATAAGTTCACCTGCTGCTGCCGAAACACAATCCACAAAATACCATTTATTGTATTTTTCAGCAAGTTTTCCGACTTCCTTTACAGGATTTATCATACCTGTGGATGTTTCATGGAACACCATAGCCACCACTTTGATATCCTCATCCTCAGACATCATTTTTTCCACCTTATCCATTGACGGCTCTTCACCCCACGGAAATTCACAGTCAACCAAAGGTATATCATATTTATTTATTATCTCCAGCAGTCTTTCTCCGAAAACACCGTTTCTTATAAGCATTACCTTTTCGCCCTTATTGAACACAGAAGAAAGAACAGTCTCATTGGATGAAGTACCTGATCCTGATATGATCACTGATCTGTAGCTTTCATCCGCTTTAAAAAGTCTGTTTATCTTTTCTGTCGTTCTTGCAAACAATGCTTCGAATTCCGGTCCTCTGTGACAAATATCATAATGTGTAAGTGCCTGACGTACATTTTCTTTTACCATTACAGGCCCCGGACTGAATAATTTTGGTGCGCTCATATCCACACTTCCTTTCAATTCATCAGTAATTTATTCTTCTGACCAGTTCCGTGCTCTTTCAACGGCTCTGTGCCAGTTATACAACAGAGATTCTCTCTCGTCTATACTCATTTTAGGCTCAAATCTGCGAGCCAGCTTCCAGTTGCCTTCCATTTGATCAATAGAATCAAAATCACCCACACCAAGAGCAGCAAGCTGCGCGGCGCCCAGTGCTGTAGTATCCTTCACGACCGGCACATCCACCGGTATACCCAGTATATCTGACTGAAACTGCATAAGGAAATTATTCTCCACAGCTCCGCCGTCAGCTCTGAGAATGTTGACCGGCATATCGGCATCCAGATTCATTACATCCAGATTGTCCTTTACTTGGTAAGCCGTAGCCTCAAGAGTAGCTCTTACTATATGCTGGCGGGTCGTCCCTCCTGTGATCCCCACCATGGTCCCTCTGGCATACGAATCCCAGTGAGGAGCCGCAAGTCCGGAGAATGCCGGTACGAAGTATACTCCGCCGTTATCTCCTGCTTCGTATGCCATTTTCTCAGTCTCCGCAGCATTATCTATTATTTTTATACCGTCTCGCAGCCACTGAGTAGCCGCACCCGTTATATATATGCCTCCGTCTATTGCAAAAGACATTTTTTTCTTAAGTCTCCATGCAACAGTTGTAAGAAGACCGTTCTTTGAATATACAGCCTTATCTCCCGTATTCATCAGCATAAAGCACCCTGTTCCATATGTGCATTTTATGTCACCAGGCGAAAAACATGCCTGACCGAACAGTGCTGCCTGCTGATCCACAACAGATCCTGAGATAGGTATCTTGGCTCCGAGGAAATCCAAAGGATCTGTATATCCGTAAATCATAGAACTGTCACATATTTCGGGAAGTATCGACTTGCTTATTCCAAGGATATCCAGGATTTCATCGTCCCATTTTTCCGTATGGATATTGAACATCATCGTTCTCGAAGCTGTTGAACAATCGGTGACGTGAACTCTTCCATGTGTCATTTTCCATATAAGCCATGAATCCAGAGTACCTGCAAGCACCCTGCCTTCCCGGATTTTTTCCCTGACACCATCGACATTGTCTATTATCCATTTTATCTTAGGTCCGCTGAAATATGAATCGGCCATGAGCCCGGTCTTTTCTCTTATACGTTCGCCATATTCTTTAGTGAGCTCGTCTGCATATCTTGCCATTCTTCTATCCTGCCACACTATGGCATTATAAAGAGGAACACCCGTGATCTTGTCCCAGAGCATGACCGTTTCGCCCTGATTATCTATCCCTATACATCTGACCTGGTCAGCACTTACATTTGCAATCTCAAGAGCCATATTCATCGACTCGATCACCTTCTGCCATATTTCTACAGGATCATGCTCTACCCATCCGGGTTTCGGATAATACTGTCTGTGCTCTCTGTAACCTCTTGCCACTACATTCCAGCGTTCATCCATCAGGAGTGTCGTGGTTCCAGTGGTCCCCTGATCCAGACCTATATAATACATTTTATTTTTCATAATCATTCCCTCTCCTGTCTCATCTCGAATTATTCAACGGAAATGTAATCTTCTATCTGATCATAATCCAGATTATTGAACAGATTCTTCCTGAATTCTCCGGAAGAACATCTTATCAGCTTTTTATATGTCCTGTTCATATGTGCGTGGTCAAAAAAACCGCAGTCAATAGCAACATCCATCAACAGCATATTACGGTTTTCCATTATCTTTGCCATGGAAAACTGCAGTCTTATTATCTGGGAATACAATTTCGGAGAAATGCCGACAAACTTTTCGAACATCTTGCTTATATTTCTCGAAGTGAATCCGGTTTCCTCCGCCAGTTCTTCTACCTTTATGTTTCCCTGCGTCTGAAGAATCCTTCTTGTACAGTATTTTATCAGATACTTTCCGGAATCCCCGTAAAGATTTATTCTTATTACTTTCGAGATCAGTCCTATTCTTTCCACAAGCTGTGTTTCACGTCCCAAAATGGAAATTATCTGTTCTCCTCCTGCCATATTTTCCCTGACATTCAGCGCCTTGTTTGTTATCCTGCTTACCGGCTGCTCCACCAGAGAATATCCTGTACCGGGCATAAATCTCATAAAAATGCAATAATCCCCCGGCTCGATATCTATTTTCTTTATTTCATCTATAACTCCGCATATATATGCTTCGGCATGCTCGCTGCCTCCGGTAAAAACCAGAGTCATACACCCGTCGGGAATAACAGGGATAGATTTTCGTACATCCCATAACGATCTTATATAAAATATATCTGCAACGGCAGTATAAAGAGGATGTCCGAAACTTACATCCAGCTTCTTGACTTCGAAACCTTCATCTTCAAATATCAAAGGCTCATACTGTATCCTGGCCTCCGTGGGCGCCAGATGTTGTTTTTTGCTTATAACAAATGACATTTTATCCCCGATAGTAAAAATCAGAACACTTTTATTTCTCGTTTTAATGATAGCACCAGGAAGTTTTTTCGTCAATTTCCGATTTTTCCTATCTAATGTTTTTAATATCGTATACAATATTAAAGGCGTTTAAAATATTGTCTTTAGTATAAATACTTCGCAGCACCGGTAACGGCCGGCCAATTTCAGGAGGGTTATTATACATGCAGGTATTACAGGGAATGGATCCCGATAAAATGGTAATCATACTCCCTACGGCACTTATTGCCATGTATTTGATAATAAGAGTACAGGTTTCACTTTGTGAGCGCCGCAATCCTTATATAGGGCTGGTACTGCCTGTCATCTGCTTCATAGCGGCTACCATACTGGCTGTAAGACCTCTTCTGATAGCTCATCCCGACGAAATGGACGGTCTTCTTGCATTCTGTGTGAGAATGTGGCTTACTTTCAATATAGCAACACTCGTGTTTCTCTTTCCGTACTATAAGAATCGCAGGATGATACGCAGGGAGGAGAAGCAGAGCGGCAAAAGCAGTCAATCATGATTTACCTTGTTTAAACATTATCACAGATGTTTGATATAATATAAAACCGTTATTATTATTAAGGAGGTATTCTTCAAATGGAAAACAATGTTAAAGCCCAAACGCTGAACAGATCTTTGGGTCTTGCAGAATGCGTCACCATTACAGCAGGAGCTGTAATAGGCGTAGGTCTGTTCACTGTTGGTTCACAGATAGTCGGACTGATGGGCGGCACCGTAATCATTGCATCTCTTATCGCATTTATACTTATACTGTTCCCTTGTGCGATGTACGGTGAAATGGGCGCAGCCCTGCCGCTGGCAGGCGGTACATACTCTTTTGCAAAAAGAGCCATAAACTATCCAGTAGCAGTTTTTGAAAGCTGGAACTATACTCTCGCTCAGGTAGGTATAGGAGCTTCAGAGGCAATGGCCTTCTCCAACTATTTTACAAGACTGCTGAGTGCACTGGGACTTGATGTTCCAATCGACAACAACAACTATTCACTTATCGACTACTTCGCAGGAGATGTTCCGACAGATGTGTTCCTGTGGAAAGTCCTGCCGGCAATTGCCCTCTTCGTTCTTTTCACATTCATCTCATACAGAGGTATCGAAATGAATGGAAAGACTCAGAATTTCTTTATGTTCTTCTTCTGGGCATGCTCGCTTGTTTGGTTTGCGACAGTGATCGCAAAGGCTGATTTCTCCAGCATCACCGAAATGGTTGCCGGCGTCGGCATACCTACAGAAGTAAATGCTTTTGCACAGGCTGTACTGCTTGTTCTCTGGTGCTTCTTCGGATATGAGACTATCGTAGGTATGGGTTCGGAAGTAAAATTCCCGCAGATCACCATACCTAGAGCACTGCTGATATCGCCGTTCTGTGTACTTGCTGTAAATCTGCTGTTCCAGTGGTTCCTCTGTGCTCTCACTCCGGCCGAGAACGTACCTGATCTGTACACATCAGCGGCACCTTATGCAGACGCTATGCAATATGCAGGTATCGTGGGACTTCCTCTCGTGATACTCTGTCTCGGCATAACTCTCGGCGGTGATTTCTCGACGATGAACCCTTGTATTGCAGGTCCTGCACGTTATATATATATAATGTCGGAGGACGGCAACTTCCCTAAATATTTCGGAAAAGTACACGAAAAATTCAAGAGTCCTCACCGTGCCGTAGTTCTCTGCGGAGTACTGGGAGTATTCTTTATCCTCACCGGATCCATCAAGATCGTAGCCCTGATGTGCTCATACAATCAGATCCAGGCCTATATAATAGGTTTCTGGTCATTCCTGGCACTGAGAAAGAAAGAGCCGGATCTCAACAGACCTTGGAGATGCCCTGCAGGAACCTTCGGAGCATGGTTCAGTATCATCTGCTTTGCCGTACTGCTGATTCTCGCTTACGATCCTGTAGCCATCTGGTACAACATCGGATGGGACATACTGGCAATACTATATTATGTGATCTTCGTAAGAAAGAGACCTATACCGCAGGAAGCTATTGATGTGGAAGCTCTTGCTCTTGCCACAGCAGAACCTACTGCGGAAGAGAAAAAGGCTCTTGACAAACAGTACAAGAAATGGAGAATCATTGCTTACTGCTTTGCCGCAGTGGGAGTACTGCTGTTCGTGATTTCTTGGATATAAAAAGAATTTTATGATATGAGAAAATTTATTGGAACGATATTATTCATATTCCTGATTATTCTGGCCACAGCCGGCCTTGCTGCCTATGTCATGCAGGAAGCGTTTCAGGAACCTATGACATTCAAAGAATTCTTTGAGATGGTCTTTTAGGGCAATAACGAAAGACTGCCGCCCCAGGTAATTTACTTTATCCTGGGGCGGCAGTCTTTCTTATATTTCAATCATATTCAGAACAGATTGCTGATCTCGGTTATGTTTTTAATTCCTACAAGCTCAAGCTTATTGCTTTTATTCCCGGAATTTATTTCATCCAGCAGCCGCCTTAATCGTTGTGCGTTCTTGACAGGCAGCACTATACGTTCAAATCCCAGTCTTGCAGCTTCCTTCAGTATCTTTTCGCCGTTCTGTATGGCTCTGAGATCCCCTGTAAGTCCTATTTCCCCAAGCACCACGGTTTTTCCTCCAATAGGTTTACCTTTGTATGAAGAATAGACCGCCAGCGCCACTGCAAGATCAGTATACGTCCCTTCCGGTTTGATGCCGCCTACTATATTCACATAGATATCCTGATTTATCATAGACAGTCCCATCTTCTTCTCCAGAACAGCAAGTATCATATTCAACCGCGAATTTTCAACTCCTATAGAACTTCTTCTCGCAAAGCCTATATTTGTGGGTGATGTCAGTGCTTGTACCTCCAGTACGAGAGGTCTTGTCCCTTCGTATACCGCCGTTACAACGGCTCCTTCACTCTCCCTTCCCATTTCCTCCAGCAAAGTCCCCGAAAGATTTTCTATCTCTGAAAGCCCCTCTTCTCCCATCTCAAAAGCTCCTATCTCGCTGGTGGTGCCGAATCTGTTCTTTTTGGATCTCAATATCCTCATTTCATGGCTGCGGTCACCGGTGAAACTAAGGACACAATCCACCATATGCTCTATTATGCGAGGTCCGGCCAGTTCACCGCTTTTTGTGACATGGGCAACTATGAATACCGGTATGCCATATACCTTCCCTATTCTCATAAGTTCATTTCCGCATGCTCTTACCTGAGAAACACTGCCCGGGGCAGAATCAAGATCCGTACTGTACATTGTCTGTATCGAATCTATAATCAGAAAGCTTGGCTTCATATCAGCGCAAACTGCACTTATACTTTCTATATTTGTTTCCGAAAGTATAAAAAGTTCTTCGGGCAATTTTCCGCACACTCTGTCAGCCCTCATCTTTATCTGCTCTTCCGATTCTTCTCCGGATACATACAATACTATGCCTTTTTTCCCTGCAATGTGGGCCGCTGCCTGTATTATTATGGTGGATTTACCTATTCCCGGCTCCCCTGATATAAGAGTAAGCGAGCCGGGCACAAGGCCTCCGCCCAGAACTCTGTTGAGTTCCCCTATTCCAGTATCAACTCTGTCCTTTTCACCCGATACTACGTCACTGAGTTTTACGGGTTTTCCGGCTGTGTCTGCAATACCCGGCGCTCCTGACAATCTGTCAGATCCGGACTTCAGAAGGGATGTCCTTCTTCTTTTATCCTGAGAATCAAGAGAAGTTATTTTCTCCTCTACCATGGTATTCCATGCTCCGCATATGCACTGGCCCATCCACTTGGAGCTTTCATATCCGCATTCCTGACACACAAACACTGTCTTGCTTTTTCCTGCCATCTCATCTGCCTTTCTAAAAAGGCCGCCTCTAAACGAGACAGCCTTTTAAATCGATCATTGTATCACAAGCACTATTTATTTTCCTGCTCCGCCTGGTGCTCTGCGATGATTTTCTGAGCTATCTGAGCAGGGACTTCCTCATATCTCTCAAATTCCATAGAGAAACTTCCTCTTGCCTGAGTCATGGATCTCAAAACTATGGCATAATCAAACAGCTCTGCCTGAGGAGCTTCAGCGATAAGCTTCTGTCCACCGCCTGCAAGAGGTTCCATACCTAGTATCTTACCCCTCCTCTTGTTCATATCTCCCATAACATCGCCCATATAATCATCAGGGACTACGATCTCCAGCTTCATAACAGGCTCAAGCAGACACGGCTTTGCTTCCGCTATACCTTTCTTGAACGCCAGTGATGCTGCGATCTTGAATGCCATTTCATTGGAATCCACATCATGATATGAACCGTCATAGAGAACCGCCTTGATATTGACTACCTTGCAGCCTGCGAGAGGTCCCTTTTCCATAGATTCTCTCAGGCCCTTCTCAACAGCCGGAACATAATTCTTAGGTATCGCTCCTCCGAACAGCTCTTCGGAAAATTCAAATTCCTCCTGAGACGGTGAAAATCTTATATGCACATCTCCATACTGTCCGGCACCGCCTGACTGCTTCTTATGTTTACCCTGAACATCCGAAGTTCCCTTGATCGTCTCTCTGTATGCTATCTTCTGAGGTACCGTTACCACATCAACTCCGAATTTATCCTTTAATTTGGAAGTTATTATATTGAGCTGGATCTCTCCCTGCCCTCCCAGCAGAGTCTGATGCGTCTCGACATTTCTTTCAAGTACAAAGGAAGGATCTTCTTCCATCAATTTATGAAGTCCTGTACCGACTTTCTCATCATCACCTTTTTTAGCAGGTTCTACAGCCAGATAAAGTGATGGCGCCGGGAATTTCACAGGAGGGAATTTTATTATATTTGATTTTTCACAAAGTGTATCGCCTGTCTTTGTAAACTGCAGCTTGGCTATTGCCACTATATCTCCCGCTTCTACAGCAGGCGCATCTTCCTGGGTCTTTCCTCTCATAAAGAACATGGCCCCCAGTTTTTCAGCTTTTTCAGCTCTTGCATTATATATTTCCTGACCTGCCTTAAGTGTTCCTGAAATCACCTTTGCAAGGGATATCTTGCCCAGGAACGGATCAGCTATAGTCTTGAATACAAATGCAGCAGGTTTTCCTGCAGGATCTACCTTTACCTTTATATCTTCGTCAACACCGTTCTTGGCATCGTAATCCTCATGATCAGTAGCCTTAGGAACGAGATCTATAAACTTTTCAAGAGCTTCCTTTATGCCTTCTCCCGTGACAGACGAGCAGGCAAGCACCGGAACTATGTCTCCCGCACCTATACCGTGAGAAAGGCCTCTGTTGAATTCCTCATCGGTGAATTCTTCTCCTGAGAAGAATTTTTCCATAAGCTCCTCATCTGTTTCTGCAATAGCTTCTGTAAGGGCATCTTTATCATCAAGCGTCACCACCGACGTTCCGAACTTGTCCTTAAGTTCGGCTATTGTATTATCTACATCAACATTTTCCTTATCGGTCTTACTGATCAGGAAAAACTTAGGGATGCCGAACTCCTTGCATGAATTCCACGCTTTTTCCGTACCAACCTGTATACCTGATGAAGCATCTACTAATATAGCTGCGGCTTC
>CALCKF010000093.1 GCA_937966095.1 uncultured Eubacterium sp.
TTTCCGTACCAACCTGTATACCTGATGAAGCATCTACTAATATAGCTGCGGCTTCAACTGCTCTGAGTGCAGAATTGACTTCTCCCACAAAATCGAAAAATCCCGGAGTATCGATAAAATTGATTTTCACGTTCTTATATTCTACCGGTACAAGCGAATCACTGATGGAATATCCCTTTTCGATTTCCATTTTATCATAGTCTGAAACGGTGTTTCCATCTTCGACTTTTCCCAGTCTGCTGATAACGCCTGTGGCCAGCAAAGCTGCTTCAAGAAATGTGGTTTTTCCGCATCCGCCATGTCCTACAAGTGCAATGTTTCTTATGTTTTCACTCTTATAGCCCTTCATCAAATAAGACCTCCCTAATTAATTTTGTAAACGATATGAACATTATACCATTGTACTTAGACTATTACAATAAAATTAAATTTCAATATTTCTGAATTTTTTATCGGGATCGTCTTCTTTTGACTGATGCTGCTGTAACTGCAGCTGCAGCAGAAGCCATAGCTAATGCACCCCACAGGCCTGCATAAAAATCATCACCGGTAGCAGCCGAACCGTCATTGCCGGAATGATTTCCATATTCCTGTCCTGTTTTATCGACTGAGCCTTCCCCGCTACCCGTATCAGCGGTTATGTCAGGATTGTCATTGATAATGACATCGCTCATATCGTAAAGACTGTTTTCACCCGCCAGATATCTGTAATATGAAACCATACCGTAATAACCCTGCTTTGTAGAATAATCGTTGGCGGCTTCTCCCTCACCGTACACATATCCGCCGCCTTCAGCCGCCAGAGAATTGAGACCGTCTATGAGGCTTTTTCCGTTTTTAACGAATCGGCTGTCACTACCCGGATCTATATCGAGCGATGTGAGAGCAACTATGACTTCTGCTATGGAAGATGCACTTTCAACTCCCCAGGATATATATGTTCCGTTGCCTGCCTGTTTCTCAGACAGTACAACTACGGCTTTGTCGCATGCATCCTTCACTTCTTTATCGGAGTTGTAGTACGGAGCTAAAGACTGCAGCACCATTGCTGTCATATCCACATCTGCATCAGATGACATATCATCCCAGTTCCAACCTCCGTTTTCCTTCTGTTTACCTAAAAGATATTCAATCAGTCCTTCTCTTGTAGTCTGTACATTTCTTTTCCTGGCATCCGGTATATCATAATCGTGAGAATCATATGCTATCAGAGTATATGCAGCTGCGTTTATGCCCGACTGGGTTGCAAACTCCATATCGCACAGAGCATCAAGAAGATTCCTGCCATCGACATCTGTCACATCCCAGCCTGCCGCAGTAAGCCCGATTATGATCCTGGCATAATCGGTTGCATACATCCTGTCATTTTCATTCTGCTCCAGATATTTGACTGTTTTCTTATAATACTCCGTTTTCTGCTGATCAGTCATATTGCCGCTGCGGGCAAGGCCTACTGCATACCAGTCATCATAATCAGGGGCCATATGACTGCTGATATAAGAAGTTGTCTCATCATATATCTCATCTGCTGTCTTGACAGACTCAGGCAAATCTTCCACTGTTATAATTGTACTGCATGATACAGAACTGTC
>CALCKF010000094.1 GCA_937966095.1 uncultured Eubacterium sp.
GCACTTGATAAGTGCGTTCCTAAAATAGCAGATGCCGTTTTAAAAAGGGACGGTCAGATACTTCTTACATCAGATCATGGCAATGCTGATGTGATGCTTGATGAGAAAGGAAATATCGTAACAGCTCATTCTCTCAATGATGTACCGCTTGTACATATATCAAGGCATCCTTCAAAACTGAGAGATGGAGGACGGCTATGCGACATCGCTCCTACACTGCTCAAACTCATGGGCCTTGATATACCGTCTGAAATGACAGGTCGTCCTCTTGTATGATATTGAGATAAAATAACCGGGCATATATCATACGCCCGGTTATTTGCCAGTTTCACATATTTCTATATAAAAATCCACTATCAGCTGAACAGGACTTCCTTATGTCCCAGTATGTATTTTACCAATCCGTCGCTTTTGGTAATATCATTGACCTCTGCAACTTCCGATTCTACCTTCAGCGATGCTTCCATAGCATCTATAAGAGTTTCCGTATCGCTTTCAGCTACACTTCCTGTCTCTATTCTCTCGATATATGTCTCACATGCCTTCTGAAGTTCCTGATTTGGCGCTCCTGTAGGAAAGCCGCACAGGAAGTATCCGTCCAGCTTAAATTTTTCATTTTCTATTATTGCTTTTATCTTCTCTATAATTTCTTCCTTAGTTACTTTCGTGCTCATATAAAAACCTCCAAATTATGCACAAACAATGTCTGTATCCATGGTATCACCGGAAATGTATAAGTGTCAAGTTCAAAATTTCATCATTCTGAGGGCCTTTCTGAACCTTATTGTGAACAGTACTGAAGTAAATGCCACTGCACACACATCGGCCACGGGTTCCGCGGTATATACAGCCATCGTCTTATCATTATCCATTATCTCCGGCATTAGATATATAAGAGGTAAAAGCAGTATGAATTTACGCATCACCGCAACTATTATAGATTCCCTCGCCCTTCCCAGGGCATTAAATGTCATCTGACATGCCATCTGTATACCGAACAGACACATAGCTGACATATATATCCTCAATGCGCTGCCTGAAAATAACACAAGCTCTGCATCTGAAGTAAACATCAGAGTAAAGCCCTCAGGAAAGACCATTACAAGAATCCACAGAGAAAAAGAATATATGAGACTTGCTTTCAAAAGAAGTCCGAAGGCTTTCTTTACCCTTTTTACATTTCCGGCTCCGTAATTATAACTTATGACAGGCTGTGCCCCTTGTCCGAGCCCCTGTAACGGAAGCATCGCAAATTGCATTACGCTTGTCAGTATAGTCATTGCTCCTACAGCAACATCTCCGCCGTATTTCTGCAGAGATGAATTAAAGCATACAGAAATCACACTCTCACTGGCCTGCATGACGAAAACCGATACTCCAAGCATTATGCAGGGAAGTATGACATCTCGATGCAGAATCATATTTTTTCTTCGAAGTCTAAGCAATGTTTTTTTCCCGAAAAGAAAACACAATATCCATCCGCAGGACATCCCCTGAGAAATCACTGTCGCAACAGCAGCACCTCTGACATCCATATCCAATCCGAAAATAAATACCGGATCCAATATTATATTGGCCACAGCTCCTATTATGACCGATATCATTCCCGTTTTTGCAAACCCCTGTGCCGTGATGAATGCATTCATTCCCAAAGTCAGCTGTACAAATACAGTGCCTGCCGCATATATGTTCATATAGCTGGTCCCGTATCCTATAGTATTTTCACTTGCCCCAAAGGCCATGAGAAAATCTCTGTTCCATATAAGGAGTGCGCCCGTAAGTATTGCTGATATCAGTATCTGGGAAATGAAACAATTGCCCAGTATCCTTTCAGCCTCTTCAGTTTTTTTCCTTCCCATAAAAATAGAAGCCCTTGGCGCGCCTCCGTAAGCAATAAGAGCTGCGAATGCGGAAACTATCATTATCAAAGGCATACATACACCAACCCCGGTTAGTGCCATCGATCCGATATCCGGTATATGCCCTATATATATCCTATCAACTATATTATAAAGCATATTTATAAGCTGAGCTATAACCGTGGGAAACGCCAGCTTTACAAGAAGTTTTTTCACAGGTTCATTTCCCAGGAAATAATTTCCCTGTTCCAATGTAACTATCTCCCTTCCACGCGTTTATCAATTTACACTTTCTTACATCTTGAAAGAAGAGCAACACATTCTGTATGCTTAGTAAATGGAAAATTATCAAAAGGCTTTACCGAATCCACCTTATAACCCCTGTGCTGCATATAGTAAAGATTGTCGGCGAGGCTCTTTGGATTGCATGAAATATATACGATCTGACCGACTCCGTATTCTGAGATCATATCAAGAGCATCAGCATTTATACCTACTCTTGGCGGGTCCACAACTATCACATCCGGCCTTTCCTCAACTGTCTTAAGTTTTTCAAAAACATCCCCTGCAATGAACAGGCAGTTATCTATACCGTTCAGCCGTGCATTTTCTCTTGCTGCATTCACAGCTTCATCAACGAGCTCTATCCCTATGACCTTGCCTGCCTTTTGTGCCAATGTCTGAGTTATCGTTCCTGTACCGCAGTAAAGGTCAAAAACTGTCTTATTCTCAAAATCATCTATAAGCTCCAGCGCATATGAATACAATTTTTCCACTGCGGCAACATTCGTCTGAAAAAATGAAAAAGCGCTTACTTTGAAGCTGAGGCCCAATACAATTTCCATGTAATAGTCCCGCCCGTATAAAATCTTCATATCATCACAGTAAACGGCATCGGCAAGCCTATCGTTAAAAGTGCGCATTATCCCGACGATCCTGTTTTCAAGCGGGAGATCCAGCAGCATATCAGTAAACGAAACTTCATCAAAACCTTCTTCCGAGCTGGTCACCAGATTAATGATGATCTCACCGGTTCTTACTCCTCTTCTGATTATCAGATGGCGCATAAGCCCTTTGTGCTTTTTTTTATGATAATGAGAATATCCTCGATCAGACACAAAATCCAGCACCGCTCTCAGTATTCTGTTAAAATCCTCATGCACCAGCTGACATTGATCAACAGTTATTATAGACATAAAATGTTTCTTACGATGCATCCCCAGTGTCATGGGACCGTCCTTTTCCATATCGCCAAATGTATATTCCATCTTGTTTCTGTACCTGTACCTGTCCGGAGAAGGTTCGATATCAAGTAATTTTCCGTAATCCACATTCTTTCTATCGAGAAGTTCTCTTACTTCACCAGCTTTATTTCGAAGCTGCTCATCATAGCTGATACCCTGATATACACATCCACCGCAAAAGTTACTGTCTCTGCAAATCTCCATATCTTAATATTACCTCTCACCATCAACTGATATTTTCAAACTACATTATAATAACACAGCAAAGGCTGCATTAAAAGAAATTTGCAGCAGCAAATTTCTCTTATATCAATTTATAAAATCAGAATCGTCATAAAAATAACACACTTTTATTATATCCTTTATTCTATACAGTAAATATTTTATTTATGATCTAATGGAAGGAGTGTAAACTATGGCTTATTTCACAACAAAAGACAACTGTAAAATATATTACGAAGAACATGGAAGCGGAGAGCCTCTGATCTTTATCCACGGCTGGTCCTGCAATCACAAATTCTTTAAATATCAAGTAGATGAATTTGCAAAACAGTATAGAGTCATTCTCTATGATTTTCGTGGGCATGGTCAGTCAGACCGTTCTGAAATGACTGAAAGGGGCATGAATCTAAACAGATTTGCCGCTGACCTTCATGAACTTATCGAATATCTGAAGCTGGACAATGTCAATGTGGTAGGCTGGTCTATGGGGACAAGCACTCTGCTGGCCTACGCCAGAGAATTCAAGTGCCAGTATATCAAGAAAATGTGCTTTATCGATATGACTCCGAAACTCCTCAATGATGATCATTGGAAACTGGGTCAGAGCTGTTCCTTTGATATAGTTCAGAATCTGCAGTTTATGGCCGCTATAGCAGTAAGCTGGGAATTCGCAGCCAAACTGTTTATACCGAATGTTTTTGCAAAAGGCTATGATCAGGAAAGCGATGAATTCAAATGGGTATTGAATGAAGCTCTTGACAATACACCTCACTGCATGATGAATATGTGGATAGCCATGGCCATTGAAGATTTCAGGGAAGTTCTTCCTACTATAAATGTTCCTGTATTGCTGGCATACAGCGGCGATGGACTGATCTATGGGCCTTCACACGGTGAATATATGAAGGAACACCTTGGAGGAGACAGCAAACTGGTTATATTCCCGGGCTGCGGACACGGACTTTTCCTTGAAGATCCCGAAAAATTCAATAATGAATTAGCTGTCTTCCTCAAAGAATGATATATTCTTATCGTTAGCAAGCCCCAAAAAGCAACATCATGCTTTTTGGGGCTTGCTTATTTATCAGATCAAAATCTTCCATATTTATCATAAAATTCTCTTTTATATTCCAAAAACCTGTCGTTCTCTATAGCCATCCTGATCTTCCTCATCGTTTCTATCAGAAAATGGAGATTATGACTGGTCATCAGCATTGATGACAATATCTCGTCAGACTTGAACAGATGCCTGAGATATGCTTTAGAATAGTGCCTGCATGTATAGCAGTCACATTCCGGATCAAGTGGTGAAAAGTCGCGTTCATATTTTGCATTTTTTATGTTCACCCTTCCATGTGATGTCATTGCCATCCCATGTCTTGCTATCCTGGTCGGCAAAACACAGTCAAACATGTCGATCCCTCTTTCTACCCCTTCAAAAAGACAGTCCGGACTTCCCACTCCCATAAGGTATCTTGGTCTGTCTTCAGGCAGGCAGTCCACACACTCATCCATTATCTCATACATTAACTCCTTTGGTTCACCTACGCTTAGACCGCCTATAGCATACCCCGGAAGATCCAGATCCACTATCTGTTTCGCACTTTCTTTTCGCAAGTCTACATACATTCCCCCCTGCATTATCCCGAACAATGCCTGCTTATCTGTGTTTTTATGGTAATCCTTGCATCTTTTCAGCCATCTCGTTGTCCTTTCCAAAGAAGCCTTCACATATTCCCTGCCGGCAGGATACGGCACACACTCATCAAATGCCATGATAATATCAGAACCGAGCGCATTCTGTATCTCCATAGATTTTTCCGGCGAAAGCATATGTTTAGAACCGTCTATATGTGAACGGAATTCCACACCCTCTTCTTTTATCTTTCTCATAGCACCGAGACTGAATACCTGGAATCCTCCGCTGTCGGTAAGTATTGCTCTGTCCCAATTCATGAAGCTGTGAAGACCTCCTGCTTCCTTTACGATTTCATGTCCCGGCCTCAGATAGAGATGATACGTATTGGATAATATTATCTGGGCACCCATGTCCCTTATCTCTTCAGGTCGCATAGCTTTGACCGTAGCCGCCGTGCCCACAGGCATAAAAACGGGAGTTTCTATAACACCGTGAGGTGTAGTGACTCTCCCGCGCCTTGCTTTTGTTTTTCCGTCTTTTTTTATCAGTTCATATGTTACCGATGCCATTATTGTTCCTTTCAGCTTTTATTTTTTCCCTGCAATGCCCAAGCTGTAATATGATACCACAAATATCATAGATATTTCAATATAATGCCGTATTCCTTCCGCAGTCTTTCCATGGAAAATCTGCAGTTTGCGGGGCTTGTTGAAGGAAGAGAGACGGCCTTTATACCGCATTCAGGCAAGCACAGTTTTCTATACAATTCTGATGCTTTTCCACCTGTTGTAAATATGGCCTTTATATCTGAATTTTTCAGGATAATGTCCATATCATTGGCTACAGGCTCTCTTATACTGCTGTCTTCCGCTCCTCTTATCTCACAGCTGGCCAGCACATCCCACAACGCTATATTATGATGTTTCAAAAACTCTTTCCTGTCTGGAACTGTCTCCGGTATATCGTCTCCGAAAAGAGATGCCATGACAGGCCAGAACCTGTTCCTCGGATGTCCGTAATAAAATCCCTGTTCTCTGGATTTCGGAGACGGTATGCTTCCAAGTATAAGTACTTTTGAATCGCTGTCAAAGAACGGACCGAATTCATGTGTTATCTTCACTTTCAAATACCTTTCTTTAATAAGCATGATGCTGTATCAAATTATGAACATAGCGTCGCCATAGCTGAAAAATCTGTATTTTTCCCTTACCGCCTCTTTATATATCTCGAGGATTTTCTCTCTGTCATACAATGCAGATATCAACATCAGCAAAGTCGATTTCGGAAGATGAAAATTTGTTATAAGACTGTCTATTATCCTGAATTCATATCCCGGATAAATAAAGATACCTGTGTTTCCTGTTCCACTCCTTACCTGCCAGCATCCCTGAGACTCTTCATCTGCCGCATTTTCATCAAAATATGCTACACTTTCTACAGTACGCGTTGACGTAGTGCCTACCGATATCACACGTCTTCCTTCTCTTTTGGCACGATTAATGGCATCTGCACTTTCTTTGCTGATCGAGTATTCCTCAAAATGCATCTTATGGTCCTCTATATTATCACATTTAACCGGCCTGAACGTGCCTATTCCCACATGCAGTGTCACATAGATAAGTTCAACACCTTTCTGCTTTGCTTTATCAAGCAGTTCTTCAGTAAAATGCAGCCCTGCTGTCGGCGCTGCAACGGAGCCTTCATCTTTGCAGTATACCGTCTGATAACGCTCTTTATCCTCAGAATCGCTTGATCTTTCTATATATGGTGGCAGCGGCATATTCCCTATCTCTTCAAGTCTCTCCATGAATATTCCGTCATATTCGAAAATCACTTTTCTTGTTCCGTCCGCACCGAAATCCTTTATCTCAGCCGCAAGACGAGGGGACTCGCAAAAGATGACACGATCTCCGGGTTTAAGCTTACGACCCGGCTTGACCATAGTTTCCCATAGATCTCCTTCTATCCTCTTTGTTAGAAGGAACTCTACTTTAGCTCCAGTCTGCTCCTTGATGCCATAAAGTCTCGCAGGCAGTACTTTTGAATTGTTAAGTACAAGACAATCGCCCGGATTCAGATATTCAATAATATCATAAAAATGCCTGTGTTCCGTTCTCCCTGTATCTCTATGTACCACCAGAAGCCTTGAACTGTCTCTTTTTTCCTTCGGTTTCTGTGCGATAAGCTCCTCCGGCAGCATGTAATCAAAATCGCTTATTTTCATGATATCATCCTTTCAGTCACTTATATTTACGGAAATCTGTTCCCCTTCATTGTCAAAGCTGATCCCGAGATGCCTGTATGCGGCTTCTGAAACGATCCTCCCCTTCTGAGTCCTGTGAAGGAATCCTATCTGTATAAGATAAGGCTCATATACATCCTCTATCGTAACGCGTTCTTCTCCTATTGATGCAGCTATTGTGTCTATCCCAACAGGTCCTCCGTTAAATCTCTCTATTATTGTCCTGAGTATCTCTCGGTCCAAACTTTCGAGGCCTCTGTCATCAACTCCAAGAGCATTAAGAGCTCTTCGCGTTATATCCATATCTATGATACCATTCCCTTTTACCTGAGAAAAATCTCGTACTCTCTTCAGTATCCTGTTTGCTACACGCGGTGTGCCGCGTGAACGCTTTGCCATTTCAGCCATGGATTCATCATCCGCTGACACCCCCAATATCTCAGCTGATCTTCCTATGATGCTTTTCAGTTCATCAGGTGTATACATCTCAAATTTACAGCTTACACCGAAGCGGTCACGGAGCGGAGCCGAAAGACTTCCCGCTCTTGTTGTTGCTCCTATCAAAGTGAATTTGGCTATATCCAGTCTTATTGATCTTGCGGAAGGTCCCTTACCTATAATTATATCCAGAGCAAAATCCTCCATTGCTGAATAAAGAACTTCTTCAACGGATCTGTTGAGCCTGTGTATCTCGTCTATGAACAATACATCATTTTCATTTAGATTTGTCAGTATCGCAGCAAGATCTCCGGCCCTTTCTATCGCAGGGCCGGATGTTATCCTTATATCCACGCCCATCTCATTGGCTATTATACCAGCCAGTGTAGTTTTGCCCAGCCCCGGAGGGCCGTAAAAAAGCACATGGTCAAGGGGTTCTTTTCTCAGCTTTGCCGCTTCGATGAAGACCTTGAGATTTTCCGTCGCCTTTTTCTGTCCTATATAATCTCTCAGGGTCTGCGGTCTGAGAGTAATCTCCGAGCGTTCTTCTCCGTCATTAAGTTCTGCTGCTGTTATCCTTTCTTCATTATCCATATAAAATTACCTCTAAAACAAGTTTTTTAGTGCAGCTTTTATATATTCCTCCGCTGTCATATCATTATCCTTGACAGCAGCCAAAGCTCCTGAAGCTTCTCCACGTGTATAACCTAAAGCTATCAATGCACTTATGGCTTCACTTCTGCTGTCCGCTATATGCTCTGAGATATATTTATCCTGGGCGCCGCTTTCGATATCTGAACCGATATCTTTCCCACTGAATTTATCTCTGAGCTCCAGCACTATTCTTTCTGCAGTTTTCTTCCCTATGCCACTGGCTTTTGTGAGAGTCTTCGCATCTTCGAATACTATCGCCTGCTGGACCTGCTCAACAGTAAAAGATGAGAGAATCGAAACAGCAGCCTTAGCCCCTATACCACTTACTGATATAAGTTTTCTGAATATATCAAGCTCATTCCTTCCGGTGAATCCATAAAGACTTATATCGTCTTCTCTTACCATCATGGCAGTATATACCATGACCTCCTCTCCTTCTCCTTTCAGATAGGCCCCTGAATTTGCAGGAACAAAAATAAGGTATCCTACCCCATTGACATCTACAACAATATATCCGTTTCCCTTTTCGGCCAAGATCCCTCTTATAAAACCTATCATCTTATATCAAGCTCCTTTAGTCTCTTTCTGGTGTCTGCGGAATGTCCATGGCATATAGCTGCAGCCAGAGCGTCAGCAGTATCGTCCGGTTTCGGTATTTTCTTAAGATTCAATATCGTCTTCACCATCATCTGCACTTGTTTTTTTTCAGCTCTTCCGTAACCTACAAGCGCCTGTTTTATCTGTAGAGGTGTATATTCCTCAACTTCAAGGCCTTTTTTAACACATGCTAAAACGGCCACTCCCCTGGCCTGTCCCACAAGTATCGCCGTTTTTGCATTTGTGTTGAAGAACAGCTGCTCAATAGAGGCCACATCTGGCCTTTCTGTTTCTATTATATCCAATAGAGAATCATAAAGATATTCAAGTCTTTCCGTCATCGGCATCGATGAATCTGTTATAAGAGATCCATACCTGCATACTTTGAAGCTGTTGCCGTTTTTTTCAATTATTCCATAACCGAGGATCGCATATCCCGGATCTATCCCCAATATTTTCATAATAACTCCGATAAATCTCAATGATTTTCAGACTTAAGTATATCATACAAACGTATGTTTGTCTATTGAAAAACTTTTTCATTATATGGTATAATTATAAACAATATTAAATAATAACTTCCTTTCCGGTCATGGTATGCCGGAAAGTGCAACTAAAATGTCCATTTAGTTTGTTCGGAGGTATATATATGCGTATTTCAAGACAAAACAAAATACTTGAACTCATTGAAACTTACGAGATAGAAACCCAGGATAAACTGGTTTCCATGCTTCGCGATTTTGGCTATGATGTTACTCAGGCAACTATTTCCAGAGACATAAAAGAGCTTCAGCTTGTCAAGACATTGTCTTCTACAGGAAAGTATAAATATGCACAACCGTCTAATGCAGACGGCCCCATGTCAGACAGATTTTCCAATATTTTCAGAGAGACTGTAAAGTCAACAGCATATTCCGGCAATATAGTTCTTCTCAAAACTCTCTCAGGATGCGCCAGTGCAGCTGCAGAAGCTCTTGACTCCATAGGCCTTCCTCATGTTATAGGCTCTGTGGCAGGTGACAACACCATAATGTTCGTTGTAGACGATCCGGAAAATGCTCCTGCTGTTGTGGAAACACTCAACAGCATGTTAAATAAATAAAATGAGGAAACGATAAATGATCAGGCATCTCAACATTAAAAACTTTGCCACTATAGAGAATATTTCTGTAGATTTTGACGATGGGCTAAATATAATAACCGGCGAAACCGGAGCCGGTAAATCTGTACTCATAGAAGCAGTAAGCCTGGCTCTCGGCAGCCGTGCCGATACTTCTTTTATCCGTTCCGGGCAGAACAAGGCTCTTGTACAGATGATCGCCGATTATGAAGGAGAAGAGTATATAATAACCAGGGAGATATCATCAAACGGAAAAAACACATGCAGGATAAACGATGAGATCGTCACTCTTTCCCGTTTAAATTCATTTTGCAGCAGACTGGCAGATATACATGGACAGTATGACCATCAGTCTCTACTGGATCCCGAACAGCATATAAAGCTTGTCGATCTGTATCACAAGGATGAAACAAATACTGCAAAAAAAAAGGTATCTTCTATTTATAAAGAATATATCACACTGAAAAGCAGACTGGACGAGCTTATAACGCAGCAAGATACGAAAAGTCGCCAGTATGACTTTATGTCATATGAGCTGAACGAACTTCGTGAAGCATCCCTTCAATCCGGAGAAGACACAAGACTAGAAAAAGAAATATCCCTGCTTCAGAACAGTGAGAAAATATATGAAAATCTTTCAGAGGCTTATCATTCAGCTACCGAATCTGAATTTTCTGCCCTGTCTTCTCTGAAGCACATAGATAATATGCTCTCGGAGATATCAGGATATTCACAGGATCTTTCGGAGCTGAGCAGCAGAATATCCGATATTTACTATGAACTTGAAGATGTATGCACTTCTGTCAGAACCGCCAGAGACGGTGCCGTCTTTTCTCCTCAGCAGCTGGACAGCTGCATAGCAAGGATGGAAACGATAAACAGGCTTAAAACAAAGCATCGCAAAAGTATCGAAGAACTGATCCAATACCAGGATTATCTTCAGCACCAGCTTACAGATATAGAGGATTTCGACATCATCAGAGAACAGCTGAAAACATCTGTTGAAAAAAGCAGGCAGGAACTTTCTTCCGCCTGTCTCAAACTGTCGGATATCAGAAAAAAATCTGCTGCTGTACTGGAGAAAAAAATAACTTCTCAGCTTTCGGAGCTCAATTTCAACGACGCCGTATTCAAGATAGAATTCAAGTTTTCGGATACCTTTACACCAAATGGCACTGATATTATTGAATTTATGATCAGCACCAATAAGGGATCTCCTTTGAAACCTTTAAGTAAAATAGCCTCCGGCGGCGAGATGTCACGTATAATGCTGGCTTTTAAGACAATAACAGGTGATTACGATGGGATACCTACAATGATCTTTGATGAGATAGACAGTGGCATAAGCGGCATAACAGCCAGTATCACAGGCCGCAAACTGGCCGAAATATCTAAAAAACATCAAATAATATGCATCACTCATCTTCCGCAGATAGCAGCGTACGGGCTGCACAATTACCGTATAGCAAAAGCATCTGACGACTCTACTACATATACCACTGTAACCAGGCTTTCTGAAAAAGAAAAAATATCTGAGATCGCAAGACTTCTCGGAGGGGTCAATGTCACAGACATAACACTGCAGTCGGCAAAAGAGCTTATAGATTCTTCTCTGGATCTTTGATATCAAGTTTTTTCAGTGCAGTTATTATATTGGCTACTGTGGTTTCCAGATCATTTTCAGATTTTACCGTAATCTCGGCAAATCGCTCATACAAGGGTGCTCTTGCAGAATAAAGTTCTGCAAGAGTCTGCCCTTTTTTTATAGCTACTCCTCGTGTTCTGATATTGTCGAGACGCTGCACTATAGTTTCAAGTGATGCATCTATATATACTATTATCCCGTTACTGCCGAGATGATCCATAGCGTCATGATAATAAACTGCACTGCCGCCGGTTGCGATGACTGTATTTTCTGTATTTATCGACAGCAGCACACTCTCTTCTGTTTTCTTGAATATATCCATTCCATCCTGATCTATGATATCCTGAAGGCTTTTGCCTGACCTTTCCTGAATCATTAGATCGGTATCAAGGAAATTCATTTTAAGCGATTTTGCCAGCAGTACTCCCGCAACACTTTTCCCGCATGCCGGCATCCCGATAAGCACGATATTTTTCATTCTTCTACTTTCTCTCATTTTCTAACAGTTCCTGTACCTGGTCCAACTGTTCCTCTGAAAATACTTTTATTCCGGCGGATCTCAGCCTTTCAGTAGTTATCCCCTGTCCTTCTATAAGATTCCCGCTGAATTCTCCGTCATAAATGATTTGGCTTCCGCACGACGGGCTTTTTTCTTTCATTATCGCACATACCACATCGTACTTGACCGCCAGCCTCACCGCTTCTTCAGCACCTCTGATATACTCTTCCGTAACATCTCTGCCGGTCCTTGCGATGATCCGTGCACCTCTTCTCTGTGCATCCGGTCTTGGTACAGTAAGTCCGCCGAAAACTTCAGGGCATACAGGGATAAGTCTGCCCTCTTTCTTCCATTTCAAAAATCTGGGATCCCTTTCTTCTTTAGACTTACCATCATATCTCACTGGATCCCCTCCGAAAAGACATTTGCTCACCAGTATTTTTTTCATTCGTTTCTCCTGATTTATTAATATATATTATATTAAAAATAAGAGATGGCAAGCCATCTCTTAAATCACTTTACAGTATTTTATTCTTCAGTTTCTGCTTCAGCAGTCTCTGCGGCAACTTCAGCATCTGCATTCGATACTTCAGGCGCATCAACCGGCTCTTCTGCAGCATCTTCAGTTTCAGCAGGAGGGTCAATGGTTTCTCTGATGCTCAAGCTTATCCTCTTCCTGTCTTTGTCGATCTCAAGGATCTTAGCTTTGACCACCTGTCCGACTTCAAGTTCATCATTGATGTTACCCACTCTCTTATGTGCTACTTCTGAAATATGTACAAGTCCGTCAAGACCAGGTTCAAGCTCTACAAAAGCACCATATTCCTTGATCTGAACGACCTTACCTTCTATAACCTGTCCAACCTGATAGTTTTCATCGATAACGCTCCAAGGCTCAGGCTGATTCTGTTTAAGACCGAGAGATATTTTCCCTTTTTCTGCATTCATCGAAAGCACTTTTACATTTATTTTCTGACCTATACTCAGAACCTCCTGAGGATGCTTCAATCTTCCCCATGATATTTCTGAAATGTGAAGCAGACCGTCGATACCTCCGATATCAACAAATGCACCGTAATCAGTGAATCTCATTACAGTACCTTCCACAACATCATCGACATTGAGGTTTTCCCAAATTTCTGCAACCAGCTTGTCTTTTTCTTCATTGAGGAACTGCTTATGTGAGAATACAGCCCTGTTTCGTCTCTGATCCACTCTGGAAACTCTCACTTCCATAGTCTGACCCACGAATTCCTCAGCATTCTCAACGTAATGATCGGAAAGCTGAGAAAGCGGAATGAATCCCGAAACCTCTTTATATTCTGCGATAACTCCACCGTTTACCGGCCTCGTCACCTTCACTTCCAGTACTGTTTTATCTTCAAGTGCTTTAACTATTTCATCCCAGTTAGCACTGATTTCCAACTTCTTCTTCGAAAGCAGAATGCCGCCATCGCCGTCGTCCGTTTTGATAACTTTTGCCTGGATTTCATCGTCGACTTTAAAAGCATCTGCCAAAGTCTGACCATCTTCTAAGCTCACCTCGGAGATAGGTAAAATACCGTCTTTTTTACATCCTAAATTTACAATAACTTCTTTGTCGGTGACCTGGTGAACTTTTCCTGTGACAATTTCACCACCTCTTGGTAATCTAAGGGATTTTTCTATTTCATCCATCAGATCATTCATGTTTAATTCGTTGTTTTCAAGTGTAACATCACTCATTCTGGCAATAACCTCCTTAATAGTGCATTCGGGTGTCGAGGCACCCGCCGCTATTCCTATTCTATTACATTTTTGAAGTTGTTTCAACGGTAAATCTTCAATATTTTCTACAAAAAACGTATTTTTGCAGAATTTTTTGGAAATTTCATATAGTTTTTTCGTATTAGAACTTTTCCTTCCTCCTATTACTATCATAAGGTCTGATTTCTTTGCCAGATTTTCACATGCCTGCTGCCTTTTAACGGTGGCACTGCAGATCGTATTGTTCGTGCAGAACTTTTTCCCGCTATAAACCAAGGCTTTTTCAACATCTTTCAGCATATCCTCTCTTATCGTTGTTTGTGTAACAACAAAAAGATCATCAGGTTCTATATTCAATGCTTCTTCACAATTACTGACCACTATTGCCGGTTTCCTGCACCATCCGAATATCCCCATAACTTCAGGATGGTTCTTATCACCTACTATCACTACTTGCTTTTCAGTTTCGTTTACAAGTCTGTGTATCTTTGCTACAAAAGGACAAGTTGCATCCACCAGATCTATCTTTCTTTTTTCGGCATCGTCATAAAATGCCTTTCCTTCTCCATGAGACCTTATTATCACGGTGTCTCCCTCTTTTGTCTCATCAAGGGATGTTATCGTGCTAATACCTTTCTTTTCTAGTTCATTAATAACGCATTCATTATGGATCAGAGGGCCCATTGAGAATATATTTCCACCGCATTTTTCTGCGGCTTTTTCCGCTTTTTCTATTGCCTGTCTTACACCAAAGCAAAACCCGGCATTTTCAGCCCTTACTATTTTTTTCATCTATATGCTCCAGTTCTTCTAAATATCTTTTGAATTTACCTTCACTTCCGTTTTCTGTAGGTTCATAATATTTTACTTTTTCTCTGTACAGATCGTCTGGTAAATACTGCTGAGTCACATATCCGCCATAAGAATGAGGATATTTATAATCAAGCCCGCGTCCAAGTCCGGCAGCTCCATGATAATGAGAATCCATCAAATGCGCAGGCACATCATCGATTTTCCGATGTTTAATATCTGAGATCGCCTTATTCAAGGCTTCATTCGCCGCATTAGACTTGGGGCATGATGCAAGCAATACAACTGCCTGAGCCAGATTGATCCTTGCTTCAGGCATTCCTGTCATCTGAGCTGCCTGAACGCATGATGTGACTATTGATATGGCATTCGGATATGCCATACCTATATCTTCGCTGGCCATAACCATAAGTCTCCTTCCTATCATCATAATATCTGCCCCTCCTTCAAGCAGCCGCGCAAGATAATGCACAGCAGCATGAGGATCACTTCCTCTCACTGATTTTTGAAGAGCCGACAGAAGATTATATCTGTCCTCTTCCCTGTCATAAAAAGTGACCTGCTTCTGCATCGCCTCGCCTACTATTTCTTTATCTATCACAGAACCTTCCTTCAGATTGTCCACTATAAATCCCAATGAATCTAAAGCAACGCGGCAGTCTCCACCACTCATCTCCGCAAGTATCCTGATCGCAGTTTCGTCATATTTTACCCCAAGATTGCCAAAGCCCTTTTCACTGTCTTCAAGAGTACGTTTCAAAACACCGGTTATCTCATCAGTTGTCAGTCTTTTAAATTCATATATGTTCCTGACTCTGCTGATGATGGCATTGTTTACCGAAAAATACGGATTTTCCGTAGTGCTTCCGATAAACTTTATGATACCCTCTTCCAATGCCTTCAAAAGAGAGTCCTGCTGAAGCTTGTTCCATCTGTGAACCTCATCCACATAAAGAAATGTCGTTTCCTTCATAAGACCGTAGAATCTTGTCGATGCATTTTCCAGTATACTCTTAAGCTCCTTCGTTCCGGTCGTAGAAGCATTTATCTCTACAAAATCACTATCTATCTCACGTGCTATTATCCTTGCTAAAGTTGTTTTCCCTGTTCCGGACGGACCGAAAAACAGAGCTGAATCAAAAGTCTTGTTTTTTATTGAATTGTAAAACAGAGATCCCTTAAACATAAAGTGAGTTTGTCCAACAAAATCCTCAAGCTTCAGGGGACGCATCCTAGTAGATAATGGTATCATCTATTGCTCCTTTATAAGTATGTTCTGTATTTTTTATTCATATATTGCAGTCACAAATGCTTTTGCGGTATCAGGAACAGACTGAAGTGCTTCTTTGGCTTTTTCCTTCGTTTCAAATACTTCACCCACTATCTTGTACATATCATTCTGTTCCAGTATCTGCAGCCCTGTAACATCAAGAGCCGACATTGCTTTTTTTGCAGAGCTTTCTTCGGAATAACATCCGAACTGTACCGCATACCCCGCAATATTGCCTGTTTCCTCTACCTTAACTTCCCCTTGTATCACACTGCTGTCATCTTTTTTTTCTTCGGATGGGTCTTTTAACTCCTCCTCCGTCTGATGATCTCCGGCTGTCAGCTGAGGTACGTAGTTTACCACCGGATCCACCACATATTTTGCCGTTGCATAACCGCATCCGATGGAAAGGCAGAGGATCACGATAACCGGAGCAAAATTGGGCTTCTGTCCCTTTTTCTTCGCATTTCTGTAACTTCTTGAACGCCTTTTTTTACGCATTCTTTTTTCCTCTCTTCCTAATGATATATTAAATATTATTAAAAAGGAGAGGCCATTATTCCAATATCAGACAAGTTGTTAAACAAATATATTTTATATTATATCATAAAAAGCTATCCAGGCATAAAAAGGCTTTTAAGAAAAAGTACAAAAAGGGCTGCCGCCCTAACGGTACATAATCCATTAGTGCGACAGACCCTTTTCAGTGAGACCTTAACGGTCGTTTTTACTATTATGATGTTACATGTTTTTCGTTATTTTCCATATATACATTTTTTGAACTGATCGATCATGTAAGCTGTTTCACTCTATCAGAGGTTATAAAGATTTATATGTTTCACGGTAATATAAACATGCCCCCGTTTACCATCACATATATCTCTTGATCTTTCCAGCAAAGCAGTGCTGTATTTTCTTACAGATTATTGAGCCATGGCAGCTTCAAATATCTTTATAAAATCATCTTTTCCGGCTCTGCGAGGATTGCTGTCAACAGATACATTCACAGATGATCTTTCAGCCAGTTCCTGTATATCTTCCTCTTTAACATTTGCTTCTGAAAGTGTTGGTATTGCCAGATCTTTATTTAACTTTTTAACTGCTTCAATAGCTTTATATGCCGCATCACGCTCAGACAATCCATCCACATTTTCACCTAATGCTTTTGCTATGCGAATATATTTTTCTATACAAGCAACGTAATTATATTCCATAACATATGGCAGCATTATAGCCATGGATATACCATGAGGCAAGTCGTATAACCCACCCATTGCTTCTCCCATGCAATGCACGCCTGCTATATCGGAATTTCCAAAACATATTCCTGCTATGAGACTTCCAAGCAGCAGTTTTCCCCTTGCATCCGGATCACTGTCATAAACTGCATTCCGTATATTTTTGCCTATCATTTCTATAGCATAAATTCCACATGCATCAGTTATAGGTTCACTTAGCTTGCAAGTATATCCTTCCACCGCATGAGTAAGGGCGTCCATTCCTGTGGCTGCAACTATGGATGGCGGTAACGTTGCCACTAAATCGGGATCCACAAGAGCAAGTTTTGCTGCTATGAGAGGACTTCCAATGCTCATTTTAAAATGACGTTTAGTGTCTGTTATTACTGACCAGAATGTCACTTCACTTCCTGTGCCCACTGTTGTAGGTATGGCAACTAAATCAGTAATAGGCTGACTTACCTTTCCTAATCCTTCATAGTCTCCAATCTCTCCGCCTTCCTTTAAAATAACCCCTACAGCTTTAGCAGTATCCATAGAACTGCCTCCACCTATGGCAATCAACATATCTATATTCTTTTCTTTAGCAAATCTTGCCGCATCCATTACAGTCGTATCTCGTGGGTTTGGTTGGATTCCATCATAGACTGCATATTCAATTTCTGCCTCTTCAAGAATATCCGTTATTTTTTTTACAATACCTGCTGCGATAAGCCCCTTATCAGTAATGATCAGTGGTCTTTCGTGCTTCATCATTCTAATTTCATCAGGAAGATTCTTAATGCACCCTGCACCATAAACTATCCTGGTTGGTAATACAAATTCGAAATTTCCTATTTCACTCATAACTAATCTCCTATATTCGCAGTTCTGTATACTTATAAATGAATTCGTACTTTCAATCCATGTATATTTTCCGAGGTCATTCCGAAAACATCCATGTATGCGAATTTCTCATATTCCTCACCTCTTGATATAAGATCCAATTTCCATGCTTCTCTGTAAAATGACACTGCTTTATTTAATTTCAAATCAGGAAGTGTATTGAAAATTTTTCTCAAATATCTCCATTTAACAGTTTCTGTCGCTTCTTCAAGCGCCTCATCGTCACTGCAGTTGTTTTTTATTATCCGCCCGGAAAGAGAATCTAAGGATTTCCGGCACAGTCCCAGATCATCACAAAGGTCAAATTGAAGACAATGTCTTTCATACATATCATAAACCGCCCCGATCTGACCACTGCGATTAAGTGGATTATCAGCTTTTTTCCCTCGCTTCAATTCGTAATCGAAAACAAACAGGCGATATGGAACGTATACTTTTTCCTTTTTTACAAGCTCATATTTCACAGGGCACCATAAACCAAAAATCTTAGGATGTATTTTCTTCATTTTCCAATCAATTGCTTCCTGATCTGTCTGATATAAACTTGTAATATAAATAGCTCCTGTTTTTTCCAT
>CALCKF010000095.1 GCA_937966095.1 uncultured Eubacterium sp.
GAAGTGGAATGATCAATGTCACGAAAGTCACGACACCCACCATAGAAAGCAGGTAGCCGCGGGCAATATGTTCAACGGCCGGTTCAAGAGCAAGGTATTCCATCAGGTTGTCGACGAAAAGGAAGTAGCCTGCTGCAAAGACGGCGGAAATGAAAAGTCCGATCATAAGGCCTGTACGGACTATCAGAGGAAGATCTTCCTTCTTCTTCTGTCCGAGAAGCTGTGCCATCATAGGCGTGCCAGCCATCAGAAGGCCGATAATGGAAGCCAGGATCGGATAGAAAAGACCGGCTCCGACAGAAACTCCGGCCAGATCATCCGCACCTGCGTGACCTGCCATCGTTGTATTGATAAAGGTAATGCCTGCCGTAGATACCTGAGCGACCAGGATCGGTATCATCACTGACAATAATTTTTTTATATCGTTTTTCACGAAAAACATGTTCTCACTCTCCAGAAAATTCCATCAAAAAAGACGCCTCGCAGCGTCTGATTCATCAGATATTTTATGGATGATTTAAACATAAGCCTTTCTTTTACTGGTCGACAAAAGAAAGCGCTTAGATCCACTCGCCGCGCGGAGTTCCCTTCCACGCGAAATCATGAAAGGAAACCGGGCACCGTAAAAAGCCGGATGCCCCGTCATTCAGTTGTTCCCGTTTTCCTTCAAGTCCGGAGGACCTGAGGGCCATAGCAGCCCATCCCCCTGCGCCGATGAATCCTTTAAAGAAGGATGTGAAAGGCGAAAGAACTCTTTTGAAGTTGAAGTTCACTCTGGACGGTACCAGAAGATTGGCTCCTTCTACATAGAAAGAAGCCATGGCAAAAAGGATATACATGCTTCCGTACATCTCAAGATCCATCAAGTCTTCAATTCTCATCGTCTTTCCCTCCTTCCTGTTATATGCAGATCTTCCTGCAAAAATTTATTTATTGTTTTTTTTAATACCTGTATATAGTATATCGCTATACCAAGAAAAAAGCAAATTTTTCTATATGTCGTTCTGTAAATCTTCTGTAAGTCTTTTAGATACTTCTCGTCAATTCAAAAAATCCCGTATGAAGCCATATGGGATAGGATGAAGGAGTATGCGCCCAAAATAAAAAAGATGGCTTTGCTTTGCAGTATACTTAAAAAGGGTGGTCTTGAGGCCTTTCTCCGCCTCCTGGAGGCCCTGCTGAGGCAGGCACTTCTCCATAGTGGAATGATCTCCATTCTATATAAGCATATCCTCATCATTCATTTATGGACTCCTTTGGCAGTATCCAAAGAAGTATTTTTCTATGACAGTTTATAACTCAATAATATATCTGCTGCAGATGACAGAGGGAAAGTACGATGCTATTCGCCCAGTCTTAATAGAAGAATTGCATAAGTTCCACTTTTTTTGTAAAGGCTTGTTATTTTTTGAACTATTATCAAAAGGTGTTTTCCATTGATTCATACCTCTTATGATATAATACAGTCAAATAAATCTATTTTAATCGAAAATGATTCAGCAATGGATTCACTCCAGTCTGTATCTATTCTTTTGATTTGCACGATATTTGCTGATTGATCCGGATTGGGACCTGTTTTCAGGACGCAGAACCGGTAAATCTAAAATCATACGAGGTTCAAGATGAAAATAAACTTTACCTCTCTTATGTATTTTCAGAAAGTGGCTGAACTGGAACATCTGACAAAAGCTGCCGAAGCTCTCCATATCGCTCAGCCGGCGCTGTCCAGAACAATCCGCAGCATGGAAGAAGAACTGGATGTCTCGCTTTTTACCCATCAGGGCCGCAACATTCATCTGACGCGAGACGGACACATCCTGCTTAAATACACTAATAAGATTTTGGGATCACTCGACGACCTCCGTCAGGAACTGCAGGATTCCAGAGATCTTCAGCAGCTCACTGTAAAGCTTGCTATCATGTCATCAAGCAGGTTAATTCCGGCTTTTCTAATGAAATTCAAGGAAGAGTATCCCGAAACCATTTTAGAAATTGTCCCGCAAAACAGTGATTCGGCCAATGCTTCGAGAACTGACCTGACTTTATTCTCAAGCCTGAAACATATTGATAATGACCATACAATCACTTTGTTCCGTGAGAACCTTGTTATGGTTTTCCCAACAGGAACTCCTTATGCCCATCTTCCTTATGTGAATCTCCATGATCTTTCTGATATGGATTTTATTATGCCTCCTAAGGGATTTCTCCTTAGGAAAACGGTTGAGGCCTATTGCAAGAAAGCTGGATTTACCCCAAAGGTCATTCTCGAAAGTGACAACCCTGATACAGTTGGTGAATTTATCAGGGCAGGTCTAGGCATTGCGCTTGTCCCGCAAATGACATGGCATAATGCACAAATTCATAATGTCGCACTCCCGGTTGGTGATCAGGAATGTCACCGTGATCTGAACATCTCCTGGAAAACGGACTCCAAGCTATCACTGAGTGCCGTTCTCCTGCGTGAATACATCGTCGATCACTTCTGGGAATTTGTCAGGGATAATGCCAATAAAACATTCCCCATGCAATAAAGACCTCCAGGCCGACTGGAGGTCTTTTTTATTGCTCTGACAAGGATGACGGATCCTATATAAATTTTGTTCTCAACAGCTCTTCAATACATATTGAAGGGCTGTTTTTGTGTTCAGATCTGTATTTGTCCTTGGTAAAAATTCTTTCCCTGAATTCTATAACGTTTCAGTAATGACTTATAGCGCATATTGATAAGTTTTTGATTCTTAACGTAGTATTAACAAGATTTTATGCATTTCATTACAGAATTATCTCCGATATCCACCATTATATCCTACACTTCCCGCATTTATGTCCATGATTTCTTCTCTTCGCCTTGCATCTACAATTTCCCGTTTTCTTCGTGTTTATCGATAATCCAAGGGTTTATCTATATTATCTGCTCTATATCCTGAGTATTTCACCCACGATTGGTATCTATTTGTATATAGGTTTACCACATCATTACATCTTATAACATTTTTATTATGCTATACATTTTCATGTATTTTATTAACCATATTGTGATAGTTACTCATTTTTATCTAATCGGTTTCTAAAATGGTATTGGAATCAATTCCCATTTATAACTATCATAAGGCCAGATGAAGCATTAATCATCATATGAGGACGCTGCCATGACGTGCACACATGGCTCATGCATCCAAGATTCACATTCAGAGGGAGGTTTCCATGTTGAACCAGTTAAAAATCGCTTATACAA
>CALCKF010000096.1 GCA_937966095.1 uncultured Eubacterium sp.
TACATTATTATTGACTGCGGGCTGAAACACGAGCTTTTGACCATCAACGCACTCGACGCATGCTTCCGGATTCAGCTGTCTTAACGCAGAAATATCGTTTCTCATGAATGCCTGATATATTTTTCCCGGTTCCAGTCCCGCAGAACAGTTGTCGCTGCATGTACCGCATTCATTGCACAGCTTCAGTGATGGTATCCTTGGTTCGGAAACCCCTTTATCAAATATCATTACTGCCATATTATCCATTCCGAGAGGAACGTCATGATTTTTTAAAAGATGGGCCACATCATATCCTCCCAGTATTATCTCCGCAGGCGGTTGCCCGTCATCTGAGCAATATTCGATTATGTCTTTTATCGGCGCTCCTATCGGAGTCAATATATCCCGCGAGGTTCCTTTTTCTCTGTCTATCACTGAAACAAGCTTTGTTATCAGAGGCATTCCCGTTCTCAGATAATACCCCAGCACATAGAAGGAAAGTATATTTGCCACAAGGATATTAAAATCGGTAGGCTGCATCCTGGCATCTATAAGCTCACCTGTAGTTTCGAACACCAGCAGTCTGTCAGATCCCGGAGGGCATCCGGTAGTCAGAGGAACCACATTTATCTTCTCCTCCAGGCTCTTTTCCTTAATAAACCACTGCAGACATGCAATGGCATCTTTTCTTTCCGCCTCCACACCTATGTAGCATTTTCCTATTCCCAGATGTTTCATAGCAAGTACTATAGTATCTGTCAGAAGTTCAGCTTCCTGTTTGATCACAAATGACTCGGCATTACCATATTCTATCCACTCAGCTGCATTGATAACAAGAGTGTCCAGACCTTCCAGTTCCTCTCTGTTCATCTGCAGACATGTAGCCAGCGTTATTCCCTGTATCCCCCTTATTCCGCAGCTTTCCACAGCTCTGAGAAAATCCCGGCGATTATTGATCATCGGAGGTTTTATGCCTTCCCAGCATTCCTGTTTTCCATCTGTTCTGATTTTGACAAATTCTGTTTCCTTATTTCCAAAGTCCTTTAATGCAACATAATCCTCTATCACTCCGGATACACTGGAAAAAAGCACCGAGTCATACTCTCCGCTGTAAAAAACTATGGGCTGCCCGGCTTTTACAGGCGATCCTTTTTCCATACGCTGTGCTGCCCCTCTGCGAGCATCCTGATCTACCTTTATAAACACATATTCCGGGACAGGCATCCTTTCAAAATACTTGTTTGCATTCAGCACGATCTTTCCTCCCTTCATAATCTCAGATATCAATATTTGTTTTGTACGAATTTCAGTACATTTTTATTATATACAAATGAAAAGAAAACTTCAATATTTTTGTCAGAATTTTCATTATTTTCTTTCTTTAGTTTAAAGACAATTTAAAACGCAGCTTTTAAGGCATTATATTAAAGCTGCGTTTAATGATGTACTCGTGTTTTTATCATACTTTCTTGATAAACTTTGTCCCGCAGTGAGGACAGCTGATATTTATTTTTCCTGCACCTTTAGGCACCCTGAGCTTTTCTCCGCATCCCGGACATCTCAATATCTTATGAGAACTGTCTCTGGATGTGCCTGCTCCGAACCCTCCGCCCTTTCCGCGGAATCTTCCGATAAACTGGAGAAACTTCTGATTTTCCCTGCTTCTTGCGGGTATATTCCTTGAGAACATCCTGCAATACACATATATCAGGAGGACCACTCCAAGTATATCAAGTATACGCAGCCTCAGAAACATATCGATCAATATCACTATCAACGCTATTATCAGAAGAAATCTGCTGAAGCTGTCAGCTCCGTATCTTCCTCTCATCATACCGTTCAACCATATTCCAAATTTGTTCATCCGAACACCTCCTGTGCCGCTTCAACGGATTTCATCGCATCACTGCAATAATAATCAGCTCCTATCTTTTTCGCATATTCAGCTGTAAGTACAGCGCCGCCAACCATCACTCTGCAGTCCGGAGCAGCCTCCTTGAGTGCAGATATGGTTTCCTCCATGCTCTTAAGAGTTGTTGTCATCAAGGCGCTTAGGCCCACCAGCTTTATATTTTTTTCAATCACTGTACTGACCACTTTCTCTGCAGGGACATCTCTCCCGAGATCTATCATTTTAAATCCATAATTTTCCATTATTACTTTTACTATATTTTTACCTATATCATGTATGTCACCTTTTACCGTGGCAATTACCACCTCCCCGAGAGAAACTGTCTCTCTGTCCGCCTCTGCAAGGCGCGTCTTTATGACATCGAATCCTGCCTGGGCCGCGGTTGCCGCTTGCAGCATCTGAGGCAGGAATATGGTGCCCTTTTCAAACCCTTTACCGACCCTGTCAAGAGCCGGTATAAGATAATCATTTACGACTTCCAGTTCGTCATGGGATTTCAGCAGTTCCGTCACAGAGCTTACTGTATCACTTTTCATTCCTTTTTCTATACAGTAAAAAATATTCTCTTTGCTTCCGGAAACATTTTCCTGATCCTTTGCATTGTCATCAGGACCGGCCTTCCTGACCATAACAGTCTGGGATATATCGGCATTTCCATAACGTTCTATGTATCTTACTGCATTTTTGTCTATGTTTTTCAGCACATTGAATGCCAGCACAGATGACATCATATCTTCCTCATTTGGATTTATTATAGGCAGATCCAGACCGCACTCCATCGCCATACTGAGAAATGTCCTGTTGACTATTACCCTGGCCGGAAGACCGAAGCTGATATTGGAGACACCAAGCGTCGTCCTCAGCCCCAGTTTTTCCTTTACCATCCTTACAGCCCTGAGAGTCTCGTTTACTTCTTTCTGCTGAGCTGATGCTGTCAGAGTAAGACAATCGATTATTATATCTTCTTTTGCAATTCCGTATTCAAGAGCTTTTTTCATTATATTCGCCGCTATTTCAAAGCGTTTTTCCGCAGTATCCGGTATACCCCTGCTGTCAAGCGTTAAGCCTATGACAGCTGCACCGTATTTTCTGACTGCAGGCAGTATTGAATCCAGCACCTCCTCTTCTCCGTTGACTGAATTGACTATCGCCTTGCCGTTATACACCCTCAGTGCAGCTTCTATCGCCTTGGGATCTGAAGAATCTATCTGCAGAGGCAGACCGGTTATAGACTGCAGCTTTTTTATCACCTTGGGAAGCATTACAGCTTCGTCTATAGAAGGCACGCCAACATTTACATCCAGTATCTCCGCTCCTGCATCTATCTGCTCCACAGCCTGAGTAAGTATATAGTCGAGGTCACCCTCTGCAAGAGCCTGCTTGAGACGCTTCTTTCCTGTAGGATTTATCCTCTCTCCTATTACCGTTACATGATCCACTGTTACAACATCCGTACTGCTGCATACCGTAAGCGGGCGATCCGTTCTGCGACTCAAATCCTCCGGTTTTTTCATATCATTACGGTATGCAGCAAGTCCTGCTATGTATTCCGGCGTAGTCCCGCAGCATCCGCCTACCATGTTTATACCACAGTCCATGTATTCCTTCATAGTATCGACAAACTGTCTGCAGGTTATATCATAAAGTCCTGTTGCAGGGTCAGGAAGTCCGGCATTAGGTTTGGCAAAGACAGGTATATCGGTAAGCTCTCTCAGTTTTTTAGCCATCGGCAGTATCTCTACAGGCCCCAGAGAGCAGTTTATTCCCATCGCATCCACACCAAGACCTTCCAGAGTGACTGCCATGGCTTCAAGACTGACTCCTGTGAAAGTCCTTCCGTTTTTCTCAAATGTCATAGATACTATGACCGGCAGATCCGAATTTTCTCTGACAGCCAGAACAGCTGCCTTGACTTCATAAAGATCTGTCATCGTCTCTACGACAACAAGATCTGCACCTTTATCCTTTCCGGAATTTACGATTTCAGAAAAGGCTTCATACGCATCTTCAAATGTCAATGTCCCCATGGGCTCCAACAATTCACCAAGAGGTCCTATACCAAGAGCGACCTTTATATCACGCCCTGTATTTTTCACGGCATCATTTCTGGCACGGTCAGCGACCTCCATAGCCGCCGATACGGCATCACATGTGTTCATCCCTATATCTTCTGTCTTGAATCTGTTTATCCCGAACGTACCGGCATAAATTATATCAGAACCCGCTTCTATATATTTCTTATATATATCATACCATATATCACGATGCTCAAGTCCGAATCTCGTAGTTGTTTCATCCGGACTCATGCCCGCCTGCTGGAGCATTGTGCCCATAGCTCCATCGAGTATATATATCTTGTCACTAAAATCAATCGCCACAGAATTTTCCCTCTTTTCTCAGTGTACACTTATCTTTCAGTATACATTCATCACACGTTGCAAGTCTGCCGGTCACAGGATATTCCGATATCCCCATGACTGCCGTCACAGACTTTCTAGGTACCATAAGATAGCTTGAGGTAATGTTTAACCCTATTTTTCTCCATGCATCCACATATGATATAATATCCTTCTGCATTTCCAGCGGCGAATCACCGTAACCGGGGCTGAATCTGCATGTCATATATCCCTTTACATTGTATCTTATATGCTCCTCGAACCTGTCGCACAGCTGCTCTGTAAGAATGGACGCTCCGCTGTCAGCAGTAACGGCCTTTGCCATATCTGTCACCTGCAGCTTCCTTATGACGTTGTCGACACCGATCCCCAAAGTCAGAGCCATCACTGCCACACTGCCACATCCGGTCAGATGCCTTGCCAGAGAATATCCCGATATCTTTATCTCCCGTATATCCATGATCCTGTATATGGCTTTCGGTTCTGCAGCTTCAAATATTATATTCTCTGCTTCATCCATCATTTTCATGATGCTGCTGTCCTGCATATCTGAAGCTCCCATAGCGCGAAGCCAGCTTTCTCTGGGTATATGTCCCGTTATTTCCATATCCATACAGCTGTTCCTCTAAAGCAGCTCCTTTATATTGTCATACATTTTAAGCGCTACTTTCGGATTGTTCATTATGTAAAGATGTATCCCGTCTACTCCGTTTATGATAAGATCCCTGACCTGCTGTGAAGCATATTCTATCCCGGCTTCAAAAAGTCTGTCAGGCTGATTTTCGTACATTCCTATCATCTTTGTGAATTCGTGAGGAAGGCTTGCTCCGCTCAATGCAACTGTTCTCTCAATCTGTCTGGAATTTACTATAGGCATTATACCTGCCGATACAGGCACATCTATCCCCATCATCCTGGCCTTGCCCATGAATTCATAGAAAAGCTGGTTATCAAAAAAAAGCTGAGTTATCAATGCCTTTACTCCGGCACCGATCTTGTATTTGAGATTCTGGATATCTTCATCCAGTGATCTGCTTTCATAATGTCCTTCCGGATAACATGCTCCCAAAAGTTCAAGATCATCGTTACATTTACGCTGAACTTCTATTGCCAGCTCATTGGCATGCTTGAAATCCCTTTTTATTTCCTGATCAGGGACTACATCTCCACGCAGTGTAAGAACATTTTCTATATCAGCTTCATAAAACCTCCCTATCATTTCCTTGACATCTTCTCTCGTTGAATTTATGCATGTCAGATGCGCTACAGTCTCTATCCCAAATCTTTTCTTTATTGTAGAAGCAATCTCACATGTGAAATTATCGTTGAGACTGCCGCCTGCTCCATATGTAACGCTTATAAAATCAGGCTCGCATACCGTAAGCTGTTCTACTGTCGCATATATCGAGTCTATATTCGTTTTTTTCTTTGGCGGAAATATCTCGAAAGAAAAAACCGGTTTCTTATGCTGGAATAGTTCTGGTATCTTCATATCATTTCTCCGTTTTTCATATAATTTATCGTGAATCCTTAAAGTCCTATTTAACAGTATATTATACCCTCTCCTCTGTTTCAATGCAATCTTTTAAAAATTATGTTATACTATGACCAGTAATTTTTTATCACTGAAAGGAAATAAATATGGATGCAAAGTCTTTTGGTAAATATTTCGACCATACTCTTCTGAAACCTGATGCAACAGTGAAAGAAACACTGAAGCTGTTTGAAGATGCCGTACGCTATGGTTTTTTCGGAGTATGTATAGATACATGTCATGTGCCGCTGGCATACAGATATCTAAAGGATACTCCGGTAAAGATAGTCACTGTTACCGGATTCCCGCTCGGGTCCTCCTCAACTGAGGCAAAACTTTCTGAAACACGTTACGCACTGGAAAACGGTGCAGAAGAAATCGACACTGTAATAAATATCGGCGCACTCAAAGATAAAGATAACGACTATATACTGAAAGAACTGTCTCTCCTGTCAGACACATGTCATATATCGGGGGCATCTCTTAAAGTAATACTTGAAACATGTCTTTTGACAGATGAAGAGATAATAACTGCGTGCAGTCTTGCGGAAAATGCAGGAGCAGACTTCATAAAAACATCTACCGGATTCAGTACAGGCGGTGCTATGGCATCAGATGTGAAACTGATCAGAGATACTGTTGGAAAAAGAATGAAGATAAAAGCATCAGGAGGAATAAAAACGCTTGCATCCGCCATTGAAATGATAGAGGCCGGAGCTGACAGACTCGGATGCAGCTCTTCTGTATCGATAATGGAAGAATATATCAAAAACAAGAAGACGACCTGATTTCAATTATCTCAGGTCGCCTCAATATAATATGCTCTGCTTACAAGAGTGTGGCCACATGTCCCAGCGTCCTCACCATCTGAGAAACATAACTCATCTCATTATCATACCAAGCTACTACCTGCACCTCAAACACACCTGTCCCACTCCTTTCGACAAAGGTCTGGGTAGCATCAAACAGAGAACCGTAGCTCATCCCTATTACATCACTCGATACAATAAGCTCTTCATTATACCCGAAAGACTCGCTGGATGCCGCTTTCATCGCATTGTTGACGCCTTCCAGTGTCACCGTTTCCGTTGAATCCTTAAGCACCGCAGTCAATATCGTGGTAGATCCGGTAGCAACCGGCACTCTCTGGGCAGACCCCATCAGCTTTCCATCAAGCTCAGGGATAACAAGACCTATTGCTTTTGCCGCACCTGTAGTATTAGGAACGATATTTATTGCACCTGCTCTAGCTCTTCTGAAGTCGTTCTTTTTATGAGGTCCGTCCAGTATCATCTGATCTCCGGTATATGCATGTATCGTTGTCATAAACCCGGTTCGAACCTCCCGGTAATCATTTAGAGCCTTTGCCATCGGAGCAAGACAGTTGGTAGTGCACGATGCCGCTGAGATTATATTATCTTCTCTGGTAAGTATATTCTCATTTACACCATATACTATGGTCGGCAGATCATTTCCTGCAGGGGCTGAAATCAGAACTTTTTTTGCTCCCGCTTTTATATGGGCGGCTGATTTTTCTTTTGATGTGAAAAGTCCTGTACACTCAAGAACTATATCTACACACAGTTCCTTCCACGGCAGTTTCTCAGGATCCGGTTCCTTAAATACTCTGATCCTTTTGCCATCAACGATTATATTATCGTCATCATTATCCACTTCATGATCGAAATGTCCCTGTACACTGTCATGTTTCAAAAGATATGCCATCATCTCCGTTGTCGTAAGATCATTGATGGCAACCACTTCAAACCGTTTGTCATCAAACAGTTTTCTGAAAGAAAGCCTTCCTATCCTTCCAAATCCGTTGATTGCAATCTTAGCAGCCATAAACATCATCCTCCTTATATCTATATTATAATATCGTTTTCCATTTCATTATACTGTCTATGAATCTGCATTCCAGTATATCTCTGTCCTGAAGATATGTGAGATAACATTTGGTAGTTGAAGAAAGAAGAGCATGCTGTGATACCGTACATCTTATCCCCATCTCCTCATACATACGTTTCAGTATATTATCTATTGATATATAATCAGCACATATCTCTTTTATAAGATCTATGATTCCTTCTATATTTTCTCGGTTAAGCTCCGCAATCTCACATATATCTGTATCGACAACTCCATGAGCCGGTATAAACATCTTTCCCTCAAGGCTCTTTATATATTCAAGCGTATCGAGATATCCTGCCACATCATACAGATATCCGAATCTGTATTTTTTCAGATAATTTCTGCTAAGATACGAATCTGCAAGAAACCATACATCATCATCAGTCTTTACACCTATCATGCTGAATGTATGACCCGGAAGATATCTCCATATCATGCCGCTGAATGTATTTCTCTCAACAGCATCAAATCCTATCATTCCCGGATGAGAGAATATTTTTCTAAGTCTTCTGCACGGATATCCGCCTGTCATATAAGCTGACTCAAGATCCGAATAATGAGCAAACGCCATATCATATGCTGTACAATACGCCGGTATTCTGTATTTCTTCATGAGGTACTCATTGCCGCCCAGATGATCTATATGAGTATGTGTATTTATTATATAGTCTATAGACCACCCCTGACTGCTTATTACCTCATCGATCTTCTCTCCATCTCCTTTGGATCCTGTATCTATCAGACATACTCTGTCATTACCTGTCTTATATACGCCGATATTAGTATCATTTTCTATATAGTATGTTTTCTCTCCTACCTGTTTAAGCTCCATATACCACTTGTAACCTTTCTAGCATATTCTCGGAAGTCCTTCTCCGTAAAGCACATCAAACTTCCTGGTCGCTCCCAGTCTTGTCTTTATATATGCACCTTCACCTTTTTTAACACATCCTATAACTGCCGCATTTGCGCCGTTATCGGTTTTTTTCATTGCGCCCAATGCCCTTTCGGCATCTTCCGCCGCAACGATCGCTATCATTTTTCCTTCATTTCCCATGTAGAGAGGGTCTAATCCCAGTATATCGGAAAATCCTCTTACCTCATCAAGGACAGGTATGCTTTCCTCATCGAGCTCCACCATACATCCGGAACTTTCCGCTATCTCATTTAGCACCGTCCCTAGACCTCCCCTCGTGACATCTCTCATGGCCTTTACTCTTATATTATTATCAAACAGGCTTTCCACTACGTCATTAAGCACAGCACAATCACTTCTTATCTCATTTTCTATTTCCATTCTGTGGCTCAATATACATGCATGATGATCTCCCAGATTTCCCGAAACGATTATCACATCCCCTGGAGCACAGTTGCTGCTGCTGACATATCTTCCTTCAGGTATCTCCCCTATACCGGTAGTATTTATATAAAGCCCTCCATGACCTTCTATCACCTTGGTGTCGCCCGCTATTATTTCAACTCCTGCATCCCTGGCCTGTTTCGCCATTGATTTGACTATCTTGTCGAGAAGTTCTGTTTCAAGTCCCTCCTCCATAATGAATCCGCATGTTACATACTTGGGCACAGCACCCATCATCAGCAGATCATTCACCGTTCCGCATATACAAAGCTTACCTATGTCCCCACCTTTAAAAACGAGAGGAGTTACAACAAACGAGTCCGTGCTGCAGGCTATTTTGCCGCTGACATCAACCACAGCGGCATCTTCCATTTTATCAAGAATCCTGTTCCTGAAATGCTTTCCGAATATATCATCCATAAGCTGGGCAGAGGATTTTCCTCCGCTTCCATGAGCCATCGTTATTTTCATCATTATTCTCCTTAATGAACATTTTGATACCATATACCGCAGGCGCCTTCCGCCGATACCATACACGGCCCGTAAGGCGACATCGGACTGCATCCGTTTCCAAACATAGGACATTCATCCGGATTTATCCTTCCCACTATCACATCACCGCATCTGCAGGCTTCAGGAAGTTCCACGTCCTCATAAAGTTCCCTGCTCCCTCCGTCATAGCATGTGAATACACCTTTGAGATAAAGACCGGATTCTTCTATCACCCCAAGGCCGCGCCACATTGCAGGGCCTGTTTCAAATACTTCATTTATAACTTCAAGAGCCTTTTTATTACCCTCTTTTTTTACGACATTTCTGTACAGATTCTCCGTCTCCGGATTTTTATCTTCGATCTGCTTCACTATTCTGTAAAGAGCAGCCAGAATATGCTCTGCTTCAAAGCCGGCTACCACAAAAGGCTTTTTATATTTCTCCATAAGAGGCTCATACACATCGCTACCTGTTATCACACTGACATGTCCGGGACAGATAAATCCGTCCACATCTTCCTGATTCTCACATATCCATCTTAGAGCAGGTATCGCTGTCTTAAGAGATGTTACAAGCTTTATATTATATATGTTCCCAGCAACAGCCTCTTTTAGCATAAGAGCATATGCCGGTGCAGTAGTCTCGAACCCCACTGCAGCCACAACATAAGTTGTATCCGGATTTTTCTCCGCTTTTTCCAGCGCCTCAAAAGGTGAATACATTATCTGTATATTTACATTTCCTATACCCTTAGCTTCAGAAAGGCTCCCGCTGCTTCCGGGCACCTTCATCATATCTCCGAACGTAAGCAATACATGATCTTTCTCCGATGCATAATCAATACATTTATCTATATAAGCTGTAGGTGTGACACATACAGGACATCCCGGCCCGGATATAAGCTTTATATCTTTTGATATCAGATCTCTTATACCGTTCCTGAATATAGATGCCGTATGGGTGCCGCATACCTCCATTATCTTCAGAGGTCTTCCTCTGTAATTTTTCAAATAATCTATGATCTGTTTTATATCCATGATATTACTGCAGTTCCTCCAGCTCCGCAAAAAGATCTATAAGTTCCTGAGCTCTGTCCTGTTCCATAACTTCTATCGCACATCCGGCATGCACCAGTACATATTGGCCCACCTCCGGCTCTACAAGTCCGGTGTTGACGTCAACTATATTGCCGTTAAAATCCACCTTGGCTCTGTTTTCATAAAGCTCCAGAACTTTTCCCGGTATAGCTATACACATATTATTCCTCCTCAGATGTTTTGCAAACATCTACCCACTCTATCATCCCTGAATATCTCTGAAGCTCCTCGCATGTCATCTCGATCGCACTGTTGCTGCTCCCGCAAGCCGGAAACACAGTCTCAAATCGCTTCAATGAAATATCAGCATATATGCGAACATCTTCTTTTTCTATAGCAAAAGCACATACTCCCCCAACAGCATGTCCTGTAAATTCAACAACATCTTCCGGCTTCATCATCCTTGGTTTGAACCCGAACTTCTTCTTGAATTTACTGCTGTTTATTTTACTGTCTCCTGCAGTCTGTATCAATATACATCCTCCATCAGGATCTGAAAAGGATATCGTCTTGCATATCCTTGCTGGTTCTGTTCCTGCAGCCTGCGCCGCCAGCTCCACAGTTGCACTGGAGACATCAAATTCAATGATACGGTCATCTATCCCCAGTTTTTTAAAATATTTTCTGACAGAATCGATAGACATCTTTTTACCTCGCTTTTCATTATACAATCAATTAAAAGATTCGTAAACACATCCGGTTCTTGTTTTTACTAATATAGCCATGTTTCGTTCCTGTTTTTACTATTATTTATTATTTTTTTCTGACGCTTTCTGTTATTTTTTATTTAAAAATAATAAATATGCTCTGCTTTGCAAAGCGAGCATATTTATCATATAATAAGTGTCTTTTATTCTTTATTTTTCTTTTTTACTGTGTTTAAAAGCTATCGCACATGAAAGAGCGAACCCTCCCCACAGACCGACACATCCGATGATCATCAGGATGATTGCGCTTGTACTCATTTTGCTACCTCCTTCTGTGATATCCTGTCAAGATCCGCATACCCTTCCTTACCTTTCAAAGTAGTAAGGAAATCAGCCAGTATAACTACAAACAGTATGCATCCCCATCCGAACACATTTATATCTGCAGAAGCATATCCGCCATAACCGTTGAGCACATAATCCTTTGTATTGAGGAAAAGCATGACTCCGAGCACTATAGTGGTAACTATCCTGAGAGAGTATGTCCACCATTTACCTATACTGAAATTCGAAAACTCATTTGCTTCCTTACGCAGCTTCTCCGGATTGAAGAATCTTGTTATAAGAATAACCTCAATAAGACCTCCTGTCGCAACGCCTATATTGTTTATAAAGGAATCGACTATATCAAGTATATTCATTCCCGCCCCTGTAATAAACAGGATACTTATAACAAATGTAGGAACGAGCACTATAGTTACAGCTTTTCTGTGCTCTATATCGAATTTATCGTGGAATCCGGAAACTACAGCCTGCAGTATCGACACCATCGATGTGATACCTGCAGTGAACAGGGCACCGAAAAAGCATATTCCGAACAATGCATTGAGTGCCGGAAGCTCACTGATAGCCGTAGGGAATGTCATAAATGCCAGTCCTATACCTGATGCTGCTACATCCTCAACTGCAACTCCCTGCTGAAGAGCCATAAATCCCATTATGCTGAAAACACCTATTCCGGCAAACACTTCAAATCCATGGTTGGCTGTGGCAGTAATGAAAGCACTGTTTACCACATCTGTTTCTCTTGGAAGGTAACTTGAATATGCCAGCATTATTGCAAATCCTATAGACAGGCTGTAGAAAATCTGTCCATAAGCCGCTACCCATACACTCGGATCCTTAAGAGCCTGCCAGTCAGGCTTGAACATGTATTCAAGTCCGTCAACAGCGCCCGGAAGCGTTATACCTCTTATAACAAGTATTAGAGTGAGAACAAAGAGTATAGGCAAACATACCTTGCATATAAGCTCAATTCCCTTACTTATTCCCTTATACATAACAAAGGCTATGATTATCCATATTACGATAAACGGCAGTATCAGGTTTGTCCTTATCCCGCCAAAATTAAGAGCACTATCGGTAAGCCCGAGATATTCCACAAAGAACCCTGATGGATCTGCACCCCATGCCTGTGTAAATGAGAAACCTATATAACTCAGAACCCATACTATTATCGCAAAATAATATGTGCCTATAACGAATGCTACCATGACCTGGAACCAGCCTATCCACTCAAAGTGCTTGTTTATCCTGGCCCAAGTCACCGGTGCGCCTCCGCGATATGTCTTGCCCATGGTATATTCAAGGATAAGGATAGGTATACCTGCTGTTATGATTGCAAAAAAGTATGGCAGCAAAAACGCTCCGCCCCCATTAGTAGCGGCAACATAAGGAAATCTCCAGAGATTGCCGAGTCCTACGGCGGAACCTATTGCCGCCATAAGAAATCCGATTTTATTGTTCCATTGATCTCTCAAAACGATTCACTCTCCTCAAAAAATAATGATGATGTCAATAATGTCCAGTTAGACAAAATTATATATTGTAACCGCTTTCAATGTCAATATATTCGCAGTTTGTATACACAAAACATTTTTCTCCCCTTAGTGTTTTTAATGCATATTATGGAATAAATCCAAAAAAGATTTGTTAATATATCCGAAAAGACTTATAATTAAAACCGTAAATCTAATTTTAATTTATGGTGAGAATAATAATATGCATGAATATCCAATTACCGAACAAATAATAAAGATTGCCGGCAGGCATTGTAAAGAGGCCGGAGGGGAAAAGGTCACGAAGATAAATCTTGTTATCGGAGATTATTCTGGATATGTCGGCGAATCTGTACAGATGTATTTCGACATAATATCACAGGGGACTTTATGTGAAAACGCTATTGTCGAAATAGACCACATAAAGCCTAAGCTCAGATGTACGGAATGTGGTGAATTGTTTGAAAAAAGGCCCATGACTTTTGACTGTCCAAAATGCGGAGGACAGGGCGAACCTACTGAAATAGGCAAGGAATTTTATATTGACAGCATAGAAATAGAATAACGGAGGTATATAATGCACGATATCAGAAAAATAAATGTAATGGAAGGCATACTTGATGAAAACGATCATATAGCGCAGCATATAAACGAACATATGTCACGACACGGGATACTCGTAGTCAATGAAATGGGTGCTCCGGGAGTGGGGAAAACCACATCCCTTAAAAACATTGTCCGCCATCTTGATCTCAAGCCTTATGTTATAGAAGGTGATATAGAGTCTGACCTGGATACACAGGCTCTGAATTCTCTGGGCATAGAAACACATCAGGTAAACACTCATGGAGAATGCCATCTGGATGCGCCTCTTGTTAATCACGCCACCGAACATATCAGTTTCAGCGAGCCTGGTATTTTGTTCATCGAAAACATAGGCAACCTCGTCTGTCCTGCTGAATTCACTATAGGAGAACACGTCACAATGCTTATATCCACTGTTACAGAGGGAAGCGATAAACCTTACAAATATCCTCTTGCTTTCGAAAAGGCCGATATCATACTCCTCAACAAAGTGGACCTCATACCTTATCTTGATTTTGATGAAGAATATTTCATGCAAGGTATACGGGCACTCAATAAAAATGTTCCCGTATTCAAAGTTTCCGGAAAGACCGGAGAAGGCTACGAGGAGGTTGCCAGATGGCTTCAAAACAAAGCGAAAGAATTAAACTGTGGGGAATAGTCCAGGGGGTAGGTTTCAGACCTTATGTTGCCAAATCTGCCGCTCTTCTGGGCATGAAAGGACAAGTCCTCAATATAGGCGGTCTTGTGGAAATCACTGTAACAGATACTCCCGAACGTATCTCATCATTCTTAGACTATCTTATCGATAACAAGCCTATTCCCGCGGAAATAGTACACATCAGACGGGAACCTGTATCTTATCGTGAATTTGATTCATTCACCATTGTAAAAAGCAGTGAAGGAAACGATGATGCCACTATGATCCCTGCCGATCTCGCCATATGCCCTGACTGTTTAAACGAACTTAAGAACAGTGATGATCCGAGGTTTCAGCATCCTTTTATCAGCTGTATGGTATGCGGACCAAGATATACCATCATAGACAGGGTCCCATATGACAGAGAAAACACTTCCATGGACGAATTTCCCATGTGCGGTTTCTGTGAAAGTCAGTATACGGATATAAATAACCGCAGATATCACGCACAGACCATATCCTGTCATGAGTGCGGGCCTCAGCTGCTGTGGAAAGAAAATGCAGAACAAGAAAACAACACGCACAAAACCCTTTACAGTGATGCTGAGATACTTGATAAAGCGTCATCCATCCTTAAAGGCGGAGGTGTGATAGCCTTCAAAAGTGTTGGCGGATACAATCTTGTTGCAGATCCATTAAATGAAAGAGCTGTTGAAATCCTCAGATCAATAAAAAAACGTGAATCCAAGCCCTTTGCCCTTATGTTCAAAAGCATAGAACAGATAAAGGAATACTGTTATGCGGATCCGGTCGAAGAGCATCTTCTCAATTCATCCGCACGTCCGATCATACTGCTGGAGCACAGGGATCTTCCTTATCCTGACATCAACAGAAGCCGCTTCATAGGCAGCTTCCTTCCCAGCTTTGCTGCCCAATACATGCTGCTTGATCGTATAAGCCCTCTTATATTCACCAGTGCCAATCTTTCCGACATGCCGATGATAAAGGATGAGGAGGAAATGTTCTCACTCATGAGATCAAAGCCTGAAATTTCCGGCGTTATTTATAATGAAAGACAGATACGTGTAAGAGCAGATGACTCTGTTGCCCGTGTCATCGATGGTCAGCCTCAGATGATAAGACGCTCCAAAGGATATGCTCCTGTTCCTCTGTATATAAATACCGACTTGAACAGTGATATGGCTGCAGCAGAACATAAACATCCGAATGATATGATGATCTTTGCTGCCGGAAGCCAGCTAAAAAACTCTTTTGCACTTACAAAGGGGCCTTTCACATATATGAGTCAATTTTTCGGCGATATGGATACATTGGAAAATCAAAAGCTTTATGAAGATAATGTATCAAGACTCGAGGCCCTTTTCAGGATAAAGCCGCAGATTGTGGCCTGTGACATGCATCCTCTTTACTATACCACCGGCTTTGCCGAAAGGTACGCTGAAAAAAACGGACTCCCGATTATCAGAGTCCAGCACCACCATGCCCATGTTGCATCAGTAATGGCGGAAAACGATATAAAAGGCAGTGTCATTGGAGTCAGCTTCGATGGAACCGGATACGGAACCGACGGCTGTATATGGGGCGGAGAATTTTTCATATGCAGCGGAGCTAATGTAAAAAGGATATCACATTTGAAATATATCGATATGATAGGCGGTGATGCTTCTGTGAAAGATGCGAGACGATCCGCCATCAGTTATATCCATGCATTTGATAACGGATACACTGACTCCGGTGATCCTGAACAGATCACCGTTGATATTTCCGACATCATAGAATACGGCAGAAACAGACTAATTGAGCAGCATGATTCAGTACTGATAATAGCAGCTTTGAAGAAAAGAATAAATACTGTAAAAAGTTCCAGTATGGGCAGACTTTTCGATGCTGTTTCCGCTCTGCTGGGGATAAAGGATTATAATGACTACGAGGGGCAATGCGCCATAATGCTGGAAGATGCCGCTTCTTTCGCACAAAGATGCCCCGGAGCTGATGCTGCCTGTGATCTTGCCCTTTCATTTCATGACAGGATCACAGAAATGATACTGGCTCAATGCATGAAAGCACGTAAAACATATGTTACCGATAAGGTCGCCCTAACAGGCGGCACCTTCCAGAATAAAATACTGATGGAAGCTACGCTCAAAGCTTTGAGATCTCACGGTTTCACTCCGTATTATAATATATCCGTCAGCCCCAATGACGGAGGTATAGCACTGGGACAGGCATATGTGGCAATGCACTCTGATATATGACTTTTGTCCGAAAGCATATATCGAGAAGTTCCCGATGGAAAAAGCCATCAGATCGAAAGCCTTATATAGTAAAAAATGACGCTTTACATTTTATGTAAAGCGTCATTTTTGTCTTCATTACAGAAGTGCCGTATCTCTGTCGGACAGTTCTTTATACGTATTGTATTTTGCCTTGGCATTTTCTTCTGTCATTGCAAACAGCTTATCCGCAACATCCGGGAATTCCTTTGCAAGTGAAGAATATCTTACTTGATCCATTATGAAATCTCTGAAGCTTGCTGTAGGCTCTTTTGAATCAAGCGTGAATGGATTCTTGCCTTTTTTCTTCAGGTCAGGATTATATCTGTACAGATGCCAGTATCCCGCTTCTACCGCATCTTTGATGTTTTCCTGTGATTTACCCATACCTTTCTTGAGTCCATGGTTTATACAAGGCGCATAAGCGATTATAATGGATGGTCCGTTATAATTTTCAGCTTCTATTATAGCTTTCATAAGCTGATTCTTATCTGCTCCCATACCTACCTGAGCCACATATACATAACCATATGACATGGCCATGAGTCCCAGATCCTTTTTCTTTATTCTCTTTCCGGCTGCCGCGAACTTGGCTACAGCGGCTGCAGGTGTCGACTTGGATGCCTGCCCTCCTGTGTTAGAGTAAACCTCAGTATCAAATACCAGGATATTGATGTTCTCTCCTGAAGCAAGCACATGATCCAGACCACCGTATCCTATATCATATGCCCATCCGTCTCCTCCCAGAGCCCATATGGATTTCTTTACGAGGAAATCCTTAAGCTCCAGTATTCTCCTGCAGAGCATGTGTACGACTTCATCGCCTTCTCCCAGATGCTCTATAGCATCTATCACCTTGTTGCTCTTTGCCCTGGACTCTTTGCCATCATCCTTATATTCAAGCCATTCCTCGATAGCTTCCTTTAAATTTTCATCAACATCGAGTTCAAGAAGAGCCTTCATGTTGTGCTCGATCTTTTCTCTCATCTGTTTAGCTGCAAGCACCATACCATATCCGTACTCGGCATTATCTTCAAACAGTGAATTTGCCCATGCCGGACCTCTTCCGTTCTCATCCTTACAGTACGGCATTGAAGGAGCTGAAGCTCCCCATATGGATGAACATCCGGTAGCATTAGCTATCAGCATCCTGTCACCGAACAGCTGTGTAACAAGCTTGATATAAGGTGTTTCACCACATCCGGCACATGCGCCGGAAAATTCTATATATGGTTTAGCGAACTGACTGCCCTTTACAGTTGTCACATCTGCTCTGTCTTCCTTTCTAGGCAGCTTGATTCCATATTCCCAGTTTTCGCTTTCCTTTACAACATCGGCATAAGGCTTCATGATAAGAGCTTTTTCCTTTGCAGGACATATGTCTGCACAGTTGCCGCATCCCAGACAGTCAAGTGCCGAAAGCTGCATCCTGTACTGCAGACCTTCCATGCCTTTCCCGTTGGCCTTTATAGTTACAAATCCCTCCGGAGCCTTTGCTTTTTCATCTTCATCAAGAAGCATAGGTCTTATTGCCGCATGAGGACATACAAATGAACACTGATTACACTGTATGCACTTGTCCGGCTGCCACTCAGGCAGATGTACTCCTACACCTCTCTTTTCATATGCCGCAGTGCCTGAAGGGAATGTTCCGTCTTCTATGCCGTCAAATGCGCTTACAGGAAGATCATCTCCCTCCTGTCGGTTCATAGGGATCAGAATCTCTTCTATAAACTCAGGAAGCTCCTCATACTTGCCTTTAGGATCTTCTGCATCTGCCCACTCTTCAGGCACTTCTATCTTCCTTATTGCCGTTATTCCCTGATCAACTGCAGCGCAGTTCATGTCAACTACATTCTGACCTTTTTTCTTATATGCCTTGTCTATTCCTTCCTTCAGATATTCAACAGCATCATCGATAGGAATGACATCAGTAAGCTTGAAGAAAGCAGCCTGCATGATCATATTGATCCTGCTTCCAAGACCTATTTCCTCTGCTATGCTCCATGCGTCTATAACATAAAAATCTATCTTCTTTTTAGCCAGATCTCTCTTTACCTTTGCAGGGAGATTATCTCCTATCTCATCATCCTTCCACAGGCTGTTGAGAAGGAATATTCCGCCCTTCTTCAGGTCTTTAAGCATATCATACTGCCTTATATATGCCTGGTTATGACATGCAACAAAATCTGCCTGATTTATCAGATATGTGGACTGTATAGGCTTATCACCAAACCTCAGATGAGAAATAGTAACGCCGCCGGATTTCTTGGAATCATACGCAAAATATCCCTGTGCGTACATACTGGTCTTGTCACCGATGATCTTTATGGCCGTCTTGTTGGCGCCTACTGTGCCGTCTGACCCAAGACCCCAGAATTTACACTTGATCGTTCCTTCAGGTTCTCTTGCGATACCGTCAACGTATGGCAGAGAGTGACCGGTAACATCATCTTCTATACCTATGGTGAAATGATCCTTAGGCTTTTTATGCAGAAGATTTGCATAGATAGCATGTATCATTCCAGGTGTGGTATCTTTTGATCCAAGACCGTATCTTCCGCCATAAACCTCAGGCGCGTTCTTCACATCATAAAGCAGTGTTTTAACGTCCTGATAAAGAGGTTCCCCAAGCGCTCCAGGCTCCTTTGTCCTGTCTAAAACAGCTATTCTTTCTACAGTTCTAGGCAGAACATCGAGGAAATATTTCTTTACGAAAGGTCTGTAAAGCCTTACCTTTATAAGTCCTACCCTGTGACCTTCCTCTATCATCTTGTTTATTGTTTCCTCTATAGTTTCACATACTGACCCCATTGCTACGATCACGTATTCGGCATCCGGAGCTCCAACATAATCGAAAGGCTTATATGATCTTCCTGTGAGCTCGCTCACCTTATCCATATATTCTACAACGATTTCAGGAATAGCATCATAGAATTTATTGGCAGCTTCTCTTCCCTGGAAGAAAACATCAGGGTTCTGTGCAGTACCTCTTATAACAGGGTGCTCAGGATTAAGCGCTCTGTCCCTGAATTCCTGTACAGCATCCCAGTCTACAAGCTTTTTGAAGTCATCATAACCGAAAACTTCAATCTTCTGTATCTCATGTGATGTCCTGAACCCGTCAAAGAAGTGGAGAAACGGTACTCTACCTTTTATAGCAGATAAATGAGCTATCCCGCCCAGATCCATTACTTCCTGTACGGATCCTGAAGCAAGCATTGCAAACCCTGTCTGTCTGCACGCCATAACATCAGAATGATCTCCGAATATACACAATGCATGGGTGGAAACACTTCTTGCCGCAACATGGAATACTCCAGGAAGAAGTTCTCCTGCTATCTTATACATATTAGGTATCATAAGAAGCAATCCCTGCGAAGCAGTATATGTACTGGAAAGCGCACCGGCTGCAAGAGAGCCGTGTACTGCCCCTGCTGCTCCGGCTTCTGATTGCATTTCAGCGACCTTTACTGTCTGTCCAAAAATATTTTTTCTTCCGTATGCAGCCCATTCATCCACTACCTCCGCCATAGTTGAAGACGGAGTTATAGGATAAATCGAAGCCACGTCGGTAAAAGCATACGACACATGAGCCGCAGCTGTATTACCATCCATCGTTTTCATTCTTCGTTTTGTCATAAATTCCCTCCATTTAATATACATATATTGCCGCTGCAACCCTTTATGATATGCGAGCGGCAATCATCATGCCATTTAAAATTACTCCTAGTATAGCACATTAACATTAATTTTACAGTAACAAAGAACCTTCGTCAACTATGTACTAAAAATTATACAAAATACATATAAAAACTTAAAAGCATTGAAATTCCAACATTATACAAAATTACTAAATACCATTATTCACATATGCATAATGTCCCAATATCACATACGAATTCATTGCTCTTTATATATCATATCGATCCCTTCTCTGAGAGAATTTTCATCAAGAGTTCCTTTTATATTGCCTTTGATATTTCCGTCAGCATCTATGAAATAAGTTTCCGGTATCGAATATACACTGTACGCCAAAGCTGCCTGACCATTACTATCAAAATATACAGGAAACGAATATCCCTTTGACTCTATGAATTTTTCAGCCGAATCAGCCGTTTCATTTCCTCCTGTAAGATTGACCATCATAAAATGCACTTCATCACCATACTCAGAATACATGCTTTCAAAGACAGGCATTTCACTTTGGCATGGACCGCACCAGCTGGCCCAGAAATTCAGCACAACAGGAGTTCCTCTCATATCGGAAAGAGATATTTGGCTTCCGCTTCTGTCATACACTGTAAAATCGGCTGCTGCAGAATATTGACCGCTTTCCACACTGTTTCCGGATCTTTTATCGGACAACAGGTTATAGAATACTGAAGCACATACCATGATGACCGCAAATACAATCAGAACAATTATTAATATTTTCTTTCCCTTCATAAATACCTCCTAATTAACTAGTGCTAAAAGTCTTCCGATATAGCCGCTTGCCATCAGTATTCCTATTACTATCAGCAGACATCCGCAGACCTTGTTGATGATATAATAATGCTCTTTTATATAATCAAAAGCAGTCTTAAGCCTGTCTATCAGTACTGCACTCAGGATAAACGGTATACCAAGTCCTGCGGAATATATCAAAAGCATAATGGTACCTTCCACAACATGTCCCTGCTGTGACGCCAGCATCAATGCTGCCCCGAGAAAGGCCCCGACACATGGAGTCCATCCTATTGAAAATATTATTCCGAACAGAACTGAAGAAAAAAATCCCAGATCCTTTACCTTTGCCATACGTAGATTTCCTCTGAACAGACCTATCCTGAACACACCGAGAAAAGTCAGGCCAAAAAATACTACCACTGCTCCTGATATGATATCTACAGCAGTCTGATACTCCTTGAGCATATTTCCTACAGTACCGGCCAAAGCCCCCATCGCTACGAATACTGCCGTAAATCCCAGAACGAATCCCAATGCATTCTTCAATGTTTTTTGCGTCCTTCGTTCACCGCCGCCGGCAAAATATATTATATATATAGGCAGCATAGGCAGAAGACATGGTGAGATGAATGTTATTATCCCTTCAAGAAAAGAAATTATATACTGCATATGTTTTCTCCTGAAATATATTTTCGGATAATTATATACTATCTATATATGTTTTCCGTGATATTATCACAAAATAAGATCAAATCCGTAGCAGCTTCTTTCAAACCCATACTTCTCATAAAATTCATGTGCCTCTTTTCTCGGAAATCCGGAATCCAGGACTATACCCTTGCATCCTCTCAGCCTTGCCTGCCTTACCACTTCTTCCATCAATGCAAATCCATACCCTTTTCCCCTTGTCTCTTGTTCAGAGATTATACCGGAAAGATAACATGTCAGTCCCGAAAGCCAGAATGTGTTAAAATATGCACCGTGACAAAAACCCCGGTATTTCCCGTCTTCAACAGCAAAAAAGGCGAAGCTGTTCTCATCATCCAGCACACGTTTATATACGTCACGTATTTCCGCCTTGTCGTAATCGTTATATGTCCACAGGTTTTCAATAAAATCAAAGGCGATATCATAATCCTCCATAGCTGCTCTTTTAAATTCTATCATAGCTGTTTTCCTCCTTATGCAGTAATATTGCTTTCACTAATTATACGACTTTTTACCACAGCTGCATATATTTTTTATATTCATAGATATCCTGGTCTTATACAGCATCAGTTATGCTTGTTATGAAGAAGATTTACTGATATAATAGTTCTGCAATATCTGCAATAAACAAGGGAGCTTAAAACGTTGAAAAAGATCAAGGACTGGAAACACCAGAAAGAATTCGATACCAAAACTCTTATAACAGATATTGGTTCCATAGAATCGGATTCAAAAGAAAACTCTGACGGAACTGAGAAAAATGACGTTTCAGGTACCGTAAATCATAGCGAAACACGGGAGGCTGTGGATCTCAAGACACTTTCCGGAGTCGAAAGCGAAACTTCTGAAGGAAAGGTTACACAGGTCTATGAACCTCGTCCATTGACACCTGATGACGACATATACGATGATATCATCGAGCAGTTTGCTTCCGCTCCCACAAAACCCAAATACTGGTTTGAAGAATTCGGTGATTACTGGTCATGCAGCTGCGGACATATAAACAAAGGTGATACATGCAAAAGCTGCGGACTTGAAAGAGAACTGCTACGTTCTCTTTTCATATTACATAAACCGGCTGATTCACCTGGTAAATTAAACAAAAAGCTAAACAAAGCCGCAAAGGAACAGGTCGATAAGGAAGAACGCCAGCATGTCGACAAGGAAAACAGGCGAAAGCAGAGGGAGTCCTCCGGCGAAGATGATCTTAAAGTGATACCGATAGAAACAGGCTCTTCTGAAGTCGGAGATGCATCAGATGATTCTCCTGAAAGGGAAAACGAATCAGCGGAAGTCTCAGAAAATGAAAACGATCATGATGATGCCAAGGCGGAATCTTCCGGGGCCGACATGCCCGATACTGATGAAAACGACATTTCTCTGTCTTCGGACATTTTATCTCCATCTTATGAAAAAAACCCTGTAAAACGTATAAGAATAGGATTTAAAGCGAAGATAATCATCGCAATAGTATCCTGCCTCATTCTTATAGGGGGCTGCGGTGCTGTGATATACTACTATATGGCCGCTCCTGCAATGCAATATCAGGATGCAAAGCAGCTCCAGGCAGATGGAAAATATGAAAAAGCCATTGCAAAATATAAGGCTTTGGGAGATTACAAGGACTGTGAAGATCTAATCTGGGAGTGTTATTGTCTTATGGGTGATCAATACTTTGATGAAGGCGAGTTTCAGAAAGCGATAGACACTTACAACACAGCTCTTGATCTTAAAGAAGATGAAACTCTCCATGATAAGATATGGCAATGCTATCTTGGTATAGGTGATCAGTATATGGCCGGCAAAGATTATGAAAAAGCTTTGAGCACATACTATGTGGCATCAGACCTGAAAGATAATGAAACAGTACAGGAAAAAATAAATGCTGCAAAATTCAACTATGTCAAGACATATCAAGATGACCGGACTGCCAAAGTCGAGGAATATATGTCAGATCTGATGGCTGTCAAATATTCCGGCATACAGGAAATCTATGACAGTTATTATGCGTGGCATGTGAAGATAGTAGCCAATACATCTGAAAGCGATTATTCCACTGACGTAAGTTCAGTAAGTCGAAAGGATACAGTATATTTTCATTCTATCCTGAGAGGAGGAGAGCCTTCTGAACATATAATGCTTTATTATGAAGTTATCTGGCCTAACGGAGCAAGTCAGATATATGATCTGGATTCCAGCTGGAAAGACGGTTCCAAAATAACCGCCAGATTCCAGTACCCTATACCGCTTTTCGGTAAAGAAGGAAAGCTGACATTCAAACTTTATGACAAGAGCACCAATGAACAGCTCGGAAGTGATACGGTAACCTTTAAAAACTAGATAAAATAGAAAAGCCCGCAATCAATGCGGGCTTTTTATATCGTTCGTTA
>CALCKF010000097.1 GCA_937966095.1 uncultured Eubacterium sp.
CACTAGTTTTCGGAGTTGCTGCTGCTGTCATAGGAGGTAAGACGGATAGGTTCATAACATGGATGGTGGATTGCTGTATGGGGATACCGCATATAGTCCTGCTGCTGTTGATATCATATATGGTGGGAAGAGGAGGATTCGGAGTTGCTTTTGCTGTGGCAGTTACTCACTGGCCTGAGCTTACCAGGATAGTAAGGGCGGAGGTACTTCAGATAAAGGATGCTCAGTATGTAAAAGCAGCAGAAAAAATGGGACATTCCAGATATGTGATAGCGAAAGACCATATTGTTCCTCATGTGCTTCCGGTATATCTTGTAGGGCTGGTATTGCTTTTTCCACATGCTATAATGCATGAAGCCTCTCTTACGTTTCTGGGGTTCGGCTTTTCGGCCGCGACTCCGGCTATAGGAGGGATATTATCGGAAGCCATGAAATTTATAGTAACAGGTAAATGGTGGCTCTGTGTATTTCCGGGAGTGATGCTTCTTATTGCAGTAATGCTCATGGATATGATCGGAGAAAAGCTCAAAATGCTGCTGAATCCCGGAAGCGGAAACCGATAGGAGAGTGATGATATGAACAGAGAAAACGGCAGGGATGCCGCACCTGTTTTGATGGTAAAGGATCTGAGCGTTTCATTCAGCCGGTATGACCGAAGATGGAACAAAACAGATCTTAAAGTTATACACTCGCTTGATGCAGAAGTATATCCGGGGGAGATACTGGCTGTAGTTGGCTCGAGCGGGTCAGGGAAAAGTTTGCTGGCTCATTCTGTTCTTGGCATACTCCCTGATAATGCATCAGTTACCGGCACAATGGAATTTGACGGCCAGGAGCTTACTGATGATTTACAGAAAAGCATAAGAGGAAGGGAGATGGCATTTATCCCTCAGTCGGTGGAGTTTCTTGACCCGCTGATGAAGATAGGAAAGCAGGTCAAAGGTGTAAGAGGGAGCGACAGCAGATTGAGAGATGCTTTTGAAAGATATGACCTGGATGAAAAAGTGGCGGAAATGTATCCGTTCCAGCTTTCAGGAGGTATGGCGAGGCGTGTACTGATATCGTCAGCGACAATGGGAGATCCCAGGCTTATAATAGCAGATGAACCGACACCTGGCATCGGCGCCGATATGGCCATGGAAACGCTGAAACATTTCAGAGAACTGGCAGATGGCGGATGCGGTATACTTCTGATAACTCATGATATCGACCTTGCTCTCGATGCAGCTGACAGGATAGCCGTATTTTATGCCGGTACGACAGTGGAAGTCTGTCCGTCAGACGATTTCAGGACAGGGAAGTCTGCCCTTAGGCATCCTTATACAAAGGCCTTTATAGATGCTCTGCCTCAGAATGACTTCAGACCTCTTGAAGGGACTCAGCCTTATGCCGGGTCACTGCCGGATGGATGTCTGTTTGCACCCAGGTGCCCGTATAGGACTGAAGCCTGCGGAGCAGAGGTGAAAATGCGCAGCCTGAGAGGCGGAAAGGTCAGGTGTATAAATGCAACTTAAAGCGGAAAATATAAGCTTCAGATATAACGACAGGATGCCATGGATACTTCGGAATATTGATTTTACACTTGGGTCTGGAGAGAAAATTGCCCTGGTAGGACCTTCCGGCTATGGAAAGAGTACCTTGTCAAAAATACTGGCAGGATATCTGGAGCCTGTAGAAGGCAGAATCCTTCTGGACGGTGAGCCCATGGCACGTAAAGGGTATTGCCCGGTACAAATGATATATCAGCATCCTGAACAGGCATTGAACCCAAGATGGAAGATGAAAAAATCTCTGAATGAATGTTGGGAGCCTGACAGGAAACTGCTGGAGGCTATCGGTATAGAACCGGAGTGGATGGAAAGATGGCCTGCTGAGCTGTCCGGAGGAGAACTGCAGAGATTTTGTATAGCAAGGGTTCTGAGCCCTGAGACGAAATTACTGATATGTGATGAAATAAGCACGATGCTGGATGTGATAACGCAGGCTCAGATATGGGAACTGATACTTGATATAGCTGAAGAAAGACAGCTTGGTCTTGTTGTGGTAACACATAATATGGCTCTTGCCGAAAAAGTATGTGATAATATAATATCTCTGCCGGACATCAATAGATTGTAAAAAGATACTTTACAGATCAGGTGTTTCGTGCACTTAGTGGGCTATAGCATCATATCCGTCTTCAGACCCTGATATTTCAAGCACGATTTTATTTGGAAGGCATATTATGGTTTCACCTGTCTTTGATATTTTTCCCTGGTGCACACAGTCCTGCCCGCTGCAGTCGGAAAATTCCATTGAAACATAACCGTCTTTTATGGTAACCTTATTTATATGACCATTTCGATCGACGACTATTTCCCTGTCCTCATCCAGAGGGTAAGAACCGAAGTGTTCGCCGCCGCAGCTGATCTGCAGCTGCTTTGCGGTCTGATCGCCGAAAGAGAAAATATATGACATGGTCAGACCTGTAACGATTAGTATACAGGCCAGTATTATATCAGCTTTTTTAATCATAAGTCCTCCGGAGGTGTTTTATGAATCTCAAAAGTGAAAATACACAATTAGTATCGTCATTTGCCAAAAAAACGATGGTAGCCGTTATACTGGCTGTATCTGTAATTATAACACAGACGGGGTGCGGTAACAAAGAGGTTTCAAGGACTGAATTCTGTCTTGATACCATGTGTACGATAACTGTTTACGGCATGCCGGAGGATGAAGCTGAGGATATTATTGAAGCGGCCTTTGATCAGATAGAAAGGTATGAGGGGCTTATGAGCAGGACCATAGAAGGCAGTGATGTATATAATATAAATAATTCGGGCGGAAGACCGGTGAAGGTTTCAGACGATACTGCCGAAGTAATAAGCCAGGGTATATATATGGGAGAGATATCGGGAGGAAAATTTGATATAACTATAGGAGGCGTTACAGAACTCTGGGACTTTACCGGTGAGGATCCTGCGGTGCCGGACAGTTCGGCTGTCAGTGAAGCTGTAAAGCATGTGGACTACAGCAAGCTCGATCTCGATGGGAATACAGTCACGCTTCAGGATCCGGAGGCACGGATAGATCTCGGGGGGATAGCTAAGGGTTATATAGCAGACAAGATCAGCAAGCTGCTTTCTGAAAGAGGCGTGGAGTCTGCCATAGTCAATCTCGGAGGAAATATAGTTGCAATAGGCGAAAAGCCTGATGGAAGCATGTGGAATATAGGAATAGAGCGGCCATACAGCGATACTACCGAGGTCATAGGGTCAGTGGAAGTCAGGGATGCGACTCTTGTGACTTCCGGGATATACGAAAGAAAATTCGTACAGGATGGGGTGCTTTATCATCATGTGCTCGATCCTGATACAGGATATCCTGCGGAAACAGACCTGGAGTCGGTCACGATAACTGCTGAAAACGGGAATTCCGCTTTATGTGACGGATTATCTACAGTATGTCTCATTCTTGGAAGCGAAAATGCACAGAAGCTTATAGATGATCTTCAGGAGCAATATAGAGATGAGATGCTTGAAGCTGCTTTTATTGACAAAAATAATAATATAGTGCAAACTGATGGTATGAAGATCAAGCTGGCAGAGTAAGCCGTATATGGAGGGTAGAGAACTGAAAACTGTAGATATAATAGTTCCATGTTATAATGAGGGCGGAAATATAGAGGGTTTTATTGAAGAAACCGGTAATGCTGTGGATTACCTGGAAGGATATTCGTTCAGATATATTTTCATAGATGACGGAAGCGATGATGACACCTTGGAAAAAATCCGTGCTATGACAGAAAAACTGCCTGTTAAATATATTTCATTCAGCCGTAATTTCGGAAAGGAAGCGGCCATGTATGCAGGACTTTCGGCATCCTGCGGTGATTTTGCAGTGATAATGGATGCGGATCTTCAGCATCCCCCAAAGCTGATTGCGGAAATGTTAAGAACGATAGAGAAGACCGGATGTGACAGCTGTGCGGCTAGAAGAGTGTCAAGAAAGGGAGAGCCGAGGCTGAGGAGTCTGATGGCAAGAGCATTCTACAGGATAATGAACCGTTACAGTGATATAGAGATAGTTGACGGCGCTGTCGATTTCAGGATAATGAGCAGGAGGATGGTAGATGCAATATTAAGAATGCCTGAAAGACAGAGATTCTCCAAAGGAATATTTGCCTGGGTGGGATTTGAGACCAGGTGGGTGGAGTTCGAAAATGTAAGGAGATTATCAGGTGAAAGCAAATGGTCTGTCTGGGGTCTGATAAAATATGCATTGGACGGTTTTATAGATTTTGCAGTATCACCTTTGAAATTCGTAGGTTTTTCCGGCGGTATCGTGGCTGCCGGTTCGATGGTGTATTTTATAATAGAGATTCTCAAGACTATCATAATGGGAAAAGATATCCCGGGGTATGCATCGACCATATGTCTCATACTTTTTTTCGGAGGACTCATAACAGCTATACTTAGCTTGATGGGCGAATATATGGGAAGAATGTATCTCGAAACAAAGAGAAGACCTTTATATATAGAAAAGGAAACCAATATAGATGAGGATCAAAGGCTTTTTAAACCGTAATAAACTTATATTTGCAGCATTTCTACTGCCGGTACTTGTGATGGTACTGGCTTTTGCCGTTACAGGGATATATCCTGCAGGTGAAAATCAGATAGCCGTGATAGATATGTATCATCAGTATGTGCCTTTTCTGAGTGAGCTGCAGTACAAGCTTCAGGAAGGGGGCAGTCTTTTTTATACATGGAACGGTGCAGGCGGAAGTAATTTCTGGAATCTCCTGGCCTATTACGGGGCAAGCCCTCTGAATCTTCTTCTCGTGCTTTTTCCTCAGAGCTTTATTATGGAGGCGGTTACTGTAATACTGCTGATAAAGATAGGCCTTGCCGGGAGCTTCATGGCATTATATCTGAGATATACGGATAAGATAAATGACTGGGCTGTTGTGGGATTCTCCTCTTTATATGCATTGAGCGCCTATGTCATGGCATATTACTGGTGTATAATGTGGATGGATGCCGTTGCATTGCTTCCGCTGTGTATACTTGGGCTGAATCGTCTGATAGATGAAGGAAGGGCTGTATTATATACAGTATCGCTGGCTCTTATAGTTTTCTGCAATTACTATATAGCAATAATGGTATGTATTTTTATATTGTTCTATTATCCGGTTATATATCTTATAAAAAACAGACGGCCTTCTCTGAAGAAATGCGTCCTGGATGCAGGAAAAGCTGCAGGCTTTTCTCTTCTTGGGATAGCTATGTCGGCGGTAATGCTGCTGCCTACGTATATAAGCATGCAGAGCACCTATTATATATCTTCGGAAATGCCTGACAATACGATCTTTTATGATGATGTGCTCGATATTATAAATCAGCTGCTGCCGTACAGCGAGCTGACATATCGTGAAGGGCTGCCTAACCTTTACTGCGGGATGTTTACAGTCGTTCTGCTGGTATTCTATATAATGAGCAGGTCTGTAAGTATAAGGGAAAAATTCATAAATGGTATATTTCTTTTATTCATGTTCCTAAGTCTCAATATAAACAAGCTGGATTTCATCTGGCATGGGTTTCATTTTCCAAATCAGCTGCCGTACAGGTACACATTTGTGATATGCTTCGTTCTTATAGGTATGGCATATAAGGCTTTTCGAAGACTTGGAGAGGTGGATCTTAAAACTGTCTGGATATTGCTGACATCAGGCATAGCATATTATATTTTTGCTCAGAAGATAATGGCAGGCGGCAGCATAGAAGATATGGATCTGTTTTTCTATGGAGGTGCTGCCTGGCTTGCGCTTTACTGTACAATAATAGTTCTATATAAACGCCATTTGATAAGGAAAGGAACATTTATCTTTTTGGCGGTTGCAGTCATAATATCTGAAATGGTATCATCATCCTGCACATCTCTAAGTATCATAGGCAATACTCAGAGAGCGTCATATTTTGAAAACTATGAGGATGTGACAGCTCTTGCAGAAGAAAGCCGTGAAGAATTCGGACGAACGGAGATCGATGCAAATTATATCCTCAATTGTCCGGCGTTGTATCATTACCGAGGGATATCACAGTTTTCATCATCGATAAACGCAGATACTACAAGGATCATGGAGGCCATAGGTATTGAAGGGGAGCCCGGCAAAAACAGGTTTAATTACAATCAGACAGATCCTGTCACCAACGCAATACTGAATATAAGATATATGATAACAAAGAACACAGCCCTGGATGACCCGGATTTTCATTTTGTGACAAAAGAAGGAAACTCGCGGCTTTACGAAAGCAATTACCCGCTTTCTATAGGGTATATGACAGGAGAACAGATCAGGACATGGGACACTCACAGCGAGAATCCTTTTGAGGTGCTTGACAGTTATGTCAGGGCGGCTACTGCCAACAGGTATGATGATGTATTCAGGTACATGGAGGAAGAATCGGTATCATCGGAAAATATGACAGTGGAAAATGATGCATACGGAAAGGTGACGACTGAGCTGGAGGATGAAACAAGAGATGCTGAAGTCGTATTGCAATACAGAGCAGATAAAACTCAGAAGTATTATGTTTTTGTGGAAGCGGATAATGCACAGGAAATAATCGTGAAAAAGGGTTCGGAAAATGATGGCAAGATAAAAGATGAAATAGGAATAAGAAGCGATTGCGGTTCAATAGTGAATATAGGCACGGTAGAAGAAGGAGATACTTTTGAAATATCTGTAAGCTATGATGCAGGATATTCGGGCGATATAACCAGCTATGTATGCAGCCTTGATTATGCTGTGTGGGATTCAGCCTATAAAGTGATTTCTGAGAATACTATGCAGGTGACTGACTGGGGAGACAGCTTCATAGAAGGAAGTGTGGATGCCGGGTCAGGGGGCATACTGGTAACATCGGTTCCGTATGAGAAGGGATGGCATCTTGAAGTGGATGGCAGTGAACGGGATATCGAAGAGCTGATAGGTGATGCTTTCATATCCACATCATTGAACGGAGGAACACATGAGATAAAGCTGTGGTTCAGACCTCCCGGAATAATAGGTGGTGCATTGGTGAGCTGCCTTGCAGTCGTTTTGCTTGTGCTGCATGCAGTTTATGAGAAAAACCGCATGCGCCCTATGATCTCCAGGAGGATATCAGATCATTCAGCAGGTTTGGGAGGCGACAAAGAGGAATCTGAGTGTAATTGAAGATCAGAAGGCCGTTTTCCAATACAGAAACAGGGATGCCGAGATTTTCGGCTTCCTTTTTTAATATACTGTTGCTTTTACGGGAGTTGATCTTTAAGAGGATATTGATCCCTGATGCAGTGTTTTTCACATCTATGAAGTCGCCTGCGTTTTCCGAAAAGACAGAAGTTACAGTTTCAAGCTTCTGTGAATACAGCTTGCGCAGTTTTTTGATATGGGTCTGATAGTTGCCGTTTTCCATAAAAAATGCCAGGGTAAGCTGTTCAAGCTTGGAACACGTCTGTGAATAGTCTGAGGCAATCGAAGAAAAGAGCTGTGCCATTTCCTCGGGCAGGACCATATAGCTTATTTTCACAGCTGCGAAAAGCGTACTGGAGAACGAACCAAGGTAAATGACCTGCTGACTGTTTTCCAGACTTTTCAAAGCCGGTATCGGTCTGCCGAAATATCTTAGCTCACTGTCGTAATCGTCTTCTATTATGTAGCTGCTGTTTTCCGCTGCCCAGTTTAGAAGTTCATATCTGCGGCCTACAGGCATGACTGCTCCAGTGAACATATGATTGGAGGGGCTGACATATGCGGCCGTCCTTATGTTTGCTGGAAGCTTTTCTATGATGATCCCATCGGAAGCAACAGCGACGGGAGTTATAGCGAATCCTCTGTCCCTGAAGATATTTCTTACGGGCATATACCCGGGATCTTCAACAGCAGTGTGTTCTATGCCTATTTTTTTCAGGATAGTAGCGAGATGATTAGTTATCTGCTGAGTTCCCGCACCAATAATGATTTGCTTTGGATCACAGGATACTCCGCGGGAAACATAAAGGTATTTTGCCAGTTCGGTACGAAGAGCGGCTTCTCCCTGCGGATCACTTTCAAAAAACAGCACATGGGAATAATCATTGATAACTCTATTCATGCACTTTTTCCATTTATTGAAATCAAAACAGTCAGGATCATACATGAATGCAGAGGTATTTGAATCAAGGATTTTTTCCGGAGATGATACATGAAGTGAAAAAATGCCTTTTTCGTAAGGTACAGTTTTATTCGAATGAGAAAATACTTTGCTTATGTAGTACCCCGACTGTGATTTGCTGTATATGTATCCTTCGACCAGCAGCTGGTTATAACACTGCTCTATCGTAGTTATGCTCAGACCCGTGGATCTGGCGAGAGCTCGCAGAGAAGGGAGTTTTTCACCTTCCATGATATCACCGCTAAGGATGGCATTTTTGATGTAGTCATATAACTGCAGATAGTATGGTCTTTTTTTGTTTTCATCTAAAACCGGCAGTACAGCTTTCATATAAACCTCCAACTGTTAATATAAAAATAATTATTTCTGTATATTTATTTATATACACTTATCATGTATCATAGTATATACCAAACAATAATTATTTAAAAGAGGTTTTATCATGCAAACAAAAACACATACATACAAAATAGTTCTCACCGCAATGATGATGTGCCTTATAATGGTCTCCATATTGTTTATCAGGATCCCTATACCATTCACTCAGGGATATGTACACTTGGGAGATGCAGCGGTATTCCTGGCTGTTCTTGTCCTTGGATGGAAATATGGAGCGCTGGCGGCAGCTCTGGGAGGAATGCTGGGAGATATAATAGGAGGATTCGCGGCATGGGCTCCATGGACGTTTGTCATAAAAGGAATAATGGCACTGATATTGGGACTTGTAATAATGACAGCGTCAAGGAAAAAGGATATTACCGATAAAGGATTCATTTTGACGGAGATATTCGGTATGGTACTATCAGGTATGTTCATGGCTGCTTCCTATTATTTTGCAGAGGGAATCATGTATGGCAACTGGGTGACTCCTATGCTGGGGGTCCCATGGAATATAGGTCAGTTTACCGCAGGGATGGTACTGTCGGTGATAATAGCCAATGCGTTATGCAGAACACCGGCTAAGAACTATTTTTCATATAAGCTGCCCGCACATAAAACATCGTGATGCCTGCAGCTGTGAATTTTCCTTTTAACAAAAAATCTTCACATTAAAGTGGTATAATTCAAAAAACAGGGAAGTACGAGTTGGCGCGGGCGTTGCTCGTACTTTTAAGTTGATGGAAATATTTTCAGAAGCTTTCAAATGTGCGACAAAAATGATAAAATTAAATTCATGTTTGGAAAAAGGAAAAGAAAATGGTTATGAATGCACTAAAGATCAGGGAATTAACACTGGAAACAGGAAGACCAAAAGTGGTGGTTCCTGTCGTATCTTCGGATCCCAAGGAGATAATAGAGGAATGCGAGAAGATCAGGGAAATGCCGTGCCAGATGATCGAATGGCGTGCAGATACATATCTGTCAGCATTAGATGATCCGGAAACAGTCATGGAAGAAAAAGATTTTTATCTTGACATTATAAAGATTCTTGATGATATCAATTTTATAGTTGATGGAAGACCGGTGATATTTACTGTGAGATCCATTGCAGAGGGCGGATGTGCAGAGCTGGATCGTGAGAGTATTGCCCGTATACAGAGCCTTGTGGCTCAGTCAAAACTGGCTGATATAATAGATATAGAACTTTTTGACGGGAACGGAGCGCTGGACAGCGGGTTTCTCAATGGTATAATAGGAGAAATACATGGATATGGGTGTAAAGTCATGGTATCACATCATGATTTCAGCGGAATGCCGGCTCCTGCAGAGCTGGTGGAGCTTGTGGAAATTATGGCTGAAACCGGTGCAGATATCTATAAGATAGCGGCAATGGCATATTCAAAGGAAGATGCGGAGAATCTGCTGAAAGCCACAGCATACCTCAGCAGAAAAGATATAGGCCCTGTTGTTTCCATTGCCATGGGAGAGTCTGGCAGACCTGCAAGGGTTGCAGCCGGAAGGTACGGTTCATGTATGACTTTTGCAGCGGGCAAGAAAGCTTCAGCACCGGGACAGGTGGGTGTATATGATATGGAGAAGATGCTGGATGATTATTATGGAGGAAAGGACCGGTAGATGACGGACTTTATCAGAATAGAAAATCTGATATTTGAATATATGAAAAATGAGGAAGGCACGTCTGTAAGAGCGATAGATGATGTCAGCTTCAGTGTGGAAAAGGGAAGCTTTACAGCAATCATAGGTCAGAACGGTTCGGGAAAGTCCACACTGGCAAAAAATATAAACGGGCTTTTGCTGCCGACATCGGGGAAGGTATTTGTGGATGGCCTTGATACATCCGAAGCGGAAAATGTCTGGGATGTACGTCAGCGGGTGGCAATGGTTTTCCAGAATCCCGACAATCAGATAGTTTCGTCGATAGTGGAGGATGATGTGGCTTTCGGACCGGAAAACCTAGGGATAGATCCCGCTGAAATAAGAAAACGTGTGGATCAGGCGTTGATAGATGTGGAGATGTATGATTTCAGAAAAAAAGCCCCCCATATGCTTTCAGGAGGCCAGAAACAGAGGATAGCGATTGCCGGAGCGGTGGCCATGGAACCCGAATGCATAGTGTTCGATGAACCTACGGCTATGCTGGATCCCAGAGGAAGGCTCGAAGTGCTGGATGTTATAAAAAGATTAAACAAAAAGGGAATAACGGCACTTCTTATAACTCATTTCATGGAGGAGGCTGCGCAGGCGGACAAGATAATAGTTATGGATAAAGGTATAAAAAAGATGGAAGGTGCTCCAAAAGAGATCTTCATGAGGGCGGAAGAACTCAAAGAATTGAGTCTAGGGGTACCGCCTGCTGTCGATCTTGCGATGAGACTCCGAAGCAGAAATATAGATATTCCGGAAGGCATCTTGACTATAGATGATATGGTGGATTGCTTATGTCGATAAAAGTTACTGGACTTACACATATATACAGCGAAGGGCTGCCTCATGAATCTGTTGCCCTTGAAGATGTAAGCTTTACTGCTGAGGACGGTCAGTTTATAGGCATAATAGGGCATACGGGGTCGGGGAAATCGACCCTTGTGCAGCATCTCAATGGATTGTTGAAACCAAGATCGGGGAGCATAAAGATCGGAGATACCGAAATAACTGCGGATAAGGTCAATATGCGCGATATAAGGCGTAAAATAGGCCTGGTATTCCAGTATCCGGAGTATCAGCTGTTTGAGGAAACCGTAGCAAAGGATGTCGCTTTCGGGCCTGTGAACCTGGGATTTACGCCGGAGGAGACAGATCGTCTTGTAAAGGAGGCTATAGAGCTGGTAGGGCTTGATTATGATATCATAAAAAATATTTCACCGTTTGACCTTTCGGGAGGGCAGAAGCGCAGGGTGGCGATAGCAGGCGTGATAGCAATGAAGCCTGAGATACTCATACTGGATGAACCTACTGCAGGACTTAATCCGAAGGCACATGCCGATATCCTCAATATGATCAGTGAAATACATCGCAGGGAAGGAAATATAATTTTTCTGGTTTCACATAATATGAATGATATTGCCGCTATGTCCGATAAGATCCTGGTCATGGATCATGGCCACCTTGTTATGGAAGGGACTCCGGAAGAGGTTTTCTCCCGCGAAACTGAGCTGAAATCAATGGGGCTGGCGCTTCCTGATCCGATGGAGATAGCGGTGCGTCTCAGGGAGAGAGGAATGGAAATAGATACAGGATGTCTTACGATGGATAAGGTGGCTGATGAAATAGTAAAGGTTTTAAGAAAATGATAAGAGATATCACACTGGGACAGTATTATCCCGGAAGTTCATATATACACAGGCTTGATCCGAGAATCAAAATAATGGCTGCATTGTTTTACATCGTTTCTCTCTTCATTGTGGATGATTTTTTAGGTTTTGCCATAGCCTTGGCAGGACTTGTCATTGTGATCGGAGTATCAAGGGTACCTGTCAGATTTATTTTAAGAGGCTTGAAGCCCGTATTCCTTATAATAGCATTCACTTTTATAATAAATATGTTTATGATAAAGGGAGAAGTATTGATATCGATAGGCTTTCTCGAGATAACAAAGGAAGGCTTAAGTACAGCCGTGTTCATGGCTGTAAGACTGATACTGCTTATAATAGGGGCATCTCTGCTTACGCTTACTACAAAGCCTATCAGTCTGACTGACGGTATAGAAGCGCTGCTTTCTCCTTTTAGAAAAATAGGACTTCCGGCTCATGAGCTTGCAATGATGATGACGATCGCATTGAGATTCATACCGACCTTGCTGGAAGAGACGGATAAAATAATGAAAGCCCAGCAGGCGAGAGGCGCCGATTTTGAAAGCGGCAATATAATCAGGCGTGCGAAGGCGCTGATACCTATATTGGTTCCTCTTTTCATAAGCGCATTCAGGATCGCACAGGATCTTGCGATGGCAATGGAGGCAAGGTGTTATGGCAGCAGCATAAAGAGAACCAGGATGAACGGGATGAAGATGCAGCTGAGAGATCTGGCGGCATCAGTAATATTTGGACTGTTTATTGCTGTGATAGTTGCAGAGAGGATTTTGCTGTAAAGGAGCATATATGAGACAGAGAAAAGCTAAGGATCTTGAAAAAAGGCTGCAGGCTTGCAGCACATATATGGTGTACCCGGGAAGTGATGGGAACAAGGAATATTTCAGGAACGGCAATCCTGTTTTTGTAGAAATAGGATGTGGAAAAGGTCAGTTCATCATAAACAAAGCAATAAGCGAGCCCGAATGTAATTTTATAGCTGTTGAAGGACAGGAGACTGTTATATTGAGAGCTCTTGAAAAGGCAAGATTGCGTGATGAACAGGAAAGAAAAAACGGAGGAAGAGGGCTTTCCAATCTGAAATTTATGCTTACTTTCGTAGATGATATGGATGAAATTTTCTGCCCTGGACAGCTTTCCGGGATATATCTCAATTTCAGCGATCCGTGGCCCAAGGCCCGTCATGCCAAGAGGAGACTCACTTACAGAGAACGCCTGGTAAATTATGGAAGATCATTAAAAAAAGGAGGATTCATCGAAATAAAGACGGATAATGACGATCTTTTCATGTTCACACTTGATGAAATAGAAGCTGTCGGATTCAATATAGTTCGGCAGACCAGAGATCTTCATGCCAGCATATATGCAGCTGCGAACATAACCACTGAGTATGAGGACAGATTTGATGCCGAAGGCAAGAATATAAATTACGTAAAAGTAACAGTATGAAATATATGATATGCTGAAAAAATCCACTCTTTACTGTTTTAGCAGTAAAGAGTGGATTTTTATGTAAAGATGTTACAATATTACAATATATCGATGTGTTCTCCCGAAAGAGCTTTGTTCATGCTGCGGACTGCACAGAATTTTCCGCACATGCTGCATGTTTCGCTGTGGTCTTCTTCAGGGCTCCTGCTGTCACGGATCGACTTTGCGGTTTCAGGGTCAAGGGCACACGCAAACTGCTGATCCCAGTCAAGATTTCTCCTGGCTTCGCTCATCCTGTCATCGATCAGACGTGCGCCGGGGATCCCCTTTGCTATATCTGCAGCATGTGCCGCTATTTTGGAAGCGATTATTCCCTGCTTTACATCATCTACATTTGGCAATGCAAGATGTTCTGCAGGAGTCACATAACACAGAAATGCTGCGCCGTGCATTGCGGCAACAGCGCCTCCTATGGCTGCTGTTATATGGTCATATCCCATTGCTATATCCGTCACCAGAGGTCCCAGGACATAAAATGGAGCACCCATGCACAGAGTTTGCTGGACTTTCATATTAGCAGCAATCTGATCAAGAGGCACATGCCCCGGCCCTTCCACCATTACCTGAACATTATGCTGCCATGCGCGCTTTGTCAGTTCACCTAGCCTTACGAGCTCTTCGATCTGACATACATCAGTGGCATCTGCCAGACAACCGGGGCGACACGCATCTCCCAGAGAGATAGTCACATCATGCTTCTCACATATATCGAGGATGTCATCATAATATTCGTAAAAAGGATTTTCGTTTCCGGTCATCGACATCCATGCAAAGACCAGACTGCCGCCTCTGCTGACTATATTTGTCTTGCGCTTGTGCTTTTTTATCTGTTCTATGGTTTTTCTGGTTATTCCGCAGTGGAGAGTGACGAAATCTACCCCGTCTTCAGCATGGAGCCTTATTACATCGATAAAATCCTTTGCAGTAAGCTGTGAAAGATCTCTGCGATAATGTATGACGCTATCATATACAGGCACGGTACCGATCATTGCCGGGCATTCTGATGTAAGCTTGCGTCTGAACGGCTGGGTGTCACCGTGACTTGAAAGATCCATTATTGATTCTGCACCCATCTTTATTGCACTCATTACTTTTTGCATTTCTATGTCATAGTCCTTGCAGTCACGTGAAACTCCCAGGTTGACATTTATCTTTGTGCGAAGCATGCTGCCGATGCCTTCCGGATCAAGGCATTTATGGTTTTTATTGGCACATATCGCCACCTTTCCTTCTGACACCAGTTCCCGCAGCTTTTCAACAGATATATTTTCCTTTTCCGCTACTGTTTTCATCTGAGGTGTTGTTATACCTTTTCTTGCGGCATCCATTTGAGTTGTGTAGTTCATTTTTACCTCCTTGAAGTTTCAGTTGGAATGCTGAACGAGTGGGATCTGACTGCAGATCCTGGAATATAACGAAAAAAAGTGCATATGCCTTCGCATATACACTTATGTAATAAACATATTAAAAATATGTAAAATACATTCTAATATCCCTACGTTGGCATTATCCAAATCAGGTTACAGGGTCGAAGCATATGCTTCCTCTCAGCCTTTAGAACAGCTCCCCTTATTGAATTTCATGAATCCATTATATATCTATAAAGCCAGTTGTCAAGTGTGATCTTTAAAAGAGGCGTTATAAAATAAAAGTTAAAGGGGAGCTTCTAAGCTGAGATTCCGTTCTGTATTACAGGTCGTCTATATAGCTGCCGGGATCTACAGGTTCATTGTTTTTACGCAGTTCAAAATGCAGGTGATCCTGTTCGTCAAACTCAAAGAGGGATGTTTTTCCAACTTCTCCTATAACGTCTCCACGAGAGACTATTTCACCAAGCTCTATGAGGTTTTTCCTGCCGAGGTTGCCATAAACGGATATCATATTGTTGCCGTGATTCACTTCAACGACTATACCAAACTTATCATCCTCCTCAATACGGGTTACAGTGCCTGAAGCACATGCGCTCACACTGGTGCCCTGAGGCGCCGATATGTCAACTCCGCTGTGAGTCATATACTGGTCAAGAGTTTTCCAGTATATAGGCATATCCATGGAATATTCCATTATAATTTCTCCCTTTACGGGGACAATAAATTCTGATGTATCGTAAGTGACGGTTCCGTTTTTTGAACTGTCGGAATTGTCCCTGCTGTCTACAATTTCATGTGTCGCTTCATTTTTTTCATCAACAGCCTTTTCCTTTACGACATCAGCGGCTTTCTCACTGTTCATATTATCTCTGACTTTATCTATATTGGCCTTTACCACGAAAACTGAAATGAGGGCCATCAGACAAAAACATAAAACCAAAGCTGTTGCGGATCTGTCTTTCTGTTTTCTATCCTGTCTCATGCACGCATTACCTCCTATGGTGATAGTATCGACAGATAAAAGGAAATTAATACTGCTAATTACTTGTAATAAAAAGGATGTATGGTATAATGAATGCTGAATTTCAGATCAATAAACAGAGGTGATTTAAGTGTCGGATTATATTTTGGCAAGAAAAAACGGTAGGAATATACCTAAAGAAGACAAGATATTCGGAATAAGCAACAGAGCGAAGAAGATGATCGCAGAAAAAGGTGCCGATAAAGTTATAAATGCAACTATAGGGTCTCTGCTTGATGATGATGGAAAGCTGATTGTGCTGTCATCTGTGGCAGAAGTCTTCAGAGAGCTGAAGCCTGAAGATTATGCTGACTATGCTCCCATAGGCGGTATGCCGGGATTCAAAGACGCCGTGAAAAAGGCCGCATTTGGTGAATTTGAGCCTGTTGAAAGCTTTACTGAAGCGGTCGCGGTGCCGGGAGGAACGGGAGCGTTGAGAAATGCTATAGCTAATTATTCGGATCTTGGGGACGGCATCATAACATCTGACTGGCACTGGTCACCATATAACACCATAGCAGGGGAAATAGGAAGACATATTGAGACCTTTGAATTCTTTACTGAAGAAGGAAGCTTCAACTGTGCTTCTTTAAGAATGAAAACCCTTGAACTCCTGAAAGCACAGGAAAGTGTTGTTATAATACTTAATACGCCGGCTCATAATCCTACAGGATATTCTCTTACATTAGATGACTGGGATAAGGTGATTGAGGTACTGAAGGAGGCGGCTTCATATGGGAAGCCTGTTGCTCTTGTTGTGGATGCTGCGTATATAGATTTCGCAGGTGATGAAAATAAATACAGACAATTTCTCCCGAAACTGGAAACCCTTCCTGAAAATGTAATATCCATCATAGCCTACAGCTTGTCAAAAACATATACTCTCTACGGAACGAGGTGCGGAGCCATGATCTGTATAGCTAAAACAAAAGCCGTGGCGGATGAGTTCAAACGTGTATGCGAATATTCATCGAGAGGATCATGGTCAAACAGTGCCAAAGTTGCTCAGATAATCCTTACCAGGATATACAGCGATGAAAAGCTTCTTAAAAAGGTAAGTGAAGAAAGGGCATATTACAGAGACATGCTGCTGGCAAGAGGCAGAGCTTTCGAGGAAGAGGCGAATAAGGCGGGACTTGAGACAGTTCCTTTTGATGCAGGATTCTTTATATCTATCCCTTGTGATGACCCTGATGCAGTAAGTGCCAGACTGGAAAAGCAAGGACTTTTCATAGTTCCTCTGGCAAAAGGCCTCAGAGTATCAGTTGCTTCGATATCTGAAGAAAAGTGCAGGAAAATCCCTTACATGATAAAAGAGGCCATGTAAAAAATGCCCACCAGCATATTGACATAATTTACCAAATATAGTATATTTTGTAATATAATCGGGAGGTATTGCAGATGTAATGTGAAAGGAGATTTATTATGTCAAAGAATGGTGATTTCGTAAGAGAGGATATATCATATGATATCGTAGAAAAGATAGGGGTGATCACTTCATATTCGACAGGCTGGAACAAAGAACTTAATCTTGTCAGCTGGAACGGTGCCGCTCCAAAATATGATATACGTGACTGGGCTCCGGATCATGCCCATATGTCGAGAGGAATAACGTTACATGAAAAGGAAATGAGACTTATATTCGATCTTCTGAGAAACAGGGGGAGACATCAGACACGGGAAGAGATCCTGCCCGGAAGCGATCAGGAGATATGATGAAACTTCAAATGACCACGGGTACTTATGCACCTGTGGTTTTTATATTGCATATATGGTATACTGGATATATATCGCGGTGTTTTGGGAAGCAAGGATAATGAAGGTGCTGTGAAATGATAATAAAGCTTAAGAAAATTCAGGGTGGAGAGCATCATGAGATGTGTATAAACGGGCCGGTATCTCTTGAAACTCTGGCGGAAGAGGTGAAGGATGATCTGCCCTATACGGTATTGCTGGCAAAGGTAAACGGCCGTTATGAGGAATTGAATTATGTACTTGAAGAGGATTCGGAAGTCGAATTTCTCGATATAAGGGACCACAGTGCGGAAATGGCGTATCAGAACAGTCTGTCGCTGATTTATATAAAAGCTGTTATAGATATTATGGGAGATGTCCCTGTACAGATAGAAAATTCTTTGAATAAGGGTCTTTATACCGAAATAGCAGGAGAAAAGACGGTAACGGAAGAACAGCTGAAAAAAATCAACAGCCGTATGCGGGATATAGTAGATAAAAACATACCTATCATCAGTGAGGAATATGACAGGAAAAGAGCAGTTGAGATCTGGGAGAAGTGCAACTGTCTTGAAAAGGCCAGACTGCTGAGAGATGCTGAAGATGTAGAGCGCGCTAAGTTTTACAGTATAGAAGGATACAGAAATTTTTTCTATGGCCTTATGGTGCCTTCTACAAAATATATAAAATATTTTCAGCTGATGCTCTATGGTGAAGGCGTGCTTCTCAGATTTCCTCAGCCGTCTGCTCCTGATGAGATCCCTCCTTTTGTAGATGATGAAAAGATCTACGAGGCTTTCAGGGAAACCAAACGATGGCATTCTCTGATGGGAGTCGAGTATCTTCCTGATCTTAACGATATGATCAGGAACGGCGGATGGAAGGATCTGATACTGCTGTCAGAGGCTCTTCACGAGAAGAAGATAGCAGAGATAGCCGACATGATAACTGAAAGGCGGAAACGTATAATCCTTATAGCCGGACCGTCTTCATCGGGAAAGACTACATTTGCCAGAAGACTCTGTGTGCAGCTGCGGGTGAATGGTATCGCTCCTCTTTATCTTGGAACTGATGATTATTACCTTGACAGGAAGGATGCACCGATAGGGCCTGACGGGCAGCGCAACTATGAAAATCTTGAATCGCTTGATATCGAACTTTTTAACAGTGATCTGACGGGACTGATGAAGGGAGAAAAAGTGGATTTGCCAAGATATGATTTCATAACAGGTGAAAAGGTGTTTGGAGAACGTATAACATCGATATCATCAAATCAGCCTGTTGTTATAGAAGGAATACACGGGCTCAACAGCAGACTGACCGAAAGAATAAGCGATGAAGATAAATTCAGGATATATATAAGCCCTTTTACTCCGCTTAATATAGACATCCATAACAGAGTGACCACTACAGATACAAGGATGATAAGGCGCATAGTCAGAGATTATGAGTTCAGAGGGAGTTCTGCAGCTGAGACTATAGCTCTCTGGCCTAAAGTAAGAGCCGGTGAGGACAGGAACATATTCCCTTATAACGGCCAGGCAGATGTTATATTCAATTCTGCACTGGTGTACGAGCTGTCGGTACTTAAAAAATATGCGGTAGACATATTGGAAAAGGTCGAAACGACCGTGCCTGAGCATGCTGAAGCAGTGAGACTTCTTAAGTTTATCAGGTTTTTTGATGATATAGAAGACGAGAAAGTGATCCCTAACAATTCTATAATAAGAGAATTCATAGGCGGAAGTATATTTGTTGAATAGAAGGAGATAAACATGATCGCAGTTATAGGAAGTGCAAAAGAAATAATAAAAATAGCAATGAAAGCTCCGGCTGAAGATGCATCAGCGTCATCAGATCCTGCAGAAAAAGAAATGAAGGAAACTGATACCATGATCGTGGAAAGCGGCGGATGCGGGGCAAATATAGCGGCAAACCTTGCATCTTTCGGGTATGAAACGGTATTTATAACTGCAATTGGGGAGGATTCACTGGGTGCAGCGTTAAAAGACCGTATGTATAAGGCCGGAGTCAGAACTGATATGATGAAGACCTTCCCGGGGATGACAGCTGTCAATGTGGATTTTCTGAATGTCCTTGGAGATCTGGAATTCACCAGAAGAAACAGCGAGATCGTTGACAACATAACTCCTGAATTTCTGGAGTCATCAGCAGAATTTCTGGAAAGGGCCGAGGCTATAGTTATCGACGGCACGATACCTGCTGAGAGCATAAGATATATCACCGACATGTACGGAGGTCGTAACGATATGAGGATATTTTATGATCCGGCTTCTGCTCACGGTGGATATAAAGCAAGAGAGATCCTCGGCAGTTTCAGTTGTATCATGCCTGGAAGGATGGAGGCCGAGGCGATGACAAGGAAATCTGTGCTTAGCCAGGAGCAGCTAATGGAAGCGGGAGCTTTTTTTCAGGACAAGGGAGTGGAACGCGTCATAATAACGATAAAAGGAGGGGGACTTTATTACAAAGAGGGGAAGGATGAAGGTGTGATCAGACCTGAAAGGGTCCTTTCCTTCGGGAGCACTGCAGGTGCGGGCGATGTGGTGTCGGCAGCTGTAGTTTCCGGGACGTTGGAGGGAAAAGGAATAGAGGAAACGGCCAGATATGCCATGGAAAAGGCGGCAGAATATCTTGCGGACACAAAAGATGAAAAATTCATATAAATATAAAATTCAAGGAGGGAAAAAATGGACGCCAATGTAAAGAAAGCCAATAAAGTTAAGATCGAAAAGGTTATATCAAACCTCAAAAAACGCAACATTACCGGATATTATTGTGAGGATATCGATGCTGCTGTACAGCAGATAGTCCAGCTTATACCTGAAGGCTCGGAAGTGTCATGGGGAGGTTCTATGACTCTGGAGCAGATAGGCATAAAAAAGGTGCTTAGAGATAAGGGGTATCCGGTGAATGATCCGATGTCAGCCATGAACGATCAGAAGAAGGCTCTGGAACTGAGAAGGAAGGCTCTTTCCTCTGATGTGTTCCTGTCAAGTGTGAATGCGATAACCATGGATGGCGAGATAGTAAATATAGACGGAACAGGAAACAGAGTTGCTGCCATAGTGTTCGGACCTGAAAAGGTTGTACTGATAGCCGGAGCAAATAAAATCGTCTTTGATGAAAGAGATGCAATAGACAGGATAAAAAATGATGCATGTCCTCCGAACTGTATAAGGCTGGGTAAACAGACACCTTGCGCTATTACAGGCAAATGCGGCAGCTGTCTCAGCAAGGGTAATACAGTATGCTGCCATACAGTGACTACGAGATTCTCTTCGATAGATGACAGAATGCATGTGATACTTATAAATGAAAATCTTGGATACTGATAATTCAACACCACGGATTCAGATGTGAATCATAATACACATAGGAGAAAGATCAGCTGTATCAGATAAAGGATCTGGATAGGGCTGATCTTTTTTAATGTCAAAATAATCGCAAAATAGATACACGGGAGAAAGTGTATGAAAGATAAAAGCTCAATGCATTGAAAATACAAGATTTTGAGCATAAAAAAATGCAAAAAACTTTTTAAAAAAGTATTGCATATTTTTAAATAATAATATATACTGAAAAAGCTTGTGTAAGGCGATGAGGTGGGAAGTTACCTTGCTATAGGAGAATTTCCACTGAGAATTGTCCCCACATAAGATGGGGGCGAAGGGATTCGCCGGTTTTTTGTTCTGTGTAAAATATAGGAAACACACGGAACCGTGTGCGAAGCAAGCAAAACCACTGTACACGTTGAAAAACCGGGATTAAAGGACCCCTTGTACGAGCATAGCGAAAACAGTACAAAAAATTAGGAGGAAAGAAATGAGCGAATTACAGAAAATCAGAATCAAGCTTAAAGCTTACGACCATGCACTTCTTGACCAGTCTGCCGCAAAGATAGTCGAGACTGCTAAAAAAACAGGCGCCGAAGTTTCCGGCCCTATACCTCTTCCTACAGAAAAGGAAGTTGTGACAATCCTCAGAGCTGTTCACAAATATAAAGATTCAAGAGAACAGTTCGAACAGAGGACTCATAAAAGACTGATAGATATCACAAGTGCAACTGCAAAGACGACAGACGCACTCACAAAGCTGGATCTGCCTGCAGGTGTAGATATCGAAATAAAGCTCTAGGAGAGTTGTAAAAAATCAGAAGCGAAGGGAACTCCCTTAGTATGAGTGAGACCTACCGCAATTGGTAAAGCTCATTGGGTTAGGGCTTGAGCAGTAGCTTCCCGACCGGCTGAAGACCGGGGAAGCCTTGCAGCAGACCTACCGCAATTCGCAAAGCTCATTGGGTTAGGGCTTGCTCCGCTGTAAGAAATGTTGTGCCGCGCCGCCGGTAAAGCGGCAGGCCAAGAAGGAGGAAAAATAAACCATGAAAACTATTTTAGGTAAAAAGATGGGCATGACTCAGATCTTTACTGAACACGGTGTTGTGATACCTGTTACGGTTATAGAGGCAGGCCCTATGACGGTAACGCAGATCAAAACCGCTGAAAATGACGGATACGATGCAGTGCAGTTCGGATATGAGGACGCAAAGCCTCAGAGAGTCAACAAACCTATGACCGGACATTTCCAGAAAAACGATATCGCTCCAAAAAAGCATCTGGCAGAATTCCGTCCGGAAGAAGGCGAGACATATGAGATCGGACAGCAGATAACTGTTGCTGATTTCGAAGAAGGCAAGAAGCTGGATGTTACAGGAACTTCCAAGGGTAAAGGAACTCAGGGCAATATCAAGAGACACGGACATCACAGAGGCCCTATGAGTCACGGTTCTAAGCACAAGAGACTCGCAGGAGCCCTGGCAGCCGGAACTTATCCTTCAAGGGTCTTCAAAGGCAATGCAGGCCCGGGAAGAACAGGCCGTGAAACGGTGACAGTACAGAATGTTGAACTGGTGAAAGTTATAGAAGAAAAGAACCTTATGCTGATAAAGGGTGCTGTTCCGGGCAACAAAGGCGGAATAGTCCGCATCCAGTATGCAGTAAAAGGTCAGGATAAATAGATGACTTCAGGAAGGAGGAAGTAATATGTCAAAAGTGACAATGCTGAATATGGCAGGCCAGGAAGCGGGCAGTATCGAACTGAAGGATGAAATATTCGGTATCGAGCCAAACCAGAACGCAGTTCATGCAGTAATAAAAAACATTTTAGCTAACAGAAGACAGGGAACACAGTCTGCAAAGACCAGAGCTGAAGTCAGAGGAGGTGGCAGAAAGCCGTTCAGACAGAAAGGAACAGGACGCCACAGACAGGGAAGCTCTACAGACCCTTCACAGGTAGGAGGCGGTGTGGTATTTGCACCGAAGCCAAGAAGCTACAGATATACACTGCCTAAGAAGATGAGACGACTGGCGATGTTCTCGGCTCTTTCTTCAAAGGTGGCAGAAAATGAGATCATCGTTATGGATGAAATAAAGTTTGAAGCACCTAAGACAAAGGAAATGATAAAAATGCTGGAAAATGTCAAGGCAGAGAAAAAAGCCCTGATAGTGATGGCAGAGAAGGATGATAATGTGGTGAGATCCGCAGCTAACATCCAGGGAGTAAGAACAGCTCTGGTTACAACTATGAACGTATATGACATCATTAATCATACCAGCTTCATAGTGACAAAAGAAGCGATAAAGAAGATTGAGGAGGTGTACTCATGAGCAAAACGCCTTACGATATAATATTAAAGCCTGTTATCTCAGAACAGAGCATGGAAGACGCACAGGCAAAAAAATACACATTCAAGGTTGCGGTGGATGCAAACAAGACAGAAGTCAAGAATGCCGTGGAAGAGATCTTTGATGTGGAAGTTAAAAAAGTTAACATAATGAACGTTGTAGGAAAGCAAAAAAGAATGGGAAGATACGTCGGTATGACTGCCGCCAGTAAAAAGGCAATCGTAACCCTTACGGAAAAAAGTAAGGAAATCGAATTCTTCCAGAGTCTGTAATATAGGAGGTAGGCAAAGATGGGAATAAAAAAATACAATCCGACCACTCCTGGTTTGAGAGGAATGACGGTTTCCACATTTGAGGAGATCACTTGCGACACACCGGAGAAGTCACTTACAGTTACTCTTAAAAAACATTCCGGAAGAAATTCAAGAGGAAAGATCACCGTAAGACACAGAGGCGGCGGATACAGACCTAAATACAGAGTAATAGATTTCAAAAGAAACAAAGACGGGATCCCGGGAAAAGTGGCTACTATAGAATATGATCCTAACAGAACAGCAAACATAGCACTCATCAATTATGCAGATGGCGAGAAGAGATATATCATAGCTCCAAACAAACTGATGGTGGGAGATATCATAGAGTCCGGAGCAGAAGCTGATATCAAAGTGGGGAATACTCTTCCGCTTGCAAACATTCCTGTAGGTACAGTGATCCACAATGTGGAGCTCAAACCGGGCAAAGGCGGACAGCTGGTAAGATCTGCAGGTAACGGTGCTCAGCTTATGGCTAAGGAAGGAAAATTTGCACAGGTAAGGCTTCCTTCCGGAGAAGTGAGAAAGGTGATGATCGAATGCAGAGCGACCATCGGAGAGGTTGGAAATCTTGATCATCAGAATATACAGATCGGTAAAGCAGGAAGAAAGCGACATATGGGCATAAGGCCTACAGTAAGAGGTTCCGTAATGAACCCTAACGATCACCCTCATGGCGGT